>CALAYC010000240.1 GCA_937894935.1 uncultured Verrucomicrobiota bacterium
GAGCGAAAGAAATTTTCGCGCTGCGGTTTGCCCAAAAATATGATTCGAGCCGGCGCGGTTCGTCGCCTATTTTGGCCGCATGAATTTATTACCATTTGGTTCGTTGCCCGCCTACAAACCGCGCCAGTTCGTGCCGGAACAATTAGACCTCGGCGACTGGTCAAAGATTGCACCGCTGTTTGATCAACTCGAAGTCCGGCTCGCGACCGTAAAATCAGTGGCCGATCTCGAAGCGTGGTTGTTGGCGTGGGGCGAACTCAGCGCGGCGCTGGATGAAGAATCGTCGCGTCGCTACATCGCGATGACGTGTCACACGGACAACGCCGATGCGGAGAAGGCGTATCTGCATTTTGTCGAACACGTCGAACCGCAACTCAAATCGCGTCAGTTCAAATTGGAGAAATTGTTAATCGAACATCCGCTCGCCAACGATCTGCCGAAGCCGCGTTACGACGTGTTTTTGCGCGATGTGAAAAATCACGTGGAATTGTTTCGCGAGGAGAACGTCGCGCTGGAAACGGAGGAGGCGAAAGTCGGGCAGCAATATCAGAAGCTCAGCGGCGCGCTCACTGTGCAATTCCGCGGCGAGGAGAAAACGTTGATCGCGATGGGCAAATACCTGGAAGAACCGGATCGCGCCTTGCGACAGGAAGCATGGGAACTTGTCGCGAAACGTCGCCTCGCCGAACGCGATAAGTTTGAAGAGCAGTTCGATCAACTCGTGAAATTGCGTGAGCAGATTGCGAAGAATGCCGGATTCAGCAATTACCGCGATTACGCGTTCCGCGCCAAAGGACGATTCGATTACACGCCGGAAGATTGCGTGAAATTTCATGAAGCGGTCGCGACAGAAGTCGTTCCGGCGATTCGTGAGTTGCAGGCACAACGTCGGCAGCAACTCGGTCTGGAAAAATTACGTCCGTGGGACATGGCTGTGGATCCGCTGAACCGACCGCCGCTCAAGCCGTTTGAAAAAGTTGAGGACATGGTAACGCGGACGCAGAAAATTTTTGATCAACTCGATCGCGAACTCGCTGCCGGTTTTCAACAGATGCAGGATTTGAAGTTGCTCGATCTGGCCAATCGCAAAGGCAAAGCGCCGGGCGGTTATCAATCCACACTCAACGAAGCGCGGTTGCCGTTTATTTTCATGAACGCGGTCGGGCAACAACGCGATGTGGAAACAATTCTGCACGAAGCCGGTCACGCGTTTCATGCGCTGGCAACGCGCGACGAAGATGTGCTGTCGTATCGCCATGCGCCGATTGAATTCTGCGAAGTCGCGTCCATGAGCATGGAATTGCTTGGCAATGAATTTATCGAGGAATTCTATTCTCCTGCCGATGGCCAACGCGCACGTCGCACGCATCTGGAGGGCATCATCGGCGTGCTCGCCTGGATTGCGACTGTGGATGCGTTTCAACATTGGATATACACGCATCCGGGGCACACGCGAGCGGAACGAGCGGCGGCGTGGAATCAGTTAATGGACCGGTTTGCGGGCGATGTGGACTGGAGCGGCTACGAAGAGGCGCGCGCGCATTTGTGGCATCGGCAACTGCACATTTTCCTCTATCCGTTTTACTACATCGAATACGGCATCGCGCAACTCGGCGCATTGCAGGTGTGGGCGAATTCAAAGCGCGACAAGGCGAAGGCGTTGCGCGATTACAAAACCGCGCTGGCGCTCGGCGGCTCGCGACCGTTGCCGGAACTTTTCGCAACGGCCGGATGCAGATTTCAGTTCGATGCCGCGACGATTCGTCCGCTGATTCAACTCACGCGCGAGGAATTGCGACAGATGCCAGCGGCTTAAACGTCGCGCTTAACTCGCTTCGGGTTTTTTGATGCGGAATTCCGCCATCACATCGGCGCTGCCCGGAATGTTCGTCACGGTGAAGCCGAGTTTGTTGACGATGGTTTTCATGCCATGGTTGTCGGCAAGAATTTCGGCGGTGACGCGCGTGAGTTTTTCGTTTTCGGCGATTTGCAACAGGCGCTTGAGCAGTTCAGTGCCCAGGCCCTGTTTCTGCCATTTATCGTTGATGAGCAACGCGAACTCCGCTTCGTTCAAGCCGCGATCTTTGGTGAGGCGACCGACGCCGAGGATTTCATTCTCGCCCCCTTTGGGTTTCAACTCCGCGACTAACGCCATTTCGCGGTCGTAGTCGTTGAAGCAAATGCGGACGAGGCGTTCGTGCGCGATGCGTTCGTCGAGCTTCAACTGATTGAAGTAACGCAGATAAACGCTTTCGGGCGAGAGCGTCTGATGGAATTTTACCAACAGCGGTTCATCTTCGGGGCGAATCGGGCGAATCGTGACGCTCGTGCCGTTTTTCATCTTCCAGCGCGAAACGTATTTGGTCGGATACGGACGAATCGCGAGTTTCGGCAAATCCGCTTCCGCAGTTTTCGGGTCATGCAGAATGACGCGGGCGTCGAGCGTGACGAGTTCGTCGGCGGAGGCGAACAGCGGATTGATATCAATTTCCTTGATCCACTTCTGTTCAGCGACGAGTTGACTGAAGCCGACCATGAGTTTTTCGAGCGCACCGAGATTGACAGATTTGCGTCCGCGCACGCCTTTGAGCGCCTGATAGATTTTCGTGGTCTCCATCATGCGACGGGCGAGCGTGGTGTTGAGCGGCGGCAGCCCGAGGGCTTTATCCTTGAACACTTCGACGAGTTGACCGCCCATGCCGAAGAGCAACACCGGGCCGAATTGCGGATCAATGCTGCTGCCGAGGATAAGTTCGTAACCCTCGCTGAGCTTGATCATTTTCTGCACCGTGACGCCCTGGAAATGTTGCGCGCCGGCTTTTTCCACGCACGCGGACTTGATGGCTTTGAACGCGCGTTTTACTTCCGTCTCATCCTTGAGATTCAACTGCACGCCGCCGACATCGGTTTTGTGCGTGATGGTTTCGGAATACAACTTCAGCACGATGGGATAACCGATTTGATTCGCGAGCTTCACCGCTTCGCTTTCGGTTTTGGCGATTTCGGTAACGACCGTGGGAATTTTGTAGCAGCCGAGTAATTCCTTCGATTCCGCTTCGGTGAGAATCGTGCGTCCGCTTTGTTTGACCGCATCAATCAACGCGCGGGCTTTGGCGCGACCGGATTCGAGGTCGTCGGGATCGGCGGACGGAACGGGCGTTTCGTAGAGGGCGCGGATGTTTTCCGCGTATTGGTACATCTTCGTGAACGCCCGGGCCGCCGTATCCGGATACGGGAAAGTTGGAATGCCGGCTGCATTGAGAATGGCTTCGCCGGCGGCGACATCTGTGCCGCCCATCCAGCTCGCGAGCACGGGCTTGCCTTCGATGTGACCAAACGCTTCCAGCTTTTCAGCCGTGCCCGTGCAGTCGGTCATTGCTTGCGGCGTAAGAATGACCAGCAAGCCATCGCTGTTGGGATCGCGCCCGGCGATTTCCAACGTCTTCGCATAAACATCCGCGCTGGCGTCGCCGAGTACATCAATCGGATTATTATGCGACCACGCGGCGGGAAGAATTTTGTTCAACTCTTCAATCGTGCCTTTGGAAACTTCTGCAAGTGCACCGCCACTCATGATTAATGCATCGGTTGCGAGCACGCCCGGACCGCCGGCATTGGTAATCATCGTGAGGCGATTGCCTTTCGGGCGCGGTTGGCGACCGAGCACTTCGGACATGTAAAACAGGTCCGAGATGTCGTTCACGCGCAGCACGCCACAGCGTTTGAAAGCCGCATCGAGCACGTCATCGCTGCCTGTGAGCGAACCGGTATGCGACGCGGCGGCTTTGGCAGCTCCGGCAGTGCGACCGGGTTTGATGACGATGATGGGTTTGGTCAATGCGACTTCACGTGCGGCGGAGAGAAACTTCCGCGCGTCACCGATCGTTTCCATGTAGATAACGATGCTTTTGGTGTGCGGATCGTCGCCGAGATAATAAATGAGATCACCCCAACCGACATCGAGCATTGAGCCGAGCGACGTGAACGTGCTGAAACCGACGTTTTCCTTGAGTGACCAATCGAGCACTGCGGTGCAGAGCGCGCCGCTTTGACTGAGGAAAGCGACATTACCGGGGCGGGCGATGGTGGTGGCGAACGTGGCGTTGAGACCGAGATGCGGCATCATGACGCCGAGACAGTTCGGGCCGACAATCCGCATACCGCCAGCGCGCGCGTCCGCGAGAATCTGTCGTTCGAGCGCGACGCCTTCCGGACCGGTTTCCTTGAATCCCGCGCTGATGATGATTGCGCCGGGAACTTCCTGTTTGACGCATTCTTTGATTAAGCCGGGGACGGTTTTCGCCGGAGTGCAGATGACGGCGAGATCCACTTTTTCCGGCAGCGTACTGATGCTCGGATACGCTTTAACGCTGAGAACGGAATTGCGTTTTGGGTTTACGGGATAAACCACGCCTTGAAAGCCGCCGCGGCCGAGATTTTGAAACACCGTGCGGCCGACGCTGCCGGGATTTTCCGTCGCGCCAATCAACGCAATGGATTTGGGTTTAAAAATCGCGTCGAGCGGAAGTTTGCGTGAGTGATGGAAAATATCGTGGGCTGATTCAATCCCTGGAGTTGCGGACGGGTTCGATGTCTGCATGTCAGTAAGTCGTTATTCAGTGTCCTTGCACGGACAATTAGATAATCGGTGGGACGCCACTGTTAAGCCGCCTCACGGTTGGCATTCTATCATCGTATTTTGCGTCTTGCCAAATTCTGGAGCGAAAGCAGCGACACCGCGAACTAAAACCGCACTTTTCCGTCCGCGTAATGTGAAAATCCGGGTGCGGATAATTAATCGCAACTAAGCGGTCATGCGAGGTAATTGCGTTTCGGGTCGGGAGAGCGTAAGCAACATGGAAAAATCCGTCGTCGCTTTCACGGCATGACGCAGGTTGGGCGGCATGTAAAGAAGGTCGCCGGCTTTTAAGTGATGCCATTGATCGCCGAGGCTGAAATCGCATTCGCCGCTGAGCACCTGCACCAGGGCGTGCTGAGTTGAAGTGTGTTCGGTCAATTCCTGGCCGGCGCTGAAGCCGAATAAGATGACGCGCATGTTTTCGGTGCGTAACAGCGTTCGACTGACGATGCCATTGCTGGCGAATTGAGTTTCGGTGGCGAGGGAGATGATTTTCTCCTGACCGGCGACGATTAATGGTTGTTCAGCCATGCGCCCAAACTAACTTCCGTCGTGGCCGTGCGCCTTGACGAAGATCAAGAGATCGCGCGGTCACTCGCCGAGATTCCGGCGCAACAGCTCGGCCAATCGGTTTGGCGCCAGCACCGTTACGGTTCGACCTTTCACGGTAATCAACTTTTGCTCGCGAAACTTCGCCAGCGTACGCGAAAACGTTTCGCTGACCGTGCCCAGTTCTGCGGCTAAGACACGCTTGGTCATTTTCAGTTCAATCGTCGCCGGTTTATCGCTTGCCGGATCGGGACAACGTTTCACCAACCAGTTTGCTAAACGCGTTTCGACATCTTTGAGCGTGAGATCTTCGAGTTGTCCGACCAGCACGCGCAGATGCGAACTCATTGAACCCAACATGCGCAGCGCCAGTTCGGGTTGTCGTTTGAGCAACGCCAAAATTCCTTCCTTTTGCACCAGCAACACCTGCGTCGGTTCGAGCGCGCGCGCGTCCGCCGGATAACCGGTCGGCGACGCCAACGCCACTTCGGCAAACGATTCGCCGGTGCGAAACACGTGGATGATCTGCTCTTTGCCCGCGGCGTTGACGCGATGCACATTCACTGCGCCGCGTTGCACGATGTAGAAACCGATGGCGGGGTCGCCCTCGTGAAAGAGATACTCGTCTTTCTCCAGCGATTTCAAAATGGTTACGGCGGCGACCTGCTGCAAATCCGCCTGAGGTAATCCGGTGAAGAGCTGGCAACTGCGCAGCGTGTTGATCAGCGCGATCGTTTTGAATTCCGCCAGTGGGTTGGTCATGGCGTTGAATTAAACCTCATCACGCCAAAAGTAAACCAGCCAATCCGAGCCCTGTCCGCGTTCGACTTTCGATTGAAAGCCTTCGCCGGCCAATCGCTCGACCAGCGGTGCCGGCAGAAATGGAGCGATAACAATCAATCCATCGTCTGCTCCGAGCGCCTGTGCTTTTTCGAAAATTTGCGGAAAAGGTTCGATCCCTTGACGTAACAGGCTGCGCACATCGAAGCGTTTGAATTTATTCAGTGGAGGCATATCAGTTTGTCAGTGATTTTTCCAACTCGCGCACGGCAGCCGTAATGTCCACCCCGAGCCCGACGAGTTGCAATGTAATTTCTCCGTCAGCGTTCAACACGGTGATCAGATTGGAATGGGCGAATTGACCGTCAGCTTCCTGTTTGTATTTCACGCCGAGCAACGCGGCCAGTTCCAGCACGTCATCATCTGCGCCGTGCAGGAGCGTCCAATTCGCCGGTAGATTGCGCATTTCGCGAAACTTCGCCAGTTCCGCGGGCGTGTCGCGTTTTGTGTCGAACGTCACCAACGTGAATCCCACCTTGTTGCGCAGCTCCGGCTTCAATGCGGCTTCAATGCGCGTCAAATCATGCACGAGAATCGGGCAGGCATATCGGCACGTGGCGAAAAACATCACGACGACTTGTGGCCGACCTTTCAACTCCGCCAGCTTGATTGATTGACCGGCATCGGTCGTCCACGACGATTCGATTTGATAAAGCGATTTATCGCTGAGCGGCGCGGCGGCGGGTTCAGCTTTCGCACAACACGAACCGCCGGCGTAGGAAAATTGGTTGGTAATGAGTAAAAAAGTTCCAATGACCAACATCCAAATTCCGGAGAAGCTCGAACTTCCAAATCTCAAACGTCGCGCCGGGGATGTTTTAAAATTGGCGCTTGAGATTTCTCTGGAGCTTGGGCGTTGGAACTCGGTGCTTCCGGTCGATTTGGTCGTTTTCATAAATCTTTAGCGCAGCGGAATCCCAGATTATGGATGCAATAATCCGCCTTGAGACTGCTGCGAAAACCGTAGCGCATGAACGCGGTGTAGTTGCTGACGTCGCGTGCGGTGGCCGCGCCGCTGCCGCAAAAAAGTTGTCGTTCCAATCCGGTGTCACCACGCGAATCGCCAGTGACCATCGTCGTGTTGAAATCCGCCACCCATTCCCAAATCAAACCATGCAGATCGTGCACGCCCCAATAATTTGCCGCGCGCGATCCGACGTCCGGCAGTCGCGTCGGGTTGGCGGTGGAATACCAGTTCACAATTGTGCGATTGAACTCAGGATCATTTTCGCCATCCGGTCGCGTGCTGCTCGCGGCGGCCACGAATTCCCACTCCGCCGCCGTCGGCAATCGCTTGCCGCACCATTGCGCGTAAGCCTTCGCTGCGAACCACGACACAAACGTTACCGGCGCGTTCGCGGAGATATTCGTTCCTAATTCCAAATCACCCGCCCAATGTTTGAGATAAGTTTGATCCGCAAAGAGCCGCTTTACGCTCGACCGTTGCCAACGCGGATTCGCGCGCACGAATTCCAGAAATTCCCCGTTCGTCACCGGCAGCGTATCGAGATAAAACGGTTTCACCGTCACCTCGTTTAAATCGGCGGTGGAGCGAAACATCGGCTTAAACACTCCGCCGCTGATGGCCACCATTCCGACGGGGGCATTCGACGCCGCAGAAGCCCATCCGCTCCACGCGACGACCGCTGCCATGGCGATGCCAACAATAATGCGGATGGGTTTCATGTTCGTTTCCGGTTCAGGTTACTCGAATTGATTCGCCGCTGGTGGCGTGACGGTCGCGCGCACCTGTTTCACTTCGACTGCCGTGACGATATCGCCTTCGTTACCGAAACTGTTTCGCACGTAAGTCAGCACGTTGGCGATTTGATCGTCGGACAAGTAGCTCAGCGGCGTCATCGTGCCGTTGTAGGTTTTGCCGTTCACGGTGACTTCGCCGGACATTCCGGCAAGCACGAGACGAATGGCTTCTTCGTTGTTGAGTCGTTTGAGATAATCCGACTTGGCGAGCGGTGGAATCTGACCAGCCACGCCTTGTCCTTCGGGTTGATGGCAAACGAAGCAGGTTTGTGTATAAACGCCTTTGCCTTTCTCGATTTGAATCTCCTTCGTCAGGGTGGCGATCTTCGGATTGCCTTTAATCTCCGCCGCGACTTCCGCTTTGAGTTCGGCGACGCGTTTCTCTGAATCGCCACCCGCGGCCGCCTGACCGATATACACGGCGTCCACTTCTTTGCCGGAATAAACGACCTGATTCTCCGGTCCTTCAACTTTCAACATGGCGATGGCGCCTTTGTTGAAGGCGCGGAACAGCGAATGATCCACGAGGACGTAAGTTCCCGGCACTTCGACTTTGAAATCTACAATGGCCGAACCGCCCGCCGGAATCAGCGTGGTTTGCACTTGTTTCTGCGACGCCAACACGCCGCCTTCCTGATAGACGTTGTCGAAAATTTCGCCGATGACGTGGAATGAGGAGACAAGATTCGGTCCACCGTTACCAACAAACAACCGCACGCGCTCGCCGACTTTTGCGGTAATCGCTTTATCGCCGACCAACGAGCCGACCGCGCCATTGAACACCACATAAGTCGGTCGCTCATCAATCGCCTTGTTCATGTCGAACTGTTGCAATCCTTCCTCGCCGTATTTGCCCGATGTGTAAAAGTCGCCTTGCATGATGTAATACTCGCGATCCGCCGGCGGCAGACCTTCCTTCGGTTCGACGAGAATCAACCCATACATGCCATTGGCGACGTGCAAACCTACGGGTGCGGTTGCGCAGTGATAGACGTAAAGTCCGGGATTCAGTGCCTTGAAGGAAAATTGCGATGAATGTCCCGGCGCGGTGAATGACGAGGCTGCGCCGCCGCCCGGTCCGGTGACCGCGTGCAAATCAATATTGTGCGGCATTTTGCTGTCCTGATGGTTGTTCAGGTGAAACTCCACCTGATCGCCTTCGCGAATCCGGATGAAGCTGCCAGGGACGTCGCCGCCGAACGTCCAGAAGACATATTCGACCCCGTCGGCGAGACGTTTGGTGAGTTCGCGCACTTCGAGATGCACGATCACTTTTGTCGGATGCTTGCGCGTGATGGGCGGTGGCACGTTTGGCGCCTGAGTGAGAACGGCGATTTCTTCGCCTTGCACTTCGGGATCGATCACTTTTTTGCCGGTGGCGACAACCGGTGCTTCAGAGGCGGTCAACACATTGGTGAACAGCGCAGCGACGGCGACGGCGCCTAGTAGTTTCAGAATATTTCGTTTCATGTTTTGGTGGCGTTGCACGAATTCATTTTCGAACGTCTGCGTTGACCGTAGCTCGGGTCGGGAAGCGCAACCTTGACCAAGGTCATGTTTTTGCGAGTTGCCAGCGGGTGAGAATTCTTTGACTCAAATCAAAACCGCCGCACAGGTCAGGCATGAACCGTGCGGCGGCGGGGCAGAGCAGGGTGTTGTTCAGAAGCTCAGAAGCATCCTGCTACCGATGGCATCAATGATGACCACAACTGCCGGGAACAATCTGTTCCGCATCAACAACAGCGCGCAGCTTGGTGATTTTGACGCGAAACTCTTCCGGCCCTTTGACGAGGTGTTCCCACGTGAATGCGCCGGGCCACTGCGCGGAAAACTGATAGAACAACGGCACGGGATCGTGATCGTTCAGCAGAACGAAATGGTCGTTGACCGGCAACTCCAGCCAGGTGCGGATGATCAATCCGTGTTTGATGGTGCAGGGGATGGGACGCACATCCATGACGCGGTCTGGACCGATAAGATTTTCAGTTTCGATATTGGTGTTCATGTTTTCGTTTTAGTGTCGCGACGCTCTACGAGCGCCGATTGTTTCATTTTCCCGGCGGTCATCGACCGTCGCTGGAAATCATTCCCGGATGCCAGGGCGGGTCGAACACGAGTTCAACCTGCGCGGCCGAGATGGCCGGATGATCAAGCAAAGCGCACTCGGCGCCGCGCCGCAGGCTTTCGCTCATAGGGCAACCGGCGGAAGTCAAAGTCATCGCAACGCTCACTTCAGAGCCGTTGATGCGAATGTCGTAAATCAAACCGAGGTCCACGATGTTCATGCCGATTTCCGGGTCAATTACCTGGCGTAAGGCGTCGAGTACGGCTGCTTCGGGCAAAAGTTCGCTGGTCATAGCAATTAATTATTTAGTGGTAGAGCAGGCGGTCCTTTGCCCGCCGCTCACCGGCGATTCTTCATCGGTGCGCACGGAGTGGCGCGCCTTACCTCCATCAGTTGAAAGTGGTTTGATTTGGGGGCGACGAAAGTGTGAGAAGACCTGGACGACGTTCCAACCGAAGCACAGCAGGCTCGTGAACAAGGCCACGGCACCGATGCGTAATCCGAGTTCGTTTTCACGTAAGATGGCGATTGAGATGATTGCGAGTCCGACGAGATAGGTGATGAGGCCGATTCGTTGGGCGCGTTCGGAAACCATCTGCGTTGTGAGTGGCAGTTGCGCGCGACCGACGTGCGGACTGTAAACGCCGAACCAGACGAGGAACGGCAGAATTTTGTGCAACATGCCGAGAATGGCGAGCGCCACGACGCCGAACAATCCGAGGAAACCATAAACATTTTCGAGCAGGCTGAAGAATTGATTCATCGGCAGACGCGGCCACGACAACACCAGCGCGAGGGCGCAAACGGGAATCAGCATTCCCACTGCGACGAGAAAACTTTTCAATCCCCAATCGAGCACGGGGCGTTTGCGAGCGCGAAGCATGGCGCGCAGTTCCCAACCAAACACAGCTAAACCGGCAACGGCTACGGTCGCGAATACAGGTTTCCAATCGCTACGCAGGAGAATTGTTACCACCGAACCCGCGAGACCGATGTTCAGCAGCAATACTGAAATGGTGGCGCGACGTTTACTCTGGAGCTCTGTCAGCATGAACATCGGAACGAGCCGATACGAGACGCCGACAATCAGCAGCACGAAGAATCCCACCACGCCGAGATGCGCGTGAGCGTGCATCGCGCCGATGGCGTCAAAGCGCGAGACGACGCTCGCGACCATTTGCAGACCGTTGATCATCTCTTTCACGCCGTCGGCGGTGGCCAGACCTTCGGTGGCTTCATACGCGCATTTGGCGGTGGCGATGGCGAGGCCGGCGAAAATAGTCAGAGAGAACCAGACCAGCGCGGCGGTGATGGCGGTCGCGACGAGATTCCATTTCGGCACGCGCCAGAGCGTTCGCGCCATGTTGTAAACGAACAATCCCACGCCCAGCGCCAAACCCGAACCGAAATGCCCGACGTGTTTCATGTTCCAGACGTTGAACATCCAGACCATGCCGGTGAAGCTGATGACGTGGATAATGAATTGCCATTTCGCGAGTCGCTCGGAGTATAATTTTGTTTCCAATGCGACGGGTACGAGTTGATACATCGCGCCCATCACGACCGTGCAAACGAAGCCGAGCACGACAAGATGAGTCGCAGCGATGACGTATTGGTTGTAATGATAGGTTGCGAGAATGGACGGTTTGATGAAAATCCATCCGACGCTCACGACAAACGCCATCAGGCCGGTGAGCATGAAGCGCAGCGGCAGACTGACCGAAGTCGCGGTGGCGCGAACGGTCGTGCCGGGTGACGTTAAGCCGGGTTTGGGGCGGCCAGGAACACGACGTTCCTCAAGCGCGACGGATCTCGGTAATGCAGCTTCCATCAGTTTGCTCCTTGGATGTGCCGATGAATCCTCGTTTTTCCAGTTCCGCGTACAACAGCGCGGGACGCCAGCGCGTGTGAATTCGCAACGTCGCTCCGGCTGGCAGCGTGGCGACGGCTTCGAGCGTTTTCAGCAGCGGTTGCGGCGGTTCAAAACTGCGCAGGTCCAGATCAATCACTGCGCCGGTTGAATTGGTTGATTCATCCATGCCCGCAGTAAAGCAGTTGTGAAGTGAAGGTGCTTTGACTCAGGTCAAGTGTTCGGGGCGAATCACCCAGCAGATTTGCAGGTAAAAAATTTGACGTAAATCAACGTTTTACGAATTCAGGATTCCGTGGTTACTTAGCGACAGCAAACTTTCCCTCAATGAAACGCGCAACTGTCGCAGGAATTGTGTTGGGCGGCACTCTGGGCCTCGCGCTGGGCGTGGGGGCTTATACCTTTATCTATGCGAAGGGCGCGTCGTATCTGACCAACGATCCGCAGGCGTGTGTGAATTGTCATATCATGCAGGACCAATACGATGGCTGGCTCAAATCAAGTCATCGCAGTGTAGCGGTCTGCAATGATTGCCATGCGCCGGACGATTTTGTCGGCAAATATTCCACGAAGGCGCTGAACGGTTTTTGGCATTCGTTCTATTTTACCACTGGCGATTATCCCGATCCGATTCAGATCACGGAGCGAAATCGCAAGATTGCCAACGATGCCTGCCGCAAATGTCACGCAAGCATCGTGGAAACTATCGAAGGCCCACTGAAGGAACATTCAGCTTCGGATGAAACTTCCTGTATTCGCTGTCATCGCGATGTTGGACACATGCATTGATTGCTCATGAAAACAAAAAACTATTCTCGCAGCCGGAATTTACACCAGCAGTTCGGCGGACAGGTTTTGAAATTCGGTCTGGCGGTGGCCGTCGCTGCGTTGGTGGCGATTGGTGGTCTGGCGTTGTTGGTGAACATTATGGAACACAAGCAGGAGGCGAAGAATCCGTTTTTCCGTGTGGTGGAATTGACTGATGACACGAGCGATCCTGAGATCTGGGGAAAGAATTTTCCGGTGCAGTATGACGCGTATCGGCGCACGGTGGATCAGGTGCGCACGCGTTTCGGCGGCAGCGAAGCGTTGCCTCGGACGCCAACTGAAGCCGATCCGCGCTCTATCGTGGCGCAGTCCAAACTCGAAGAAGATCCGCGTTTGAAAACGATGTGGGCAGGATATGCGTTCGCGATTGATTTTCGCGAAGAACGCGGTCACGCCTACATGTTGGATGACCAGACGTTCACGCAGCGGCAGACGAAACCGCAACCGGGCGCGTGCATGAATTGTCACGCGTCAACTTATGTCGCGATGAAAAATGCCGGCGACGGCGATGTAGTCAAAGGTTTCGAAAAGATAAATGCGTTGCCGTACGCGGAAGCACGCAAGCTGGTCGAGCATCCGGTGGCGTGTATTGATTGTCACGATTCCCAGACGATGGCGTTACGGATTACCCGACCCGCTTTCATGGAAGGCATCAAAAATCTCAAAGCATCGCAAGGCGTGAACGATTATGACGTGAACACCATGGCCACGCGGCAGGAAATGCGTTCCTACGTCTGCGCACAATGTCACGTGGAATATTATTTCAAAGGCGACGAAAAGCGGCTCACGTTCCCGTGGCACAAAGGAATCAAAGTAGAAAACATTCTGGCGTATTACGACGAAGCGGGATTCAAGGATTGGACGCATGCGGAAACCGGCGCACCGACATTGAAGGCGCAACATCCGGAGTTTGAAATGTGGAATCAGGGTATTCACGCGCGGTCGGGCGTCGCGTGCGCGGATTGTCACATGCCTTACACTCGGGTTGGTGCTCACAAGGTGAGTGATCATCACGTGCGCAGTCCGTTGCTCAACATCAACAAAGCCTGTCAGACGTGTCACAAATGGCCGGAAGAAGAATTACGGGAGCGCGTGCATACGATTCAAAGCCGCACCTACCGGATGCGCGATTTGGCAATGGATGCATTGGTGGATTTGATTGCGGATATCAAAGCGGCGAAGGAAGCCGGGCAATCCGAAGAAGTGCTTAACGTCGCGCGCGATTTCCAACGCAAAGCACAGTTCTACGTGGATTACGTGGAAGCCGAAAATTCCATGGGCTTCCATGCGCCGCAGGAAGCCGCGCGAATTCTCGGCGAAGCAATCGATTTCGCACGTAAAGGTCAAAAAGCGTTGCGACCAGCGGCGCCGAAACTGGCGTCCAGCGCGGGGAATTGAAATCGAGGACGAAGCGTCGTCGCGCCGTGTCCAGCAAAGAGGTCGCGAGCGAAAACTATTTTCGAGAGTTGCTCTGAGTGTCCGATTGTCCGGCGGCCCAGAGCGTGCCGCGCGTGACGAGCTTGAGAAAGTTTTCATCGCGCCACATTTCATCGGAGTGTCCGAACGTCGTGCCGAAAACGCGTGCCTTACCGTACTGATGCGTCCAAATCACCGGATGCGCTTTGCCATCGCGTTCGCTGACGGACGTCGCGAGAATTTCCGTTTGTGGCCAGACTTTTTCGATGATGTACAGCTCGTCCATTGGCGTGACCCAGTTGGTGGCGATGCCTTGTAAAATCGGATGTTCGGGTTGCGTGAGTTTCACCGGATATTTGCGCTGATGATCGTGCCGTTTGCTGGTTACGCCGAGAAATTCCCGCCAGTCATCAATTTCCGCCGCGCGATACGTATGCATCGCGCAATGAATCACCACCGCGGGCACGCCGGCGTGATGAACGCGGGTAATTTTCCGCAAATAATCCGGATTCGTCGTATCAGCAAAGCATTCGTTATGCACGACGACATCAAATCCGTTAGCCCAGTCCGGATTGTTGTAGAGCGAAATTTCGGCGCGCGTGCCGTTGCCGCCGTCCATAACAACGGTCCATTCGGCAGGGGTGAGATTGGCCATCGCATTGGTGAATTGTTGGGTTTGGAACGGGTAATTATGACAACAACCTCCGGTAATGAGCAGCACGCGGAGCGGTTTGGTTTCGGCGGCGACGAGATTAAGCGGCAAAATCGCCATTGCAACGCAGGCGATCTGAAAAATCAGGCGGTGAAACATGTCGGGACGCTAACCGGTGGCGGCGAGGTGGTCAACTGACGATACGAGCATCGCACTTCCGGGTTAAAAGTGGGCAAAAGCGGCATTGCGATTTCTCGCGGTTTGCATCAAACATTTGCGTGTCATGACAAAACTGACTTTCCCGTTCACTGAAGAGAAGGTTCGCTCACTCAAGGTTGGCGATGAGGTGTTAATTTCCGGCGTGGTGTATACCGGACGCGACGCAGTGCACAAGTATCTGCATGAGGGAGGAAAACTGCCGCCAGGCGTGAGTTTTAAGGACGGGATTATTTACCATTGCGGACCGGTCATGCTGCAACAGCCCGACAGTTCGTGGAAATGCGTGGCCGCTGGTCCAACGACATCGATCCGGGAAGAACCGTATCAGTGGCAGGTGATTCGGGATCTCGGATTGCGCGGGGTAATCGGCAAAGGCGGCATGGGTGACAAAACGCTCGCGGCCTGCAAAGAATACGGCTGTGTTTATCTGCATGCCGTCGGTGGCGCGGCGCAGGTGTTGGCCGAAGCGGTGAAGAAAGTTCGCAACGTTTATTTCAAAGACGAATTCGGCGCTCCTGAAGCAATTTGGGAATTAGAGATTGAAGATTTTCCGGCGGTAGTGACAATTGACGCGCATGGCAACTCTTTACACAAGGAGGTGTTTGAGAAAAGCCAGGCGGCCTTGGCCTCGCGGCTGTAATTGAAGCTGCGGGGGGCGGGGCAGCCGCCCGGGTGACGACGGGAAATCGTCCGAGGAAAATCCCGGGCTAATTATTCACTGTGTTTTCGGGCTTTTTTGTGAACAGGTCGATCCAAGAATAGGTTGACCCGTCGCAGCCCGTATGTCTTTCTAGCCGCGTGAATTTTTCAGGCGCAGTTGGTTGCAGTTCGGGCTTGAGTCGGACGACTGCCGGTGGCCGCACCGCGTCGTTTGGACGACGCTTTTCCCCGTCCGACTGCTCGAATCTACAAGCGCGTCGGTCAGCAGTTACCTCCCGATGAAAACTATCCTTGTCCTCTCATCCCACCCGGAAATGGCGGAGACAATTCGCTCGGGGCTTAACCCGGAGCAATACCGTATTATCCATCGAACCGGAGTCGCCGATGCCGAGCCGATGTTGGCGCACGGTCTGGTGCAAGGAGTGATTGTGGACGTGGAATTCAACGGCGTGCAGAACATGTGGCTCGTCGAACGCCTGCGCCGTCGCGACTCGCGTTGCCCGATCATCATTTACACCGGCGAAAAACAATCGGAATGGGAAGAGGAAGCGTATCTGCGAGGCGTGACGCATGTGTTGTCCAAGCCGGTGCGTCCACGGGCACTCGCTTCATTGCTGGAACGGACCTTTACGGCGATCGCCAATCCTCCGACGGCAGCTCCCGTGCGTGTGGAAACTGTCGTCAGCGCTCCGGTTAATCCTGCTAACTCGATTGTCGGGCAGCCATTGGCGTTCCTGCGAAATTTTTCCTCGATTCTCACGCATTCATTGAATGCCGAAGGAATGTTGCGGCAATTCCTGATTCAACTGCGCGACATCATCAGCGTGAATCGTGCGGTGATTTTCCTGCGCCCCAACACCATGGCATTTGGCGCCAGCGTCAGTCCGGAAAGTTCGCATCGCTTGCGGGCCGTCAGCGCGTTGGGCCTTTCGCCCGGCATGCTTGAGCATTTTGAACTGTCGCTCGACTCCGGTATCGGCGGACAGCTTTATCGCCTCGGCCGCATCTTGCGTCGGCAAAGCGAAGAAGCGCGGCTCGATGTTGAAGCGCAGAAAGAATTTGAACTGCTCGGCACGCAGGTCGCGGTACCGATTTTTGATCGCGAATCGCTGCTGGGCGTTGCGTTGTTTGACGGTCGCATTACCGGTGAGGCGCTGACCAACAGCGAATTGGAATTGATTTTCCATCTGCTCGAACAGGTCGGATTGGCGGTGCGCAATATCTGGCTGCACGACCAGTTGGCGAGCAACAACGACATGATGACCAACGTGCTGCGCGAGTTGAACAGCGCGTGCGTCGTGGTCAGCCGGGATTTGAAGATTTTGCACGCCAACAAAATGGCGCGGCGGTTTTTCAATCAAGCGTCGCGGGCGAGCGGTGAAATGGAATTTAACGATTTGCCGCAGGCGTTGGGCGCCAAAGTTTATCAGGTGTTGCGATCTGGATCGGCGGTCGGTCCATTCCGCTACGAACCGGAAGGCGCGCCCGGCACCGTTTACAGCGTGACGGTTGTGCCGTTTCACAAACCGGAATCCACTGCGCCCGCTTCGGCGTTGTTATTGGTGGACGACCAGACACAAAGCGAACAGTTGCGCCGCCTCGAAATTGAAACGTCGAATCTGCGCATGATTAAAACCATGGCCGATCGTCTCGCGCATGAGGTCGGCAACGCCATGGTGCCGCTCTCGACGCATCAACAATTACTGGCGGAGAAGTATCGCGACCCCGAATTCCGCGCGTCGCTCGACAACGCGTTGGCCGAAGGCGTGAAACGCGTCAATCGCCTCATCAATCAGATGCGCTTCCTGGCGCGCGATTCCGTGACGACTTCTGAGCCGATTCCGCTGACGCCGTTGATCGAAGAGGCGTATCAGGAAGCCCGCAAGTATCAGCCGGGTAAAGCGGCGCAGTTGAAGTATGACAATGGCGGTAAACCGATCTTCGTGAACGGTGACCGTGCGGCATTGAAACATGCGTTGACGGAAGTCTTGATCAACGCGTTGCAGGCGAATCCCACCGATCCGAAGATTGGCGTCAAACTCGAAGCCGGAACGAATGGTGGCGGCGCGACGGGACTACACATTGACGTGGAAGACAACGGCACCGGTTTTTCCGCCGAAGCAATGCAGAAAGCGGTTTCACCGTTTTACACCACGCGCAATGTCGGCCTCGGCCTGGGCCTCACGGTGACCAACAAGATTATTCAGACGCATCACGGTAAATTGGAAATCGTGCCGGGGGAAGGCAGTCACAGCGTCGTGCGCATCTCGTTGCCGCTGGAGAAATCGTCCGTCGAAGCCTGACGCAGCGCACCACAAATGCGCGCTTGAGGTTCGGGCGGAT
This sequence comes from uncultured Verrucomicrobiota bacterium, assembly GCA_937894935.1. GTDB lineage: Bacteria > Verrucomicrobiota > Verrucomicrobiia > Limisphaerales > JADLHS01 > JADLHS01. The sequence continues at coordinate 17,843 of CALAYC010000240.1, forward strand.
TCGGCTTCAATGTAGCACCATTGCGCACGTGGCGGAATTGGCAGACGCGCCAGACTTAGGATCTGGTACCGCAAGGTGTGAAGGTTCAAGTCCTTTCGTGCGCACCAATCAATCGCCTGCGGCATTATTGCTGATGATCACTGCGCCTTTGCTTTGGTTCTGAATTCGCGGCTTTCCCGTCAGGAGATTGTCAGTAATCACAGCACGGCGCACCGCCAGGCCAAGCTCGATCTGAGGGCTGTCGGCGCGGAATTCGCAGCCGCGCACGAGGACGTTGCCGCTCTCCACTTGCAACGCAGCACGCCCTTCCTTTTTGCGATCCCATTGAACGAACGTGCAGTCGCTGAAACCCACCGTGCCTTTGCCGGCGATCTTCGCGATCTGATTGCACGGCCCCCAGAATGATGAGTTGACGAAACGCACGCTGCCGGAATGGTTCGTGCCGATGCGGATCATCGTCGGATCGGGACCGTTGAACGACACAAACTCGCCGTTGGAAATCAGCAGCCCCATGGGCGCGCATTCTTCAACCAGGAGCGCCGTGGCGCAATCATCCGCGCCGATGCCGAGGAAGTTGCCATTGCACACGCCCGCCTTCGTCGCGATAAACTTGTAGCCGGTCTGATAGCCAAAGCAGAAGGTGTTGAAGACGTATTGCCAATCTGTGCGACCGAAAATGAACGCTTCGCCATGCTCCATCTGCCAGGCCCGCACCCTGGGTTGCAAACTCCACCAGGGATTGAAATGCACGTTCTCGATGCGCCCAATGTCGTAAATGGCATCCACGAAAATGCCGCGCCGCAAGGGTTGGCCGTGCACATCGCGAATCAGGTGACGCTCGTTCTGCGTCGCATCAATGCCGTTGTACGGATTGAGCAGTTCGACCGCGAGCACGGCGGGATTCTTGCCGCGCATCGCGATGGCCCAGGGATACGGCTTGGGTTCCTCAGCCGGATTCTGGTCCGGATAGAACAGCACGACGCCCTTGAGTGTGCTGTTGTGATTGAGCGTGAGAAAAGGCGGCGCGTCCTCCTTGCCGGCGTTCGCCGTGATGAGGAAAGTCGTTCCGTCGTCGGTCGGCTTCGACAAGCCAGCGTCGCGAATGCCGTTATGCGCGGGCACGGACTCCCAAATGCCCTTGAGCGTGACGGCGGCGGGCACATTGAGTGAGCCGGCGAAATAAAAATTCCCGCGCGGTGCGTAAACTACTCCGCCGCCGGCTTTGCCCGCAGCATCAAGCGCTTTCTGAAACGCAGCGGTGTCGTCCGTCTTCCCGTCGCCCACCGCGCCGAAGTCGCGTACGGAATAATTGGTCTGCGCAACCGCAACCGAGGTAATCAGCGCAAGAAAGACCAGCGGGCAGAGGAATCGGCGAGACGGTGAGGGGGCGAAACGGTGAGAGTCGCCGTCTCTCCGTGTCGCCGTTTCTCCGTCTCGGGCACTTCGAGGTTTCATTGGCGTTCAGCAAACTGGTCGCGGTCATCCAATTCCTTCCGCAATCGGGCCATTTCAGCCTTCAGTTCAGTCACGAGCTTCGCGTTCTGTGGATCGTTGTAAATATTTTTTAGTTCGCGCGAGTCGGTTTGCAGATCGAAGAGTTCCCACTGATTGATGCGGTCGAAGTGAATCAATTTGTAACGCTCCGTCCGCACGCCGTAATGCGGTTGCACCCGATGATCTGCCGGATAATGGTAGTAACGGTAATACCAACTCTTTCGCCAATCCGTTGGCGCGCTGCCGCTGAGTAACGGTTTCAAGCTGCGCCCCTGAACTTCCGGCGGAATGCTTTCTCCGGCGAGTTCCAAAAACGTAGATGCGAAATCCACATTAAGAACCATCGCATCGCTCACACTGCCGGGTTTGATCAAGGGCGGATATCGCACGAGAAACGGCATGCGAATGGATTCCTCATACATGAATCGCTTGTCATACCAATTGTGGTCGCCGAGGAAAAATCCCTGGTCCGACGTGTAGATGACAATGGTGTTTGTGGCGAGGCCGGATTCATCGAGGTAATCCAACAAGCGCCCGACGTTTTCATCTACCGATGCGATGCAACGCAGATAATCTTTGATGTAACGCTGATATTTCCACTTCTTCAGCGCGAGTCCGGAAAGTTTGTTGGTCTTCCCGTTCTCAACCACTTCAAGTTCGGAGTCCGTTTCACTCTTCCATCGTTGCAATGCCGGACCGGTGAGGCCTGGTGGTGGCGGGAGTTTCAAATCGTTGCGGGTTAAATCACGATCGATCCGCATCGTGGCTTCGCGAGCGGCGTCGGAACGAGTGGCATACTCGTCGTTGAACGTCTCGGGCTCAGGGATCGTAACGTCCTCGTATAATCTGGCGAATTTGGCGGGGGGATTCCACGGACGATGCGGCGCTTTGTGATGACTCATCAGAAAGAACGGTTTGTCTTTGGGACGATTCTTCAAATGTTCAATCGTGAGGTCCGTGATGATGTCGGTGGCGTAACCGGAAATCTTTTTACGCGTCCCCATCTCGATGAACGCCGGATCGTGATACAGGCCTTGCCCGGGCAGAATATTCCAGTAATCAAAGCCGGTCGGATCGCTCTTGAGATGCCACTTGCCGATGATGGCGGTGTGATAACCGGCTTGTTGCAATGCTTTGGCGACCGTCCATTGACTGCCGTCGAATTCGTTGAACACCGTTACGCCGTTGATGTGGCTGTATTTGCCGGTGAGAATGGACGCGCGACTTGGTGCGCAAATCGAGTTCACCGCAAAACAATTGTTGAAGCGCAATCCTTCCTTCGCCAGACGATCCAGATTCGGTGTCTGATTTATTTTGCTGCCATAAGCACTGATTGCGTGCGCCGCATGGTCGTCTGTCATGATGAACAGAATATTGGGACGCGGCTGATCCGCCGGAAGAGAACTCAAATGTCCGCACGCGACGAAGAAGCAACACAGTAGAAACAGGAAGCGGCTCATGGCCGACAGCGTTGCTTTCTTGGGTGATCAAAGCAACTGCATATCTATGCGCTCAACGTGAGCACAAAATCAGGGGAACTGGAGACGATTGATGCCTGCCCCACTGGAGCCTTGTGCGGTTAAAAATATGCCTGGCACGCGACCGAAGTCGCCGGAGTTGTTGAGTGCGGAGCGGAACTGTGCAGTATTGAGAGTTTGCACGCTGCCATCGATGAAGGCGACATTGCCTTCTTTACGGTGATTATTGTCCTGCCAACCGATGGCGGTCGAAGACCAATTCGCATTAGTGCCAGCGCTGACGAACTGGTTGATCTTGGTGAATGCATCAGGTCCCGTGCCGAGATTGTGGTCGCCGGTCAAAAGCATGCGAGGCCCGGAATAGTTTGCATCCACTCCGACGAAATAGCTGATGTTGTAATCATTTTGAAATCCCGCCGGGCCGCCTGGTAGTTGCGGACCAAAGACTTCGGCTTGGCTGATAGTCGCCCCGCCAACGTCGTGGGAAAGGCTGTTCTCGGCAGGGCAAAAAAGCACTTTGGGCGTGGCTAACTCATTCGACATGACCGCAAACATCCAGTAAACGCCGCGATTGGCATTAGGATTGGGGCCACCGGTCCAAGGGAGAGTGGCCGCCAGACCGATGCTGACGTGGGCGCCGCCTTCGGCGGGCGCAACATGCATGGGCAATCGGTCCTGATGGTTTGCAGCCCACTCACGAAAGGCCACGCTGATGCGGCGCAGATTGTCGCCGCACGTGAGCCGCTCCGAACCCGCTTTGGTCAGAGCCCCTGCCGGGAATTGGGTAATGACGAGAAGCGCGAGGACGACGACCACGATCAGGAGTTCCACCGCGGAAAACGCCATGGCGTGATTTCTTTTTATAGCTTTGACGATCATGGAAATTGCAAGCGATTGACACCAGCGCCCTGCGACCCGATAGCAAGAGTGAAGACTCCCGGCGACCTTCCCGTATCACCGGTCCGGTTCAGGGCCATCCGGAATCGTTCCGTTGTCAGATTTTGCACGCTGCCATCGACGAAAAGCACATTGCCTTGGCGCCTGTGATTGTTGTCCTGGTAGCCGATGCTGTTAACGGTCCAATTGTTATTAGTGCCGGCGCTGATGAATTGATTCACGCGCGTGGTTTGTCCTATGCCCGTGCCCAGGTTGTGATCGCCGGATAACATTCGATCCGGTCCAGCGAGATTGGCATCTACGCCGACGAAATAACTGACGTTGTAGTCGTTTTGAAAGCCTGCATTGTTGAAGGTGCCAGGTCCGAAGTTTGTTCCACCCATGATGAGTGGAGCGCTGCTGAGATTGTGAGAAACTCCGCTTTCGGAAGGGCAATAGAGAATTCGTGGTGTGACCAGTTCATTTGACATGACGATAAACATGCCCCAAACGCCTTGAAGAGTTGGAAACAATCCACCAGTCCAATTGGCGGTGCGAGCAGTGCCTACCGCTCCCGCTGCTCCACCCCTGTTATTGGGAACACTCATGGGAAAGAGGTCGGCATTCCTGCCGGCCCAAGTGCGAAAAGCGATTCCTACCTGCTTCAAATTATTGCTGCAATAAACGCGTTGCACACCAGGTTTGGTCTGAGCCAGAGCGGGATAGACAATCATCGTCAAGAGTGCAACCAATGTGATAACCACGAGTAATTCGATAAAGGTAAAGGCCTGGTCTGATTTGTTTTTCATGCTCTGCATCGCTTATCCCAGGGGCGAGTCTGTGAGCGCACTTTAGGAAAACCGCACAGGGTGTCAAATCCCAAATCGCCTCAGCCTGCGATGCAAATTTTCAGCTTGTTGGTTTGGCAAAACTCCGCAAATGTTGAGCATACGCAGCAGGAAAGGGAAAACGGAACACGTTGCTTCTATGTCTTCGCAAATTGACTTTTTCAATAAATCGCGTCGTGTCCTTATCATCGGTGGAGCGAGCCTGGCTCTGTGCCTGGCCTCCAGCACGATGGGGCAGAGTGTAATCGGGTGGGGCTATAGCAATACTGGTCAACTGAGTATCCCTCCGACGGCGACAAACGTCATTGAGATTGCGACAGGAGGGCGACAAAGCCTGGCGCTCCGGGCGGATGGTACGATCGTCGCATGGGGCGTTGGCGTGCCTTCGCCACCTGATATCACCTCGGCCACCGCGATTGCGGCCGGCGCTCTCCACGGCATTGCCCTCTTGGCAGATGGGACCGTGGCGGCGTGGGGCGATAATTCCTTCGGACAAACGAATGTTCCACCCAGTGCGACGAATGTCATCGCGATCTCGACGCGCAGCCATCACAACCTCGCGTTGCGTGCGGATGGAACGGTGGTGGCATGGGGACGAAATATTTTTGGACAGGCGAATGTTCCTGCAAACGTCAGTAACATTGTCGCGATTTCAGCGGGAGTGGAGCATAGCGTCGCGTATCGTGCGGACGGAGAGGTCATGCAGTGGGGAAGGATACCGCCATTGGGTGAAGCGCCATTGCCGCCTCCAGCTTCCGTCACCGATATCGTCGCCGTTTCTGCCGGGATGACCCACAACCTCGGATTGCAGGGAGACGGTCGAGTACTCGTCTGGGGCAATACGGCGGGGCAGACTGCGATTCCGGTCACGGCGACCAACGTCGTCGCGCTAGCTGCTGGGACAAATTTCAATTTCGCGTTACGTGCGGATGGTCGCGTGGTGGCGTGGGGAGGGCTAAATTCTCAGATCACCAATGTCCCGCCGACCGCAACCAACATAGTGCAGGCCGTGGCAGGGGATACGCATGGGCTGGCGCTGCGCGGTCCGACCGCTCCGCGGTTACTCGGTCCGATCCGCTATGCACCGATCGTTTCAACCGGTGACAATCTTCCGCTGTTAGCGCGAACGCCGATGGCAACAGAGGCGACGTTTTATTGGTACACAAATAATGTTCTGGCGCGGATGGGAACGAATCTGGTCTGGCCCGGGCTTCCCACCCGTTCGGCTACGAACCCGGTGAGCGCGTACGTGGTTGTTTCAAATTCCCTTGGTGCCGTAACCAGTGAAGTTGCCACTGTTAGCACGCGATTAATCAATATCTGGGGCGACGGCGCCGCTGGCCAACGGGCGATACCGACGGGATTGATTGAGCCGTTGTCGGTCTGGTCAGGAGCACATCATAATCTGGCGCTACGAGACGATGGAACGGTTGTTGGTTGGGGCAAGAATAGTGATGGGCAGATAGACATTCCTGCTGGTGCGGGCAATGTGGTGGCGTTGGCAGGGGGCAGTTTTCACAGTCTGGCGTTACGCGCGGATGGGACGGTGGTGGCGTGGGGTCGAAATTGGAATGGTCAGACGGATGTGCCGCAGAGCGCGACGAACGTGGTGGCGATAGATGCGGGTTACGCGCACAGCATTGCCTTGCGCGCGGATGGGACGGTGGTGGCGTGGGGAGATAATGAATTTGGGCAGAGCGCGAATTCATATTTGGCTCTCGAGGTGGTGGCGATAGCGGCGGGGTATTATCACAATCTGGCGTTGCGTTCAGATGGTCGAGTGGTGTCATGGGGGTTGTACGAAGTCGTACCGGAGAATGCGACAAACGTGGTCGGGATCGCGGCTGGTTGGGGACATAATCTTGCGGTGCGCAATGATGGAACGGTGCTGGCTTGGGGGGACAATACTTACGGTCAATGCGATGTTCCGGCGAGTGCGACCAATGTGGTGGCCGTGAGTGCGGGCTGGTATCACAGTGCAGCGTTGCGAGCGGACGGGACAACGGTTGTCTGGGGAAAGAATGCTTTTGGAGTGACGAACGTTCCGCCGCATCTGACGCAAGTCAGTAAATTGGTTTCGGGCGAAGATTCTGTCGGTGCGATCGTCAGTAGTCAGCCGCCGATTTTCTGGAATCAGGTCACTCAGGTGGCTTCACAGATGGGTGGCAACCTGGTGTTGAGTGCCGAGTTGCGCACCGCATATCCGGCATCATTTCAGTGGTATCACAACGGCAGCGCAATTTCAGGTGCGACCAACCGGTTTTTATCATTGGCTTCAATGCCTCCGGGCGGCGGTAGTTTTTCTCTTGCCGTAACCAATGCATTCGGCGGTGCAGTGAGCCAACCCATCAATGTGACCGTTTCTCATCAACCAGAGACTCTGACGGCGGTGGGCGCGTGGGGCGACAATCTGATGCGACAACTCGATACGCCTTCGGGGCTGGAGAATCCTCGAGCAATTGCGGCGGGAGCGCTGCACAGTCTCGCCTTGCAGGGAGATGGAACGGTTCGCGCGTGGGGCAACAATTCCGACGGGCAAACCACTGTGCCAGAGTCGCTGACCGATGCATTGTCGATTGCGGCGGGAAGCCATCACAGCGTCGCGTTGCGCGCGGATGGGACGGTGGTGGCGTGGGGTCGAAATTGGAATGGCCAGACGAATGTGCCGCCAAGTGTGACGAATGCCATCGCTGTAGCGGCGGGCGTCGCGCACAACGTTGCGTTGCGAGCCGATGGACAGGTGATCGCTTGGGGTAAGAATGATTGCGGGCAGACGAATGTACCCGCTTTTAAGGGCGACATTATCGCCATCGCTGCAGGCTATCACCACAATCTGGCACTGCGTTCGGATTTTAAAGTTTTCGCGTGGGGTTCTCAAACGGTCGTACCGGCGGCCGCATCGAATGTCATCGCGATTGCCGCCGGTTGGGAACACAGCCTTGCACTACGAGCTGACGGTCACGTGGTGGCTTGGGGGAATAATTCCTACGGCCAGTGCCAGGTGCCGCCGAGCGCGACGAACATCGTTGCCATTGCTGCGGGATACGGCGTCAGTTTTGCGCAACGTGCCGACGGTCAGTTGTTGGCTTGGGGCCGAGGCGCATTCGGTTTAACCAATATCCCTTCCGCGCTTAAAAATGTCTCGGCTTTGGCTGCCGGAGAAAATCATGTCGTGGCGCTGGTGGAATACGGGCCGCCGCGCTTTCGCATCCAACCGCGAACCGTAGCTGGATTTGAAAACGGGAATGCGCTTTTCGCCACGGCACTAGCCGGTAGTTATCCATTGATTGGTCAGTGGTGGCATAACGGGACGCCGATTATCGGCGCTACCAATCGCGCATTGCGATTGACTGATCTACACCTTGCCAGTGCCGGTGATTATGTGTTCGTCGCATCGAATGCAGTTGCTACAGTAACCAGCAGTGTTGCGACGCTGACCGTTTCGCAGTCGCCCGTTGTGGTCGCTGATCCGACGGTGCTACGCCATCCACCAGGCGTGCCGCTGCAATTGGGTGCAGCGGTTTATGGTGCGACGCCTATTGACCTGCGCTGGCGATTGAACGGTGCAGAGCTTGTTGAAGGAATGAATTTCTCCGGAACGACGACCGATGTTTTGAACATCGCCTCGACGACCTACGCAGATATGGGCGATTACACGCTTGTGGCGAGTAACGCTTTTGGAATGGTGACGACCCTCGTCGCGCAAGTGCAGGTGACGCCAATTGTAGCTTGGGGTGATAACACGTTTCGCCAACTGGAAGTTCCATTAGCCGCAAGCAACGTCATCGCCGCATCAGCCGGTGGCCAGCATAGTCTTGCTTTGCGGGCAGACGGCAGCGTGATCGCGTGGGGCGACAATTCTGCCGGGCAGACCAATGTTTCGCCACTGGCGCAGAACGCTGTTGCTGTAGCCGCGGGTGGAACGCACAGCCTTGTGTTGCGAGCAGATGGGTCGGTAATCGCGTGGGGTGATAATACGAATGGTCAATGCAATGTTCCGGTCGGCGCGACGAACATTATCGCGATCGCGGCGGGTGAAGCGCAGAGTGTTGCGCTGCGCGGCGACGGCACTGTCCTGCTTTGGGGACGCAGTCCTTCTGGGCAGCCGAATGTTTCATGGATTCTCACCACTAATGCCGTTGTGGTTACTGCCGACCAGGGGAATGGGATCTATCTGCGGCCCGATGGTTCAATGTCTCCAGCCTGGATTAACTCGTCCAATCTTGTTGCCCTTGAGGGCGGAGGTGGCCACCTGCTTGCGATGACGACCAGTGGTGCGTTGTTGGCCGCGGGTAAAAATTATTACGGGCAGACGAACCTGCCGGCGTTTGAAAGTGAGATCGTCACGTTCAGTGCTGGCAGCGCTCACAATGTTGTTCGTTTGAGTAACGGAAGTGTGGTGGCGTGGGGGGCGGACTTCGCGGGGCAGACCCATGTTCCCTCGCTTGCGCAGAATGCGGTCGCGGTCTCGGCGGGGGGAGCACATAGTCTTGCGCTTATGCCGCAGGAGGGCGTGTTTCCGGGCGGGTTGCAAATGGTTCGCTCGGCGATGCTCGGTGACAGCGCCTTGCTGGTAGCTCAGCCGCAATCTCCTGGCGCGGCATCCTATCAATGGCAGTTCAATGGACAGGATATCGTCGGGGCAACAAATGCGTGGTTACGCGTCGCGGGTCTTTATTGGACCAACGCCGGTAATTATCAGGTAATCATCAGTAACGCGCTCGGTGTCACGGTGGGGTCGCCGGTTGAATTATCAATCTTGCGGACGCCGCTGGTATTTATGACAGACGCTGCGTTCGGCCCAAGTTACACCAACGAGTTTCGCGTTCGTCTGTCCGGGGCAGCGGGGACCGGTCCGTTAATCATTTACGCGAGTACAAATCTGGTGGATTGGACGCCGATTCACACAAACGCGCCGACGATTGGTACCGTTGACTTCGTGGATGCTGAGATTTCTGCCGCCGGCCGCCGATTCTATCGCGCTACCGAACCTGCCGAGCCGCAGGAGAATTAACATTTGGAAGCGACGAAATTTCACCTCATTACACCGCCGCTGCTCGGTTCCATTGACAACAACATGAAGGGCAGCCGAGAGCAGAAAAGCCGAATTCATTACAGGTTGAACTCCGGGCCGAGATAGATTTCGCGGGCCTTCGGATCGTTGGCGAGAAATTCCGCACTGCCTTCGATGAGCACCTGACCTTTCACAATGATGTAGCCGCGATCAATCAATTTCAGCATCTCTCTGGCGCTATGATCGGTGATGAGCAGGCCGAGACCGCGATCGCGCAAGCGGCGGACAATCTTTTGCACTTCGTAAACCGCGATGGGATCAATGCCGGCGAAAGGTTCATCGAGTAACAAGAGTTTCGGACTGGTGACGAGTGCGCGGGTGATTTCGAGTCGGCGTTTTTCACCACCGCTTAAAGTGTACGCCTTGCTTTTTGCGAGCGATGTGAGATCGAGTTCTTCGAGCAGATACTTCAAACGCATCGCTCGTTCGGCGCGATCCATTTTGCAGGTCTCAAGAATGGCGAGAATGTTTTCCTCTACCGACAATTTGCGAAAGACCGACGGCTCTTGCGTGAGATAACCGATGCCGAGTCGCGCGCGTTCGTGCATCGCCAACTTCGTAATATCCCGACCGAGATATTTCACGCTGCCTTCATCGGGACGCACCACGCCGACAACCATGTTGAACGTTGTGGTTTTGCCTGCGCCATTTGGCCCGAGCAAACCGACGATTTCCCCGGCGCCGACCTGAATGGAAACTCCATTCACGACGCGGCGCTGTTTGTATTCCTTCACCAGATTACCGGTCTGCAATAAAACCTGAGAGGTCGCTGTGGCGGTCGCGGTGGTTGATTCGGACTGGCTCGCGTCCGGTTGATTGGGCAAATCACTCATTCCGTTTGATGTTCAGCAATTTGTCCGCCTCGGGCAAGACTCCGGGCTTGGTGCGGATGCTGTCGTAGTTGCCGGAGATTTGCTCCGTTGCGACGTTGTAAACAAGTTCGCGCCCGCTATAAACCGCCTGCGGATTCTCAATCGTCGCGCGCCCTTGCAGTTTCAGAAGCTGATCAATCTGCGTGTAAATCGCGCGCTCGCCTTGCGCCAGCACGTCGGCATGACCGAACCGCACGCCACCGCTGGCAATCAGATTAACCAGATCGCCGCTGCGAGGATCGGCGTTTGCCGTGAGTGTTTCGCATTCGAGCCGTGTGTAAAGTTGTTCCGAAGCGCCATGGGTGACGCCAGCAGTGCCGCGTTCGCAAATAACATTGTGCCGCGCCTGCAATGATTCGGCGTGTTTCCCATCGGCGGCGATGCGCACTTCCAGTTCATCGCAACGCATCCGCGGTTCATTGCCGTTGGCAGGAAGTTGATGTGCTTCGACGTCGCCCGCAAACAACGCCAGCCGATCGTGCAAGCGGAACACACGCGCTGTCACGCCCGCGCGCGAGTCCGATGATGGCGCAGTGACGCGATTGGTTTTGGCGCCGGGAAGAACATCCAGCAACGTGCCGCTTCCGACTGCCAACGGAAACGTCACGGCGACGCCTTCGTCGGCCAGCACTTCGCCGGAAAGCGTATTGGCAACGACGCGCCCCGCCGTGCCTTGAATTTCGCCCTGTACAAAACGCGGTTCGCCGGTGAATAAAACTTCATTGCGTGCGCCGGAATAATCCGCGCGGGCTGCATGAATGCCGCCATCGGAACGTCCCACAAAAACATTGCCGGTCGCAGTTGCAACTGCATCTGCCGATTGCCGCGTACCTTGTTGGCCTTCGAGCCGATCGCATGTCAGGTAATTTGTTCCGTCGCTCACGCGCACTTTTCCTTCCGCCCACACGCGGTCGCCACCGCGGGTAAAATGATTCGCGGCTACTGTGATGGTTCCGCCTCCAGTGCTTCGTCCCGTAGTCGGGCTGGTGCTCAGCAAACCGCCCGCGCCGCTCATCGCACGACTCGGAAAACTCAAAACCGCATCCCCCACCGCTTCGACCGTTTCCGCATTCGTCCACGCAGTCATGCGATCGGCGCGACCGTGATGATCATCGAATTGCCATTCGGCGTTGCCGATCAATTCAAGGCGCTTCTCGGCATCGCGATATGTGCCGCGGTTCGCGCGCGCAAAACCGACGCCGTTCTTGCGTTCCACCTCCAGACCGCCGTCGGCTTCAATCAATTCCAGCGCGTTGGAACTCGTCTTCGTCGCGCTGCCGGTCACCGTCAACACGGCGCAAGTGAACGTCATCTCGGGATGATCACCGCGCACCGCTTCATGAAACACCGCGCGTCGTCGTTCCGCATCGAATTCAAACCAGCGCGAGGTAATCGCGAGCGGCGGTGCGTTGTTCGTCCATTTCAACACTGCGCGCACATCATTTGAAATGACCAACGTCTTACCGTCCTGTCGCCACAGGAAACCGCGACCTTGAATGCTCGATTGCCCGTCGCCAGTGCGCATCTGAATTTCACTTTCGGAACGAACCGTGCGCCGCAACGGATCAGTTTCGTTCAGGACACATTCCGGGGTGGTGATGATAACGACCGCTTCGCCGTTGGTGCGGAAGGCTGTGAACTGTGGATTCGTGGCGCGATAAACTTTGTTCTCCACCTGCTCGATCTTTTCGCCGGTAAGCCGAAATTCCATCTGCCGAAAATGCGGCGCTGGATAATAACGGGACACACTGCCGCTGCCGCCGCGAACATCAAGTGGACCGAGTTGTGACAACGCGCCAACGCATGTGATCAGCAACAAGAGAAGACCAAACCACGCCGCAGGCCCGATTCGCATTTGGCGTCGGGCGCGAGACGTTGGCTGGGGCGCATTCATTCCGCCGTCAATTTACCGCGGTAAACACTTTCAGCAGACTCTTGAGCACGTTGGGCATGTCCGCCAGTCGAATCATGTTTGGCCCATCGCTCAAAGCCTGATCCGGATTCGGATGCGTTTCGATGAACACGCCATTGGCGCCCGCGGCAATCGCACAACGCGCCAGCACCGGAGCGAACTCGCGTTGACCGGATGATTTATCACCGCCGCCGCCGGGTAACTGCACCGAATGCGTCGCATCAAAAATCACCGGGCAACCCGTCTGTTTCATAATCGGGATGGACCGCATGTCCGCCACGAGATTGTTGTAGCCGAACGTTGTGCCGCGTTCCGTGAGCACAATTTTTTTGCCACCGCCGCTACGGGCTTTTTCCGCCACGCGACTCATTTCCGTCGGTGAGAGGAACTGACCTTTTTTGATGTTCACGATTTTGCCGGTCTTGACTGCGGCTTCAATCAAATCTGTCTGCCGACACAGGAACGCAGGAATCTGCAACACATCCACGACGTCGCCCGCTGCCGTCGCCTGGGCTTCTGTGTGAATATCTGTGAGCACCGGCACGGCGAATTTGGCGCGCACCCTGGCAAGCACCTCCAGGCCGTTTTTCAATCCCGGACCGCGGAAAGCTTTTCCCGACGTGCGATTCGCCTTATCGAAACTGGCTTTGAAGACGTAGTGAATGCCGAGTTTCGCGCAGAGTTTTTTCAGCGTTGCGGCGACCGTGAGACAAAGTTCTTCGCTTTCAATCGCGCACGGCCCGGCGATGAGCGTCAGGCGGCGCGAATTCTGAAAAGATTTCCAAATCGTAGCATCGTTAAGCACGCGGCGTTGTAACATCCGGGCGGAGGAAAGTAAATCGCCGGAGCGGGGCGGAATGGGAAGCGTCGAATCAAAACGGTACGATACCAGTCAGCAACTGCGCATTTTCAATTTCCGCCAAGAGCGGCGCCGACCGGGGTGCGGAATTGCGGATGGCGACCCAGGGTGGCTCGTTCCTCGCAACCCTGGGCTTTGGGACGGAATCCCGTTGGGATTCTTGGCAGGACGAATTTTTCACGCCGGCTGCTACAAGTTGAAAAGTTTTTCCACCTTCGCCTTCACGCTTTCATCCATCTTGATGAGCGGTGGCCAGGGGCGTTTGAAACCTTCGCCGGGGAGTTTCTTAGTCGCGTCGATGCCGAGTTTGCTGCCGCTGGCGATTTCGCTGGTGGCGTGATCGAGCACGTCCGCCGGGCCTTTGGTGAAGATGCTGTCGCGTTGCGGGTCGGTGT
>CALAYC010000241.1 GCA_937894935.1 uncultured Verrucomicrobiota bacterium
ATTCAGGTTCTAGTGAGTAACATCGTACAGGTTCAAGTCCTGTCGCGGGCACCATTCTGGACTTTCCCTCGTTTCAAGGACTTTCCTCGAAAACCCTAGCATTTACAGGCTATTTCGTAGCCTTGGTGCTTCGGCTCACTGCGGACTACTTCACCCCGGTTATACCCCCTTTGAGGGCAGCAAAAGGCAGCAAAGGGCAGCAAGGAAGTTCGTATGAAAATCACCAAGATTCAGAATCACGGCCAAGTCCGCTATCGCGTTAATGACCCCAACGGCCCCGACGGAAAACGGCAACGGAAATTCTTCGAGACGCGCGAGGAAGCGGAGCAATACATCAAAGACCGAAAGCAGGACACGCGGACATTTGGCGTTCACTTCGTCACCATTCCGCCAGCGGAGCGAGCCGTTATCAGTCACCAGCTTGACCGGCTCAAACAACTTGGCTGGACGCTTTCCGCTGCCGTGGATTTCATTGAACGGCACGGCAAGGCCATGCCTGCCCTGACCTTGGCTAAGGTGATTGAGGAATTTCTTGCCGCGAAAGAAACCGCCGGGCTCCGCCCACGCTACCTCAAAACCCTTAGCGCGTCGGTCAAACGCTTTCAGATCGGCAGACGCGAAAAGCTGATTACGGCAATCACCGCAGGCGAGATTCAGGAATACATTTCCAGCAACGGCTGGAAGCCTGCCACGATGCGCAGTTATCTAGTGGACGTGCGGACGCTGTTTGCCTTCGCCGGAAAACGGAAATACGTCCGCGAGAATCCAGCGCTCGCCGTGGACTTGCCCAAGGTGGAAGAAAATCCGCCCGGCATCGTCACCCCCGCGCAAGCGCGTGCCCTTTTGGACGCGAGCATTGATTACGCGCCTGACGCTTTGCCGGTTGTCGTCTTGTGCCTGTTTGGCGGGTTGCGACGATCCGAAGCCGAAGCGCTGGAATGGTCGGAAATCTCCGATGATTACGTCGAAGTGAAAGCCCACAAGGCGAAAACCCGGCAACGCCGATTGGTTCCCATTTCTCCGCAGTTGGCGGCATGGTTGAAAGTCGCGCGTGAGATTGAAGGCACGCTTCCGGCGATCAATTACGCCGACAAGCTGAAACTCATTCTCGAAAAGGCAAAGCTCCGGCAAGAATGGTCGCAGAATGCGCTCCGGCACTCATTCGCCAGTTACCATTTTGCCACGCACAAAAACGAAAACGAAACTGCCGCGCTGATGGGTAATTCGCCGCAAATGGTTTTCCAGCACTATCGCGAAATGGTACGCCCAAAAGATGCCGAAGCATTCTTTACAATTTTGCCGCCTGCCGATTCGGTTAAGCGTGCGAAAAAAGCTCGTGTTCCCAAGCCGCGTGTAATGCCGCCGCGCGAAACCAAACTCAGCGTCGAAATAATGGCCGAGGTTCTCGGGAACAGTTCATTGACCCGCAAGCAAGCGGTTGCCGCACTGATTTCCCGTGTCGGTTGCTCGGTCGCCGCCGCGTACAATGCCCTCAGTCCGAATGGTCGGTTCAAAGCAAATTTGGTGGGGGCAAACGGCTATCTTGGATGGGTGACGACTGAGGCCAGATCCCTATAGAGGCGGTCAGGCCAGTTTGACTTGACCGCCTCGGGAAATACGAAAATCACCATTCGTGCCGCGGCTTGTTGTTGCAAATATGCTTGCCAGCGTGACCTTCTTGCTTGGAGCACGCTCGAGTACACTGAGGGCATTTCTTGCCGCACCAGTCCAAAGCTCCTTCCGTTGTTTCGGAAACAACTGAAGCGAAGCCGACAATCGCGGACAGGGTAAACAACGACGCTAACGTAGGGATATTTTTTTTCATATCGTTTGGTTTGATGAAAGGCACCATTGCCTTTCTGGTTTTGCCCTGCAAAGACTGTGCCAACGCAAGGAGGCTAGACCTCAATCAAGGGGGCTGCCGCCGGCTGCTCATCCTGCTTGATGTACGGAATTTAAGTGTCGCCGTAGTGGAAGTTTCAATAATTCTCCTAGATCGGTTTTTAGCTGGAGCGAAATCCTTTTGCTTGCTAAACACTTCCGCATGAAACCTCCGGGGAGTTTTTCACAGCGCACAGGTATCAAACCGATGCGAAAGGCAATCCAACTTAAAGGTTTAGACTTAGAAACAAGAAATCGCCTATGGACAATTTTCAAAATTGGGGCGTGGGATTATTGGAGTCATGATCACCGCTATAAGAGAGATGCGGGTAGCATTGAGGATCTCTTAGAGCAATTATGGTTCAGGTATTTCAAACGGCCCGCGGACGAACGGCCAGAAATGCACGGGCGGGGCCGTGAATCTTGCTATGATATTTTACGGAATTATTTCTTTTCATGTTCATGGAACGAGCTTTTTGACTTCAGCGAGTTTGTTATCCATCGTCTCCCCGACGATTTGGCGAATCCGCTAGTAACGGCGCTGAATGAAGTACTCGAGGAAGAGAATTCCGCCTACCGTATCGTAGGATATCATTTCGCCGAATTAACAAACGAAAACGAAATCGCCGAAATTGATATGGCAGCGAACAGTGGGCTTGAAGGAGTATCGCTGCACATCGTCGCTGCGGTAAAATTTCTCTCCGACCGCAAGTCCCCAGACTATCGCAACTCGATTAAGGAATCTATTTCCGCCATTGAAGCCCTTTTCAAAGTGTTGACGAAATCAAAATCGGCAACCTTTCCCGAAGGATTGAAGCGAATTAAGAGCGTCATCGCGCTTCATCCGGCTTTGTTGGCGGGCTTCGAGAAGTTATACGCTTACACAAGCGATCACGACGGAATTCGCCATGCGATCTTCGAAACGCCATCCAGCAGTTCCAGCGACGCAAAGTACATGCTGGTTTCCTGTAGCGCGTTTATCAACTACGTCATCGGCAAATACGTTGAAGCCGGACGTAAAATTTGACGACAACAGAGATTCAGCTCTCGTCAGGCAGCGATTCAGCGTCGATTGCGATACGGGCTTCGCTTAACACTCAGAACCAACCCCAAGCTCAATAGCGCGAACGTTGTCGGCTCCGGGACCGATTCAATTTGATACAAAGTTTGCACTTCACCCAATGCCAACGCGCGGTTGTAAATGCGAACGTCATCTATATAACCACTAAACCAGTCAGTTCCCGTTTCAAGATTTCGCCCGATTCCAATCGGGAGATCGTTTTGATCAATCGGCACTGTTGTATTGATTTGTGCCGCAATCACTCCGTTGGTGAAAAAGCTGAACGTCTGTTGATCGTAGGTGACGACCAGCGAAATCCATTGAGCCGATGGCAGGGGCGACGTAACAAGGCTTGCGCCGCCACTTGGGTAGTTTTGAATGTGAGCAAACAACTGCGCACTGCCGCTCGTGTCAACCAGACCAAGGTCGAAAGTGTGCTTGTGAAGAATTCGCGGCTGGAAAAGTCCGCCCGGCTGAACGTTCACCCATACGGAAAGCGTTAGGGCTGTCGTTGTGTCCAACGATGGAGAATCGGCGACGGCAACGTGCTCGCCATTCCCCGCGAAATAGTACGCGCTATTGGGATTGCCAAACCTATCCAAACTCGGAATCACCCCTGAAACGGTGCCGTGGTTCCCATACCCGCTCGAATCATTCGCATCACCGTCAAACAGATAATGTGCGACCAATCCATCAGACAGTGTTTGCGAATAACTGTGGAGCGAAGCCGAAATGCAGAGGAGCGATAGCAAGGGAATGAGTTTTTTCATAACAAAGCCCATGAGAAATTTCTGAATTGGAGTCAATCAAACCAGCGGAAATCAAACCAGTCAACCGTGAATCCGCAGAAACTATTCCTCCTCAAAATAATCACTGTCAACGCGCTTGATTTCGTAGGTGAACGCACGGGACACGCCGATGTTGTGTTCAATCATCAATTCGGCCAAGCGTTGCCCATCAATTAAAATCACCCGCTGCGTCACTGATTTTGCGAATTCAACCGCCCCGGACGAAAATTCGCTGGTGGTAATAAAAATTCCTTTCGTGGCGTGTTGTCCGGCGAGTGCGCCGACGAAGTTTTGGATTTCGGGACGGCCTACGGAATTCTGCCAGCGTTTTGCTTGCACGTAGATTCGATCCAGCCCAAGCCGATCCTCGTTTATCAAACCGTCAACACCGCCGTCGTTCGTGCCCTTGCCAATCTCGGCAGCTTCTTTGCGGGTGCCGCCGTAGCCCATTGCTACCAGCAAATCCAAAACGACACGCTCAAATCGAAACGGGTTCATGTCTTTCAACCGTTCCAAAATTTCGGCGGCGAGCTTTTGCTTTAGATCGTCCGCTAGTTCTTCCATTCGTTCCTCTGGCGTCTGCGCCTCGCTGATTGGTGACGCCTGTTCGGACTTGGGTTGGTGAAACCAGTTTTTGTGCTGCGGGAATTGGTTCAAAAATCGCAGGTTAATTGCGGAGGGGTTCTGCGCCAGAACTTGCTTGCCTTGCTCTGAAATTCGGAACACGCCACGCCGAACGTATTCAATCAAGCCTGCCTGCTTCAAATGCGTGCGGCACCAGCCGACGCGATTGCCAAGCCGCGTCTGGTTGCCGCTGGGCACTGTGTCTTCGCGATCCTCTGGCGTTAATTTGAAATGTTGGGCGATGTGTTCAGTTACGGCTGAAAGTTCGTGCTCGTTGCCGTCTGCCGCGAATTGCAGAAACGGAAGCATCATGCTTTGGAAATCGGGGACCGCCATAGATTGCGTTTGGTTAAATTTTAGGGTTCTTCTAAGTTGGGTGTCTGCAAAACTTCATGCAATTTTTCAGCCAATTCTTTGACAGTGAACATTGCTGTGTTAAGTGCTACGCGGTCGGCCAGTGTTGGGCTGTAACCAAGCACGTCATTCTTTGAAACGCGGTGCCACAAAGGCAAAATCACCTTCTCTCCGGTTTGCTCTTTTGCAACCAGTCCGTCTAATTCGTACTGAGGCCAATTTTTCGCAAAAAACGAGGGCGAAAGGACCACTATTCCAAACCGCGCGGAAGCCAGACCACGATCAATTGAGCGGCGCAAACTGTCCCCAACTTTTAGGGTCATTTCATCGTACCAGATTTTGTGTCCTAAACTAAC
>CALAYC010000242.1 GCA_937894935.1 uncultured Verrucomicrobiota bacterium
GAATTTCAAACCAACTCCTGAAACGTATCGCGGTGCTGCGGGAGCGCGGAAGCTCGCAAAAGTTTTGTGTCGGCGGATTGGCTTAACACCGCAATTCATCTAAAACAGATTTTGGCGTCATCGTGGCTTTGCGTCTTTGCGTTGAATGCCCGTGCGGCTCGCACTTCACTCCGGCTTGAGCTACAGCAGGTGAATCTCCGCGACGGTTTGGTCGGAATATGGTTCTTCCCCGCGCGTTTCGTTGGCGGCTGCCGCAATCAGACTGCCGAGCAAACCTTCGCGCGCGCGCGGCGGGAATTGCGGGGGCAGGTCGAACTTCGTCGCGAGTTGGTCCTCGGCCAGCCGGCAGAGCCGGTCGAATTCCGCCGCGGAAAATTCCGGTTGGAGTTCCGCGCGGGTCGGCCACGAGGAAAGGAGCTGTTCGGCTCGGGCCAGGGCGATGGATTGTTCTGCGGCTGGAAGTTCACGCCAGTAATGCACAGCCCGATTGGATCAAAGAATTTCGGCGGCAACAAGAACGCGGTTTAGCCATGGCAACGTAGCGACCGTCGGTGGACCGCTGCATTTTCCATGGAATCGAGAAGGCAGCAACCCGTTCAGAGATTTCTGATGTGATTAGGAGCGCGACTGTGTCTGCAAAACCGGTCGCAGCTTGAATGGGCGGAGAAGGTTGGAAATGTTTAGCGACTCGGATTGCGGACATGCTCCGCGAGAAAAGTGAACCGCGAAATACACCAACTACGCGAAAAGGAAAATCGGGGTTTGGAATTGTTCGCGTATTTCGCGTGGTTTGCGGTTCAAGTGATTGATTTCCCGATTCAATTCGTCCCTGCCGATTGGGATTCTGTTAATCCGGTTAATCCTGTCCTCTGCGTCTCCGCGTCTCTGCGGTTTTTCCGGTCACTGAATCGCGGCTTGAATTGCCAGCGGGGCAAAATACCTTGTTCCGCGCTGTCGCCGTCCGTTTTCGATGCACGGACGTCGCACCGCGACCTGAAGCGTCATGGCGATTAATCGCAAAACGTGGAATTCGTTCGATGAGATGCGCAAAGCCGCCGAGGAAGGCGACGCGCAGGCGCAATCTTATCTCGGGGTCGCGTATCAGAACGGCCAGGGAGTGAGTCAGGATTTCGCTGAGGCGGTGAAGTGGTTTCGGCGCGCGGCGGAACAGAACGACCCGGTGGCGCAGTGTTATCTCGGTTTTTGTTTTCTGTCCGGTCAGGGCGTACCGCAGGAAATGGGCGAAGCGGCGCGTTGGTTTCGCGAAGCGGCGGAACAAGGCGATCCGGCGGCGCAGTTCAATCTCGGTATGCTCTACGAGACCGGCCAGGGCGTGCCGCAGAATTATGCGGAAGCGGTGAAGTGGTATCACGCGGCGGCGGAACGCGGCGAACCGCAGGCGCAGTTCAATCTCGGCGTTTTTTACGAGCAAGGTCAGGTTGTGCCCCAGAATTTTGAAGAAGCGGTGCGGTGGTATCGCGCGGCGGCGGAACAGGAGGTCTCTCCCGCGCAATGCAATCTCGGCCTGTGTTATCAAACGGGGCGAGGCGTTCCGGAAAACATGCAGGAAGCTGTGCGTTGGTTTATTCGCGCCGCGCGTCAAGGCGACAAAACCGCGCAGCATAACCTCGGCGTTTATTACGCGCTTAAAGAGGCGGAACAACAGGCAGCCGCGGAAGGCGAAACCGAGGAAGATGTGACGGCAACGGAATCGCCGGACGAAAACAATGTCGGTTAATTTCACGCGCGCTTCTCATTGTGCCCAAAAAAGTTCTCATCATTGACGACGACGCCGAGTATCGGCAGTTGATCGGCCAGGTGCTTTCACTGGAAGGCTGGCGCGTGTTGCAGGCGGCGGACGGACAAATCGGTCTGGAAGTTGTGCGCGCGGAGCGACCGGATGTGGTGCTGTGCGATTTGTTGATGCCGCGCAGCAACGGGTTTCTCGTGTGCCGCAAAATTCGCAGCGACTTCACCTTGCGCAACACCCGGATCATCGTCACGTCCGGACGCGATTATGATTCGGATCGGATGGCGGCGCGCGAAGCCGGCGCGGATGAGTATCTGACGAAACCGATTAAACCGTACGATCTGATGGCGGTCATCGCGCGGTTGACGGATGAAACTTCGATTTTCACGCCGCAAAAATCTCGTGAACCGGCGGCCTCTCCAGCTCCGGCGCGATTGAAATTCTGGGGTGTGCGCGGTTCGATTCCGGCGCCGGGCCCGACGACGGTTCGTTATGGCGGCAACACGACGTGTGTCGAGGTGCGCGCGCAAAACGAAATTATCATTCTCGACGGCGGCACGGGATTGCGTCCGCTCGGCCGGGAATTGCAGAAGGAATTTGGAAACGAGCCGCTGAATCTCACGCTGTTGCTTACGCATACGCATTGGGATCACATTCAGGGCCTGCCGTTTTTCACGCCGATTTATCAGCCGCAATGTCGCTTGCGCATTCTGGGTTTCGAAGGGGCGCGGCGCGGACTCGTGAATGTGCTGACGGGCCAGATGGAAAGTCCTTACTTCCCCGTGCCGTTCGGCGAATTGCCCGGCAACATTGAAGTCGAAGAACTCAAAGACCTTGAGTTTCAGGTCGGCAGCGTGCGCGCGCAGGCGTGGTTCGCCAATCATCCGGGAATCTGCGTCGGTTATCGGCTCAACACGACCGAAGGCTCGATTGTTTTCTTCCCTGACAACGAACCGCATTGTCGTTACGACGCCGACGGCACAGCGCATCCGACGCGCCGGGAAGCGTCGCTGGATTTCGCGCGCAGTCAGGAAGCGAAGATGATTGATTTCATCCGCGATGCCGATGTGGTGTTGTTAGACTCGCAATACGATTGCAACGAATACGCGCAGCATGTCGGCTGGGGACACGGATGCGTGGATGACGTGGTGACGCTGGCGATGAAAGCCAACGTGAAACAGCTCTTCCTGTTTCATCACGACCCCGACCATGATGATGCGAAAATTGACGCCATGCTCGCGCATGCGCGGGAATTAGTCGCGCGACAAAAATCCTCCCTTCAGGTAGAAGCCGCCACGGAAGGTCGCGTGGTCGAACTCGCGCCAGCCCAGAAGTAATCGCGTCGGGCTGAGGGCAGAAAGCCACTTGCGCCGCGTCGCAACGAATACGAGATTCGATCCGGGAGTCTGATAAACATGCGCTCACGTGGTTACATATCGGGGTTGCTCAGCGTCAGCTTGCTGATTAGCGCGACGGTATTCGGGCAGGATTTGAAAGATCCGATTCGCCTGGTGCAGGGCCAACGCGTAAATCTGCAGCCGCTTTTCCATTGGTGGACGAACGCGACGTCGATCGTGGAATCCAACAAATTGCTTTCCGAGGAGGAACAAATCGAGTTGCCGCCCCGCCCGTTGCAAGCGTGGGTGCGGATTATCTCGAATGAATTGACCAACAATGGATTTGCGTGGTTTGCGCGGGCGCAGATTCAGGAAGTGCCGTACGGCCCGGCGACGAATCAGTTGATAGTGTTGCAGCACGGTCCGTTTGAGGAGAAGAAGGCGTTGGATCGCGCGGTGCAAAATTACGATCGAACCACGGAACGGTTGTTGGTCACGAGCAATCAATACGTCGCGCAAATGGAACGCGCGACGGCCTGGAATCAGAAAGCGAATCTCTACGAAGAGATGTATTCGATTGATCCGGGGCGACACATCAATCTGGGCCGCGCGGCGGTTGTGTATCGCGATGCGGCCACGCGCGCGCAGCGGGAGGCCAATGCTGCCGCGCGGCGTTACAATCAGCTCGAAGATCGGCGCATTGAGATTTATCGGTTCACGCAAGGTCGCGAGAGGTTGACCGTGGATACCTTCGCGCTGCGGACGGGTGGGACGTATCAGAATTTACCGATTTACGACATCGGGCTGATGTTTGGACGGTGAGATGGTGGGCGCTGAGGGATTCGAACCCCCGACCTACTCGGTGTAAAC
>CALAYC010000243.1 GCA_937894935.1 uncultured Verrucomicrobiota bacterium
TCAAGGAACAGCGTCGCGCGTTCCAGCGTGTCACAGAGGAAATGCGACTTTGTGCCCTGGTTGAGTTCGTTGGGTGAGGTGAAGGGCCGGACGAGCGTTTTCGGGCGCGGCTTTTTCTCGTCGGGATTCTCGAACAGCGGGATTGGGCCGCCGGCGAGTTTGCCGTGCTGGTTCAGCGGAATCTGCCAGCGCACGGCCACGGATTCAAAATCCGCGTCGCCGAGGTTCAGGCGTTCGGCGTAGGCGATGAGGGCTTGGAGCATCATGGGCGGGTTTCCTTTCGTGAGTGGCAGCCGACGTAAGCCGGCTCTGGCTGAATTCGGGGAAGTTTGAGCGGACTCACGTCCGCTGCTACAGGTGAATTGACGTTCATGCCGCACCTCCGTTGGCGGTTTGAGATGGCAGATTTGAGATTTCAGAGGGGAACTGACGGCGCACTTCGGCCCAGTCGGGCACGTTGACCACGCCGTCTTTGAGTTTGGCCGGGAAGAACGTGATGCGCGGGGCGGGCTTTTCCACCTTGCCGGGCGGCTGGTCCTTGGCGACGTCGAGATCGAACACGTCGTAGAGCATGAGTCCGAGGTCGGTGTCGGGGTTCAGACCGGGGGTGACGCGCATGGCGGATTCGTCGGCCAGCTCGAAGTGCGCGGGGAATTCGCGGCAGCCAAAGCAGGGTTGGGCGAAGCACTGGCCCTTTTCCGCGCGGCGCTGGAACATGGCGAGGTATTTCACCAGTGAATCGTCACCGTGATCTTCATCATTTGCGGGAACGCGGCGGGGCAAACCAGCCAACGGTGTGAGATGGAGGCTGGCTTCAATGACGTATTCCACATCGCGCAAGGCGAGAGTGTTCCTCTGAGTCCGGTCTTCGTCTGCTAGAAGGGGTTCTGGTTTGCGCGGTGAGAGGCGGGATTTTACTTCGTTGCGTCGGAAGGCAAGAAAGCGAATGGGTTTTTTCACCGCGATGCGGCGGATGTGCCAGCGGAATTGCGGTTTGTAGAGAATGGATTCCAGAAGGCCGCGCGCGGCGCTGGGCGTGATGACGGCGTAGCTCACGCGCTCCACTTTCATTTCGGGTCGAGTGAAACAGGCGAGTTCGCCCCAGGTTTTTAGGTGAATGGTCATAGATGATTCGCTTAGTTTCTTTGCAATGCGTAAGCAAACACATGGTCTGCGTGCGGCGATGTCTCGCCTTGGTGTTCTTGTGCAATACCAAGTTCGAGTAATTGCCGAACTGCAACTCTGGCATCGCGAGGAGAGACAGCGTGAAAGTCCATCCAAGCACAGGTTGGATGGGGTAATTCCATATCGTCCCAAGGATGGATTCGCGGTCGTAAGCGAATACCGACAAACCAACAATCGGCTTTGGGCGTGTTTGAACGAATGTGCCGAGTCAGCCACTGGACAATTTCGTCAGACTTGAACATTTTACCTACAGAAAGCATTTCAAGGGCGACACTAGTCCTGTGGCCGAGATTGTCAATGGATTTCTGAAACAGTTTTTGATGAAATTCACTGTGATCGCCGGATTCGGCGCGGATTGAAATCTTGAGATGCTTGCTGTGAATGATGCTGTGAATGGCCGACCGGGTAAAAACCTGGTCGGCCTGTTCAATGAATTGGGGCTGTTTGACTACCATATCATGTTCTCCAGATGCCCGATTCCCAAGTCGTCGTCGTAGTCGGAATTCCAAACCCAGAAGTTCCAATCTTCCGCAGGTTGATAGAGGTAGCCTTTTGCCTGGGCGTCGAAGAATTCGCTTTGATACAGGTTGACGCTGTAGCGTTGGGCTTCGCGACATTCGGCAGCGGTCAGGTGTTTTTCTTTTTCGAGTTTCTCCGCAAGATCTGCTCCGCGTTTCCATTTCACGAGCACTGCCCGAGTTTCGTTGCCGACCAACTGACATTCTTTGGCGGCTTTCGGAAAATTGAATTCCTCGCTTGCGGCAAACACGGGGTCATTTTTGGCCGATTCCGGGCCAAGCAGGCCGTAAAGTTCGGCAAAATACTCGGCATAGAAGGAAGGTTCGTGAATTCTTGACTGAGCTTCCTCAAAGCGTGCGAGGAAGCTTTCCGTAATCTTCATCACCTGTTCGTATCTGGATGGCAGTTTGCTGCCGTCGCTGGGGCGGAATACAATCACCGGGCATGGCTTAGTGTGGCGACCTTCGCGATTGCAGCGGCCGGCGGTTTGAATAATAGAATCCAGCGGGCCGAGTGCGCGATAGGCGATGGGAAAATCCACGTCCACACCTGCTTCGATCAATTGCGTGGAAACGAGACGGCAGGGCTCATTGTGTTGCGGGTCGAGTCGTCGTCGAATTTCAGCCAGCTTTTCCTGTCGATGCGCGGGGCACATTCGCGCGGAAAGATGGAAACATGCCGAAGAGTCGTCCGCCTGTACCAGTTTGAACAATTCGCGGGCGTCTTTTGTTGTGTTGACGACACAAAGGGATTGCCGCGCTTGGGTGAGTTTGTCGGCAAGTTCGGACCATGCGACAGCCTCCTGTGGTCTGGGGAGGAGAATACTTGTTCGGCGCAATGTTTCGGCCATTGCGCTTGGATTTGAAGAAATCTCGGTCGGAATCCAACTATAAGGCAACGCTTTGCCAGCTGATGCAAATGCGGGCTGGGTGGCAGTCATGAAAACCGCTGTGACACCGTAATCGCGCACGAGCAGACTCACACCGGAAAGCAGTGAGGGAACAAGGCGCGTGGGAAGCGTTTGCACTTCGTCGAACAAGATGACCGAGCGGCCGATGTTATGTAGCTTGCGACAGTCAGAGGGGCGGTTGCTGAACAAGCTCTCGAAAAACTGGACATTGGTCGTGACGACCAACGGCGATGCCCAGTTCTCCGCAGCGAGTCGCGCGCGGCGCAGGCGTTCTTCTTCGGCATCGCGACCGAAATCTTCCTTTCGTTCGCGCGGAGCGACAGCACTGTGGTGTTCGAGCACGTAGTCCGGTCCGAATTCTGACTCGAACAACTCACGATAAACCCGGGAGGTTTGCTCGATGATGCTGGTGAAGGGAATAACCACGATGATACGGCGAAAGCGCCGCGGATCGTTTGGCGCGAGCCGGGCGTTGTGTTCGGTAATATGTCGCAACGCAAACGCGAGTGATGAAAGGGTCTTTCCGCTTCCCGTCGGGGCTGTCAGAGTGAAAAGCCGAGGCGATTTTGAAGCCGCGTTCAAACAGTCGTTAAGGAGTCGCTTCCGCAACGCATTGACTGGACCGTCCGCTGGTTTGGAACTCAGGTTTTGGCGCAGGATTTCCAATGCGCGTTCTGGTTGAAGATCTGGAACAATCCTCTGAGTGGTCTGGCTTGGATCGAAATGCTCCTCAGTGTCGAGGAAATCGGCGTCCACCAGGCAACTGAAAAGCATTCGAGTACGTAGGGCTTCCTCGAACCGATTTTCTTTGGGAATAGGACGCGGAGAAAATTCGGGAAAGTTCAATCCGTTGGCTTTAAACCGATCAAGCAATGCGGAGGCATCTTCAGGACATTGACCAGTCAACTCCAATCGTCGGGTCGGATTGGCAAAGTTAGCGACGGTTGTTTTTAGCGGAATTCCCAATTCCGCGTCATGCAGGGCCGGAATTCCGGTATGATGCCCATCGGCGGCAAATGCCACGGCCCATGCCTTCAACCCTGCCGCGTACGCTGTGCCAGCCGCCCAGTGGTTGATATTCCGAATAGTGGGATCCTGAAGTCGCTGCTGAAATCGTTTAGCATACTTTCCCAAATCGTGCAGCAGACCTGTGAGTTCCGCTTCGGCAGCCAGGCCGAGTGGCGCTCCAAAGCGTTTTGCCAACCTTGCGACATTGCGAAGATGAACAGACAGCAATTGCCAATACTTTTCTGGCAAACGATTGCCATCGTCATCTTCAGCGGTGTGTGCGTAATACATCATTGGGCTGTTGTTTTTCAGTTACAGCACGGATTCAAAGATTCCTTTCACGGCGCTGAATGTGGGAGCGACATACGAGATGGGGGATGAGTCGGTGTCGGGTCGAGTCCACATTGCCGTCGGGCCGGAGATTTCGAGTTGGATCGGATATGCTTTCATTGAACGTTTCTTTATTTAACCCGGAGTGCCATGGGAGACTTTTGTTTCGTATCCGGCTTGCATCTGAGGAACAAGCCAGAGTTGTTAAAGTTGTTCACATTCGGGGGGCAGGATGAAGTAACAGGTCGGTCAAAAACTGTCCTAGGCTTGGAAAAACTGACTGGTCGGATGAGGTACGTTTCGTTTTATCCCGATTGACAAATATTCCTTTTGTGGAACTCGAGAAGTTTCCAAATGGTGCGACAATTGCCGCGGAGCAACGACGAAATGAGGCGGAGGTAGAACAGAGCTTCAGGCAGCCCAGCCAATAGCATTTGTTGTGGCTGTCGTGAAAAGTTGCTGTTCAGGCTGGAATAGAGATGGAGCGAGCGAAGGGATTCGAACCCTCGACGTTCACCTTGGCAAGGTGATGCTCTACCAACTGAGCTACGCTCGCTTCCAAAAAGAGCGTCGGCAGCTTACGAAGCCAGCCCGGAAACGCAAGTCTGTTTTCGTCCTGTATAAGAAAGAGCGGGACACCGTGACGTCCAATGGCGCTCTGACGAGGTTCTGTTACCCATCGAACTGACTGTGCGGGAAAGTGTTTCCGCTTCGGGCGCGCGTTGGTAACGTCGGCGCATGAGCCGAGTCATTTTTGAGGTCGGAATTATCCTGTTGCTGCTGTTGGCCAACGGGGTGTTTGCGATGGCGGAAATCGCCATCGTTTCGGTGCGTAAATCACGTTTGCGACGCATGGCTGATCTCGGCAACAGCAGCGCGCGCATTGCGTTGGAACTTGCCGAAGCGCCGAATCGTTTTCTCTCCACGGTGCAAATCGGCATCACGCTGGTCGGAATTTTTGCCGGTGCTTACGGCGGGGCGACATTGGCGGATAAACTCGCCGGGCCGCTGGGGCAAATCGAATTTATCGCTCCGCATGCGCATAAAGTGGCGTTTGCTATCGTCGTGGTGATTATCACGTATTTTTCATTGGTCCTCGGCGAGTTGGTGCCCAAGCGCGTGGGTTTGAGTAAACCGGAGAATATCGCGGTCGTCGTGGCGCGCCCGATGAACTGGCTGGCGACCATTGCTGCGCCGGTGGTGAATTTTCTGAGCGCTTCCACGGACGCGCTGTTGCGATTGCTTGGATTCAAGGCGGAGAAAGAAGTAACGGTCTCTGAGGATGAGGTGCGCATTATGATGCAGGAAGGCGTGCGCGCCGGTGCGTTCAACAAAATTGAGAGCCACATTGTTCACAGTGCGCTGGATCTCGATCAATTGCCCGTTCGACAGATTATGACGCCGCGTGCGAAGGTCATCTGGCTGAATCGCGACGATCAACACGAACAGATCTGGCACAAGATCGTGGTGAGTAATCACACGCACTTTCCGGTTTATGAAGGGAATCGCGATCGCGTCGTCGGCGTGGTTTCGATTAAGGCGATCTATGCGAATCTTGCGGCAGGTGTGGCGGTTAATCTTAAAGATTTAATGGTGCCGCCGCTGATTGTGCCCGAATCGCAAACCGTGGTGCAATTGGTCGAAACCTTCAAACAGTCCGGCAAACACATAGCGCTCGTCACGGATGAATTTGGCGGAATCGTCGGTCTGGTCACGCTTAACGACGTAATGGAAGCGATTGTCGGCGAGTTTCCGTCGCAGGACCAACGCGCCAAACCGGCGGCGCAAAAACGACCGGACGGTTCGTGTCTCATTGATGCGATGCTGGATTTGGAAGCAGTGGAACGCGCGTTGCCCGGTTTCAAATTCGGCGCGAAGTCACATTCTGAGTTTCAAACACTGGCGGGTTTTGTGGTGAAACAATTCGGTCGCGTGCCGCGCGAAGGGGAGTCGTTCGAAGCGCAGGGTTACACGTTTGAGGTGTTGGACATGGACATGCATCGTGTGGACAAAGTGTTGGTGCTGCCGCCAAAGAAGGCGAACCAGTCGTAAGACGTCCTGAAGGCGAGGCTGGTTTCGCGACTTCAATCCGCTACACTGAAGCACTGATGCGTTTGGGTTCGCTGACATTGTCTTCAAATCTGTTTCTCTCGCCGCTGGCGGGTTACACGAATCTGCCGTTCCGGCTCGTGGTGCGCGAAGTCGGCGGTGTCGGCCTATGTACGACGGACCTCGTCAATGCGCGGTCGCTGCTCGAGAAACGCGAGAAGGCGCTGAAGCTCATCGAAACCAACGCCGATGATTCGCCGTTGGCGGTGCAATTGTTCGGTAGTGTGCCGGAGGAAATGCGTGATGCCGCGCAAATCGTCGCAGCGCATGGCGCGGCTTCCGTGGATATCAACATGGGCTGCCCCGTGAGAAAGGTCGTCAAGATCGGTGGCGGCTCGGCGATGATGACGGAGTTGAACAAAACGGCGGCGTTGGTTCGCGGGATGGTGGACGCGGTGAAAATTCCCGTGACTGCAAAAATGCGGCTCGGTTGGGACGATGACAATTTGACTGCGCCGGATTTAGCGCGCGCGTTGGAGGACGCGGGCGTAGCGGCGATTTTTATTCACGGTCGCACGCGCGAACAAGGTTTCGG
Source organism: uncultured Verrucomicrobiota bacterium (assembly GCA_937894935.1). GTDB lineage: Bacteria > Verrucomicrobiota > Verrucomicrobiia > Limisphaerales > JADLHS01 > JADLHS01. The sequence continues at coordinate 6,597 of CALAYC010000243.1, forward strand.
CGGCACGGTGAATCTCGCGGGAATCCGCAAAGTAGTGGAAGCAGTGAAGACGATTCCGGTCATCGGCAATGGCGATGTTATCACGCCACAGGCCGCGAAAAGGATGTTCGACGAAACAGGTTGCGCGGGTGTGAGCATCGGTCGAGGCGCGTTTTACAATCCGTGGATTTTTCAACATACGAATCATTTTATCGCGACGGGAACGCTGCTGCGTGAGCCGACGTTTGAGGAACGCGTGCGGGTGATGTGTCGGCATCTCGACCTGATGGTGGAAGTGTTCGGGGAGGAGCTCGGTTGTCGGATGTTTCGCAAAGTCGCGCCGTGGTACGCGAAGCGATTCGGGCCGGCGAATGAGTTCAACAAGAAGGTTGTGTTGGTATCAACACGCGCGCAGTTTCACGAAATTCTGGAAAACTACATTCGCTGGCGGCAGCAGTTTCTCGACGAGAATGGCGAGTTATTGCCGCGCTTCAAACTTGCGCCGATGGTGGCGTCATTCATGCGCGAGCCGGATTCAACTACGCGCCCGCAGATTCCCGTGCCGAAAGGCCCGGTGGAAGTGTGGTGAAAAGCGCCAAATTCTAAGCTCCAACATTCAGCGAAGCATCAAGTTTCAGGTTCTCAAAACTGAAACGCGCGGCTTTGAGATTTGGAATTTGAGATTTCTCTGGTGCTTAGAAGTTGGGAGAACTTTATTTTCCCACCAGCACCGCTTCGATTTTCTTTTGCAACTCTGCGTTCACTTCATCTACGGGCCGATTGCCATCGACGGTGGTGAAGTTGTAAGTGCGTTGTAGTTTGCGGAAGGCGAGCCGCATCAAGGTTTGATACTCGATGAAGCTGTCGAATAAATCGCGCGACAGGCCGAGATCCATGCCGCTTTCCCAGTAATCGAGCGTTGCGGTTTTGGCGAGATTGCGCTGCACCAGTTCTGCGGGATCGATCGCGAGATAAAATACCGCATCCGGTTTGAGTGCGATGCCGTAAAGATTTTTCAACCAGGTGATGTCCATGCCGCGAACCATGTCGCGCGCCATCAACGTGTAAATGTAACGGTCCGCCAGCACAATGAAGCCAGCCTTGAGCGCAGGCAGAATGACATTCTCCAACTGATCCGCAAAGTCCGTGGCGTAAAACAGACTGAGTGTTGTGCGACTCAGAATGTTTCCGTTTTGTGCGCGTTCAAGTTCTTCGCTCACGAGCGTAGAGCGCTTGAGGCCGACCTGCACTGTGGCGTGGCCGCGAGTTTCCAACCAATCCACTAACAAGGCGATTTGCGTTGAACGACCCGAGCCGTCTGCGCCTTCGACGACGATCAGTTTGCCGGCGAGATCGTCGGGCTTGACGCCTGGAATGCCGTCACCGTAAAAACTGCGACTGCTGCGGCTGGGGACAATGAGTTTCGTCTTAGACCTTTTCACGCGGCGGAATCCTCCTCTCCTTCATCGCTCGCTTTTCCTTTGCTGATGCCGTTGCGTCGTACCGGTGGTGGTAACGGTAGCGGGCTGTTGCGCCGGAATTGATCGAAATCAATGCGCTGATTCACGAGCTTGCGAACCTCGGCTTGTTGCGTTTCAACGCGCTGATTCGCATCAATGGTGATGAATTTAAACTCCGAACTCATCGCGAGATACTGATCGAGAATGCGCCCTTGAAAGATGCGAAAGCTCTCGTACGGATCGGGCGAGAGGCGCAAATCCATTCCTGCTTCGAAGAACTTCAATTTGGGCCGACCATCCAAAATGCGGTTCAGCGAAACCTCCAGATCGGCTTTAAAGAAAAACGTGAGATCCGGTAACGCCGCAAAATTATAGATTCCGCGCACCCAACCCATCGGACAACCGCGTACGACGTCGCGTGCGTAAGCGGTGAACACATAGCGATCGCACAATACGACATAGCCAGCGCGTAACAGCGGCAGCAGATGTCGCTCATAGCGGTCGGCGAAGTCGGTGGCGTGAATCAGACTGAACGTGGTGGGCGAAAGCAGTTCGCGTTTTTTGCCTTTGCTCGTCGCGGATTTGACGAGTTCCGAAGAATTCCACTCACTGAAATAAACTTTCACGCCTTCCGCCTCGAGCCACCGTTTGAGCAGATAAATCTGCGTGGACTTGCCCGAGCCATCGAGCCCTTCGACGGCGATAAGACGTCCCGGAAAACCGAGTTCAGCAAAGGTTTTCATTTCTGTGCGTTCAAGCTAGCCCGCTGCGGCGCTAACACAATGTTTTTCGGATGCGCTGCAGTTACGCGCCTGGAGGGAAGCAATTGGTGGTCTTTCCTTTACAAATGCGGGGTTCCGGCGGTTCGCTTGACACGAATTGACCTGAACCTATAGTGCCCCGAGCGACAATGCACAGCGACAATGATTCCCAGCCCGAGGCGCCCAAGGAAACCGCTAACCCCAGCCGTTTACAGGCGTTGAAAACTTTTCACTCCGCGGGACGCGGCTTTTGGCGCGACGTGTCAGAGGCTGATTGGAACGACTGGAAATGGCAACTCAAGCATCGCATCACCAACCTGGAGCAATTGCAACGCTTGATGCCGACGCTGACGCCGGAGGAATTCGCAGGCACGAAGCTCGCCAATCACAAACTCGCGCTGGCCATCACGCCATATTTTTTCAATCTCATTGATCCCGCTGATGAAAATTGTCCGATTCGGCGGCAGGTTATTCCGCGCGTCGAAGAAACGCACACTGCCGCATGGGAAATGACCGATCCGTGTGGCGAAGATTCGCATTCACCTGTGCCCGGACTCGTCCATCGTTATCCGGATCGCGTGTTGTTTCTCGTGACCGATCGCTGCGCGGCATATTGCCGTTATTGCACGCGGTCGCGTCTGGTGAGCAACGCGACGGGTTACGACTTTCATCCGGAATTCGATAAACAGATCGCCTACATCGAAGCGCATCCGGAAATTCGCGATGTGCTGCTCAGCGGCGGCGACCCGCTGTTGTTCAGTGATGAGAAACTCGAATATTTGCTGAGTCGGTTGCGCGCGATTCCGCATGTGGAATTTCTGCGCATCGGCACGCGCATTCCGATTTTCCTGCCGCAACGCATCACGCCTGAACTTTGTGCGATGCTGAAACAGTTTCACCCGCTGTTCATCAGCATTCATTCGAATCACCCACGTGAATTGACAACTGAAGTGCGCACAGCATTGGGTCGGTTAGCAGATGCAGGCATTCCGCTCGGCAATCAGTCGGTGTTATTGCGACACGTGAACGACGATGTGACAACGATGCGGGCGCAGGTGCAAAAGCTGCTCATGTGTCGGGTGAAACCGTATTACGTCTATCAATGTGATTTGATTGCGGGTTCGGCGCATTTGCGCGCCAGCGTGCGGCGCGGATTGGAAATCATGGAACAGTTGCGCGGGCATACGACAGGTTACGCTGTGCCAACCTACGTAATCGACGCGCCCGGCGGCGGTGGCAAAGTTCCGATCAGTCCCGATTACGTGTTGAGTCGCAACGCCGATCGCGTGGTGATTCGCAATTACGAAGGCAAAATCTTCGAGTATCCGGAAGCGGCGGATGGCACGCCGGCGTTCACAACGCCACCTGGCGTGAGCGAACCGGAGTTGGTCTGATCAACCGCGGCCATTTCAGCAGCCAAGCGGACTCATCCGCAAAAAATCATTTTCAACGCGATGAATTCACGCAGAATATCGCGGCTTGACGATTTATGAATTTGACTGAGGCACAACAAAAAGCGGTGACGGAATGGCTTTCGACGGGCGCGAAGATTTCAGAAGTTCAGAATCGCCTCGCTTCGGAATTTGACCTGCGGCTCACGTACATGGAAGTGCGGCTGCTGGTGGATGATTTGAAACTCCGCATCAAGGATCCAGAACCGCCTCAACCTGCTCAACCCGCGCCTGCCCAATCACCATCACCTGCTGAGGCAGCACCAGAAGCTGACGACGCTACGCCGACGGGTTCTGTTTCTGTGACGGTGGATCAGATTGCGCGACCCGGCGCATTGGTCAGCGGCAGCGTGACGTTCAGCGACGGGATGAACGCAGACTGGTATCTCGACCAGACCGGCCGCTTGGGATTGATTGCGAAGCAGCAGGGTTACAAACCTTCGCCTACCGACATCCAGCAATTTCAAATGGCGCTGGAGCGTGAGATGGCGAAGATGGGCTTCTGACGTTCTTCCGGAAAAGCAAAAGTCCCTCCTCGGCAGAACGGCCGCGCACGAGTGCGAGGCCTGTAATGTCAATGAGGGACTTATTGGGTGGGATGCTGGCGACGACGAACGGAAGACATCGCCAGCCCCAACAGCGTCGCCCCGGACCGGGCGACTGAAAGCGCGAGTCAGTGGCGATTCTTAACCTCGAAGGCAGTCGGCGTGGGATGGTCCGAACCGAAGTGGAAACCCTGGCGATCCTGATAACCGAACGGAGCGCGGGACACGGCAATCATTTCAGTCAGAAAAGCACCAGCCGTCAAAGCAGCCAAAATCCAGAGAATCGTCATACATCTCTTTTCAGCAGGTCCGATACCGCCTCGTAAACGCTTGGTTTTGAGGAGGGGCAGATTTTTTAATGTCTCAAAGCTGGATTCTTTGCACGCCTTAATTTGAATTTTCGTCCCAGATTTACCGCGCCGACTGGTCCTGACGCCACTCGTTCAAAGCTCGTTCTCCGATTGAATCCGGCGGCGCGTAACCCAGTAATTCCAGCGCTTCGCCCACCAGATAAAGTGATCCCGTGACGAGCACAAACGGTGCGGCGGCGGCTTGAGCGAAAGCTTCAGTCAGAGAGCCGCATTCCGTGGTTATGATTTGCGGGTGTCGGCGACATTCCGCCGCCAATTCGGCGGAAGACACGGTGCGATGGCTTGTCACCGGAACGGTGAAGATGCGATCCGATATATGAGTTAATTTCGCCACTATCTCGCGCCAATGTTTGTCACTCAACAAACCCAGAATCAGCGTGGGGCGTTGTCCGGGGAAATATTCCTCCAGCGCTGTCAACAAAGCAGCAATTCCGGCTTCATTGTGCGCGCCATCAATCAGCCATTTCCGTCCATCGGACTGTTGAATGAGTTGCATGCGTCCGGGCCAGTTCACGGAGCGTAATCCGGTTTCAATGGCATCCGGACTGACGGCAATTTGCGTTTGCAACGTCTGGACCGTTGCTACAGCGAGCGCAGCGTTTTTCTTTTGATGCGGACCAGGCAACGAAAGCGCAGACAGGTATTCCGTGACTGAATCGAGGGTCGCAGTTTTCAGCGGCGCATTGCGAGTCAGCGCGATTGAAGAGATGACTTCCAGAACTTCCGGAGTGTCGTTACTGGTGATAACGGGAATGCCGGGTTTGATGATGCCGGCTTTTTCGGCGGCAATTTGCGGCAGCGTATCCCCAAGCCAACGTTGATGATCCAGACCAATGCTGGTAATCGCGCTTGCCAGCGGCGTAACGATGTTGGTGGCGTCGAGCCTTCCGCCTAAACCGGTTTCCCAGATAACGAGATCGCATTGTTGTTCGAGGAAATAACGCAGCGCCATCACCGTCACGACCTCGAACATCGTAGGATGTTCGTCAGGCAAAAACTCCGGCAGCACGGCTTGGACCGCAGCGGTCAATCGGGCGACGTCAGCAGCGGGAATCAGCTTGCGATTTACCTGGATGCGTTCGCGAAATGAAATCAGATGCGGTGAGGTGAACAGTCCGACGCGCAATCCTGCTGTGCGATAAATGCTTTCCAACATGGCGCAGGTCGAACCTTTCCCGTTGGTGCCGGCGACGTGAATGAAGCGGAGTTGTTCGTGAGGATTTCCAAAATGCGTTGCAAGTCGGCGCGTGCGTTCCAGGCCGGGTTTAGCGCCGAATATCTGCAAGCTGAACAGAAACTGAATGGCTTCGGTGTAGGTCATCGAGCGATCAGCAGTACCTGAAATTTAACCGCCAGATTGGTTTGAGCTGTTTGTCATTCGAATCACTGTGCCACGCTTTTGAACGAGCTGCCGCATTTTTCAGATGTCGGTTCGGTTGGGGTTGGCTCAAGCCAATTGGATTAATCAGCGCGTTGTCCGTGCGCACAGCAGCCTGGTCAGACCTGGGACTGATTAATTCGAGAACAAACTGTTTGCAGACGAATGGTTAAAGCGGCTTTTGATGAATGTATTGATGTGCGGCGGCAATAAAGCCTTTGAACAGCGGATGAGGTTGATGCGGTTTGCTCAGGAACTCGGGATGGAACTGGCTCGCAATGTAGAACGGATGATCTTTGAGTTCGATAACTTCCACGAGTTTGCCGTCCGGTGAAGTGCCACTGAAAACAAAACCGGCTTTTTCGAACTTATCGCGATACGCGTTGTTGAACTCGAAGCGATGGCGATGGCGTTCATTGACGATGAATGAGCCATACAATTTTGCCGCCAACGAGCCCATCAACAATTGGCACGGTTGTGCGCCGAGCCGCATCGTGCCGCCTTTCTTGGTCACTTTGCGCTGGGCATCGAGCAAGGCGATGACCGGATGCGGCGAGGCTTCGTCAAATTCAGTTGAGTGCGCTTTTTCCAGCTTCATCACGTTGCGCGCGAATTCAATGGTTGCAATCTGCATTCCCAGGCAGAGACCGAGGTAGGGAACTTTGTTTTCGCGCGCGAACTTCGCGGCTTTGATTTTGCCTTCGATACCGCGTTCGCCAAAACCGCCGGGAACGCAGATGCCGCCGAGACCGAGCAACGTCTTTTCACCGTCGGGTTTTTCAAGATCTTCGGCGTCCACTTGCACCAGTTCCACGCCGCAATCGTTGCCAATGCCGCCATGAATGATGGCTTCGTAAACGGATTTATAGGCGTCCTGCAAACCTATGTATTTGCCGACGACACCGACGCGGACGCGATGCTGTGGCGCGATGAGCTTGCGGATGATTTCCTGCCAGTGCGCCATCTTCGCGGGCGGCGTATCGAGATGTAACACGCGACAGACCAATTCGTCGGCTCGCTCGCGTTGCAACATCAGCGGCAATTCGTAAATGGAATGATCGACGTCTTTGGCTTCAATCACCCCCTCTACCGGCACGCTGCAAAACATGGAAATTTTTTGCCGCATTTCTTTGTCGAGCGGCTTCTCGCAGCGACACGCAACAATGTGCGGTGTGATGCCGATTTCACGCAATTTGGCAACCGATTGCTGTGTCGGTTTGGTTTTTAATTCACCTGCGGCGGCAATGTAAGGAACGTAGGTGACGTGAATGAAACAGGTGTTGCCGATGCCGGCTTCGAGAGCGAATTCGCGGATTGCTTCGAGGAACGGCAGCCCTTCAATGTCGCCGGTTGTGCCGCCGATCTCGGTGATTAACACGTCGGCTTTGGTTTGCTCGGCGACCACCCAGATACGACGTTTGATTTCGTCGGTGACGTGCGGAATGACCTGCACGGTTTTGCCAAGATAAAGACCTTCGCGCTCGTTGTTGAGCACGGTCTGATAAACCTGACCGCTGGTCAGATTGTTGAGCCGGGAAAGTTTGGTGCTGGTAAAGCGCTCGTAGTGACCGAGGTCGAGGTCGGTTTCCGCGCCGTCGTCCAACACGTAAACTTCGCCGTGTTGATAGGGCGACATTGTGCCAGGATCGACGTTGAGGTACGGATCGAATTTCTGCATCGCGACTTTGAGGCCGCGATTTTCCAACAACGTGCCGAGGGCGGCAGCCGTCAGGCCTTTACCCAACGAACTCACGACGCCACCGGTAACAAAAATAAATTTCATGTGCGAAAAACGGCTCGTATTTCGTTCGAACGTTTCAACGTTGAATCGTTACATCAGGCGCAAACGCCTGCCGGGATTCATTCAACTCGTCGTAACGATTGAACGATTTCAATCTTTCAATAGCGCTTCCACGCGCGCGACATCCTCAGGTACGTCCACGCCGACGCTGTCGTAATCCACTTTAACCACCGCGATGGGAATGCCGTTATCCAACGCGCGCAACTGTTCCAACTTCTCGGCATTCTCCAGGGGTGAAACGGGAAATTTCACCAGCCGTAACAGCGTTTCACGGCGATATCCATAAATGCCGAGATGTTTCAAAAAAGGAAACGCCGCCAACTGTTCGCTAGCGGAACGACTGGCGGCCTCGCGCAAATACGGAATCGTACGGCGCGAAAAATATAGAGCGCGGCCAGCGGCGTTGACAACGACTTTCACGACGTTGGGATTGTCATATTCAGCGACGTTTTTGATAGGCGTGGCGGCGGTGGACATTTCGCACTGATTCAAAGCATTAGCTACAGCATTAACAACCGATGGATCAATCAGCGGTTCGTCCCCTTGGATGTTGACCACCGCATCACATCCACAACGCTCCGCAACTTCAGCGATGCGATCGGAGCCACTCGGATGATCCGCACGGGTCATTTCCACTCGGCAAAACTTTTTCGCCACCGCTGCGATGCGTTCGTCGTCCGTTGCCACGATGACTTCGTTCAGCGATTTCGCTTGGCTACAGCGTTCCACGACGCGCTGAATCAAAGGTTGGCCGGCGATGGGATGGAGTGGTTTGCCAGGAAACCGGGTGGAAGCAAAACGGGCGGGAATAATTCCGAGTGTTCTCATTTGCAAAGCGTTAAGCGCGAGATTCAATGCGCGATCGATCCATGGAACGGAAGAATAGGAGTTGCTTAATAGCGATGCGAGCTTGGAGTTGCTGCGGAACGGGAAATCTATTTACGGGCGGAATCAGATATGTAAATATATTCAAAAATACACGCGCCTGTTTTACAGGGGTGTCCTGCGATGTGATTTCAACTTTTTCAACTCAATCAGTGCCCTATTTCTCTGAAAATGGTAATGGCACGCACCAGTCCGCCCGATTACGCGGAATTCTACCGCCGCTGATTACGCCTTTGATTCATCGCGACAAACTGGATGTCGGTGGGCTCGAACGATTGGTCGAACACGTCGTGACGGGCGGGGTGCAGGGAATTTTCATTCTTGGAACAAGCGGTGAAGGCCCGGCTCTGAGCTATCAGTTGCGCCGCGAGGTGATTCGACGAGTTTGTCAACAGGTGCGCGGTCGCGTGCCGATTCTCGTGGGGATAACGGACACGGCGTTGACTGAAGCGGTCGCCATGGCGACGTTTGCGGCGGATGCGGGCGCAAATGCAGTGGTTACGGCAGGGCCCTTTTATCTTCCGGCGGCGCAAGAGGAATTACTGCGCTATCTCCAATGTTTGCTGCGGGAATCGCCGTTGCCGCTGTTCATTTATAACATGCCGCAATGCACAAAGGTTCACTTTGAACCGGAAACATTGCGACAATTGACGCAAAACGAACGCGTGTTCGGCCTGAAGGACAGCTCGGGTGACTTGGCGTATTTCGATCAGCTCGTGGCGTTGAAGCAAGAGCGTCCGGACTGGTCAGTGTTCATCGGCCCAGAACACTTGCTTGCGGAATCTTTGCAGCGAGGTGGCGATGGAGGAGTGAACGGCGGAGCCAATTTTTATCCGCAGTTGTTCGTGCAAATCTTCCAGGCGACTCAATCGGGCGATCTCGCCCGCGTTCAGGTGTTGCAGCAAAAGCTATTGCAACTCGGACAGATTTATTCCGTCTGTCGCAACGCGTCGGCCGTGGTGAAGGGAATGAAATGCGCGTGCTCATTGCTGGGGCTTTGCAATGACGCGCTCGCTGAACCGTTTGAGCGATGCAGCGAAGCGGAACGCGAAAAAATCCGGGCTATTCTCGAGTCGGTGAAACCTCTAGCGCCTGTTTAACTCTTGCCGCAGGAAAGAAAAGCCCCTCGTAACAAACGTCACGAGGGGCTTTACGGGGAACGCGAAACCGGTCAATGCGATTACTGCTGGAGCAGTCGGAGGACGCTGTTGGGCATGGCGTTGGCCTGGGCCAACATCGCCGTGCCGGATTGCACGAGAATGTTAGACTTCGCGTATTCGGTGCTTTCAGCAGCGACATCCACGTCCATGATGCGGGAACTGGCGGCGGCGAGGTTTTCCGCGCTGACGCTCAATTGTTCCGCAGTGTAATGCAAGCGGGTCTGATACGCGCCGATGCTGGAGCGATCGACCGAGAGCTGATTGATCGCAGCGCGCACATTGGTCAAAGCAGACGCGGCGCCGGCGATGGTGCTGAGGTCGTCGGTGGCCAGCGCAGTATAAGCCGCCGTGCCGAGATCGACACCGTCCATCGTGAAGGTGTTACCTTCGGAATCAATCGTAACTTCGAGCCCTGTTGCGGAGAACAGCGGCACGCCGTTGAATTCTTTCGTCGCCGCGTTGGCGATATAAGCGGCCAACTGGCTGTATTCGTTGTTGTAAAGATCGCGGTCCGAATCGGACTTCGTGACGTCTTGCGCGAGAATCGTCAATTCGCTCATACGGTCCAGCGCTTTGGCGATTTTCTTGAGATAACCGTCCTGAGTCTGGGTGAATGAAATAGCGTTGCTGACGTTCGTCTTGGCGGCGTTGGTGCGTTGCACTTGGGCCGTCAAACGGGACGCGACGGCGAGGCCGGCGGCGTCGTCGGCGGGGTTGACGATTTTTTGACCGGAGCTGAGGCGCGCGAGCGATTTGCTCAAACTCGCCTGGCTCGCTTGCAGGTTATTGGCGGAGACCTGCGCACTGATGTTTGTGTTAATGACCATGTTTTGACCTTTCTATTGGTTTTCGCGTTTTGACATCCGTGTCAGTTCAGGTCGGCGTTCCAGTGACCTGTTTTCCTTCCAAAGCTTTTTTCAATTTCGCGGTCGGCAACTGCGGCAAAGCCGGTCGCCCTTGCGTCAGCGCCTGTTTATTGTTGCGCTGAATTTCGTCATAAACTTCCTGCCGATGCACCGGCACGTCGGTCGGCGCTTCCACGCCGAGTTTGACCACGTCGCCTTCGACGCGGACGATCTTCACCGTGATCCGTCCGTCGATCACGATGCTTTCATTGGTTTTGCGAGAGAGAATGAGCATGTCCGTCCGTGGTAAATAATTGTCGTGTTCGTCCGTTAACGACTCAGCGGCAACGGTTGTTGGATCGAGTAACGCGAGGCGTTGGCCAGCACCACCTGTTTGCCTTTCAATGTAAAGCGGTTGATAACGATCGGGCCTTTGAGATTCACCGTCGCGCTGCCTTTGGCGGAAAGCGTGACGATGTTGTAAACCAGTGCATCGTCCGGGCTGTTCAATTCCAGGAAGCGCACGTCTTCAGTGGGCACGTCAGGTTCGTAATCAGGAAAAACTTCAAGTGCAGGCAGCACGAGAAACGCGAGGTCCGGTTGATCCAACACCTGCAACCAGCGGAACGGCGTCTCGTTCGGATTCACGAGCAACGCATAGCGTTTGATAGACTCAAATCCAAGCAGGCCCAACGGCAGATGAATGATGTTCTCGTCGCGCACCGCTTTCGGGGTGAGGCGGTTGGTCTCCACCGATTCCATTGTTTCTAGCGTGTTCATGAATTTTAAAATGTCGCAACGCACTAAGCACCGCCGATGCCAGCTCTGGAATGCTAATAAAATCAAGGCTTTGCGTAGATTCGGGTGCTTGCAGGGGAAAAATCTGCCGGGCCATGCCGTTCGAACCCGGCAAACTCTTTCCAGTTGGCGAGGAACAAACGGCGCTTTTCGTCATCGCAAAATGCAAGCACGGGTGCATTTGCTTGTCTGTGGTGAATCTCTTTGTCAGCCTCGCCCGCATGTTATGGCGTTTATTGGCTCTGTTGCTCGGGTTGAGCATTTCTGCAAGTGGCGCGGAACTCGTTCTTGATTTCGGTCGCCCTGATGTGGATGCGACTCCATCTGGCTTCACCAATACGCTGGCGGGAAAGGGCCGTCTCGGACGCTGGCGCGCGGTTGCTGATGCGATTCCCGGCAACACCAACGCCGTGGTGCTCGCGCAAACGAGCATGGACGTGACGGACGAACGTTTTCCATTGCTGATTTATGAGAAAACCACGTTCGATGATTTCACGCTGACAACGAAATTCAAACTCGTTGAAGGCGTGGTTGAGCAGATGGCGGGAATCGTTTTCCGATATCAGGATGAAAAATCGTTTTACGTCATTCGCATAAGCGGTTTCGGAAACAATCTGCGTTTTTACAAAGTGGTGGGCGGAATTCGTAGTCAACCGATCGGCCCGTCGATTCAGATTACGCCGAAGGAATGGCACGAACTGAAAGTACAATGCGAAGGTAATAAAATCCGCGCGTGGTTGAATGGTGAACCGGTTTTGCCGGAATTAACCGACACCAGTTTTGCCAAAGGAAAAATCGGTTTCTGGACCAAGTCGGACTCCGTCACGCGTTTTGCCGATACGCGCATCACTTACACGCCGCGAGAGCCGTTGGCGCAGGTGATTGTGCGAGACGCTTTGCGGGAATATCCGCGCTTGCTCGGCTTGAAGATTTACATGAACAACGAGCAAGGTGAGCCCTGCATCATCGCCAGCAATGATCCTGAGGAATTGGGTGAGAAGGGCGGTTCATCCGAAGCCGGCGCAATCACGGTGGGCAATGTGTATTTCGGTCGCGGCAAAGATTCTGTGTCAGTTATCCAGCCGTTGCGCGATCAGAATGGTGATCCAATTGCTGCCGTACGCGTGGTGTTGAAATCCGCTCTGGGCCAGACTGAACAGGTTTCGTTGCAACGCGCATTGCCGATTGTGCGGTTTCTGCAAGCGCGCATCCGGCGAGCGGAAGATTTACGATGAGCAGCCGGATTAAAAGGTGATGCCGATGGACGAACGGAATTGGAGTTCGTTCTGATTCAAATGTGGCGGCGGGTCGGTGTCGTATTGATCCATCACCGTCAGATTGAGCGAGACGTTATCCAGCAGCTTGTAGCTGGCGTTGGCATCAAGGCGAAAACGGAACTGCTCGTAATCCTCGCCGTTCATAAAAAATTCCAGTTTCTTTGAAAGGGTGATTTTTTGAGTCAAGCGCCACGTGCTGGTATTGGCGGCGCGGACATAAAAAGTATCCGGGCTGCTGCCCACGCTGCGGTGCTCCATCTGGTAATTCAGTCCACCTTCGAGATCGATGTCGAATTTGGGACGTTTGATCAGGTGGTAACCCATTCCCGGCCCGATGGCATATTGGAGATCGATATATCGCACGTCGTCGTAACCGGCGCTGCCCAGGTTGTAAGCATAGATCTTTGGCCCGAGATCGAAGTCGGTTTTCAGACTGCCGCTCATGCGATTGGCCGAAACCACGTTTTCGGTTTCGCCGTAATCGGTCGTGAAATCAGCGGTGGCCCGAAAAAACTTTTTGGGATCGGACGCGTAAGGTTTCTCAAAGACCGACCTGACTCGCGCCCAGATGGCTTGTGAATCGCGTTCGCCAAAAGCGAGGTTCGAACCAATTTGAAGAGTGTGTTTCAGTTGATAGGTTTTCTTTTTGGGGGCTGGGGCCGGAGCGGGAGCAGGCTTTGCGGCGGTTGCCGGAGCCGGTTTCGCTGGCGCAGCGGCGGGTTTGGCCGGGGCTGGTGGTGGTTTCGCGACTGCGAGCAAATCGGCGCCAGTTGAGGTGCGGAGTCCGCCTACGACACTGAGTGGTAAGGATATTGTTCCCGCCCAACCGCTCTTTATCACAATGTGATTTGTTTCCTGGGTCAACAGCTCCGCGGTAATCCGGTCGCCGTTGCGCAGTTCTACCACTACCGTCGTTGCCGCTGCTGCTGCCACAAAAGGGCTCGCGCTGCCGACTAAAAAAAGAGCGAACGCAAACTTCAGAGTGCGAAATATTAAGTCAGTTCCTTTAAGCATTACTTCTCCGACGCTAACGCGGGTAAATCATTCGGGGTTAAACGTCGGGCGCCACCCATAACGTAAAAACTGCCGAATTCATCCGGGGCCAATCGCGGCCGGGATGAAGTGATTTCGTGGGTTTGTTGAACGAGAATCGCCCCGTCCGGATTGAGCACCGTGTAGAGATAAGTGCGGGCATTCTGTTGATACAACACGTGAAGATGGCTGTTTTGATCCACCTGAGCCTCGGGCTGGCTGAACGAAACCAGCGGACCGATTTTTGTTACTTTGAGGATGTTCCCATCCGACATATCAGTTACACGCAGATAAAGTTGTAATTGTGACCGCAAGTGATTCGCCTGTTCCAACGAATAACGCCGCACTTCCGGCGTTTGATTGGTGACGCCAGCAGGCAGTTTCAAACCAAATTCCTGCGCCCAGATGCGCGCGCCTTTGATGACGTCAAAGGATTTCGGCACAACGGCAACGGTCCGATCCCATCCGGGAATTTCGATGCTCGCGCTGACCCGATATCGCCCGATGCGGTCCAACGCAAAGTAAGGAGTCAACGTCACGCGGCGGGTTGCCATTTCACCATTCGCGAGCGTGAATGGTTTTACCACGGGAACTTCGCCGCTTTTAGCGACGCCCAGACCATCGCGAGCTTCCACGGCAAACGTCAGCCAATTAGGTGAGTCGCCGAGATGCAGAGTTTGCCCCGAACGATTGATGATGCGCACGGCAGCCGTCACTTCTTCGCCGGCGAGAAAATGTTCCTGATCCAGCACCACCTCGGCGGTGACCTGCGCCGATGCCGTGGCAACCCAGACCAGCATGAGGCCAAAACCTGTGATTAGCTGTTTCATCTTAACGGCACAGAATGCCCGTTTTTTTCTGACTTGGATAGTCCGCACTGCAATTATTTTCCGCTCAAGTCCACGCAAACAACATCACCCGCTCCGGTGCGCACGTAAACCTTTCCGTTCGCCAATACCGGTATCGTCCAACACTTGCCACCAATCACTTGGGTGCGGGCCACCGGTTTAAATTCTTTCGGTGAAGCATCTCCAATCATCAGCTCGCCGCGTTCCGAAATCACAATCAGTTTTCCATCTGCAAGTAATAACGAACCCTTTCCTGATGCTTTTTCCGTCCATTTCACCTCACCGGTTTCAAAATCCAGACACCGCAATTGATTTTCGTCCACCCCATAAAGATGTCCCTGCCAATACACGGAGCTGGCCATGTGATTGCGCATGTTTTTGTTTTCCCAGATCTTCTTTGGCGGCTGTTCGCTGACATCAAACACCCCACCTCCCCGGTTGTATCCCGATGAAATAAAAACTTTGCTACCGACGAGGATGGGATTGGCCGCATTCACGTCATATTGAGTTTTCCACGGAAACCGCCAGAGTTCTTTGCCGTCTTTAATAAGAATCGCGACGACATCCTGTTTGAGAGCCAGCAGGACGGCGCGCCCTTCGGAAGCGTCAAACGGAACTGGTGTGGAATAACCGGATTCTTCTTTGCCTGAGGACCAAACGACTTTGCCGGTCTTTTTATCCAATGCCGTTCCGGTTGAGCCGAAATTCAGAATCGCCAGATCGCCTTCAATAAAAACCGATCCCGCAAAGCCCCAGGTGGGAATTTTTGCGCCGAGTTCTTCGCTCAGATTCTTAGTCCAAATCACCTTTCCATCCGCCACCGCGAGGCAATGGATAATCCCACGCTTGCTGACTGTGTAAACCCGATCGCCATCCACTGTCGGCGTCGCGCTCGTGCCGCCTTCATAATATTTTGCATCCAACGGCGCGGCGTAAGTGTGTTTCCAGAGGATATTGCCTGTGTTTGCATCGAAGCAGAACACCGTGTCGTGATCATTTTCGTTTCCCGTGGTGAAAGCGCGACCATCAGCAACGGTTACGGCGGCAAAACCCAATCCAACCTTCGCTTTCCACAAAGTCTTCGGTCCTTCCGCCAATGCGGCAGCTGACCAGCCGGTTTCACGCGAAATGCCATCGTGATTTGGTCCGCGCAGATTCGGCCAGTCTCCCGCGTGAACGGCGACAGCACAAAACACTGCGGCAACGACCGAAAGCTTGGTTTTCATGTTGGCAGAGTTAGCGGAGGCGACGGACGATTGTCAACGCGTGTTCGTTCAATTTTGTTCGACCGGCCCAATGCAGACTCGAACCGAGTGACAAATCCGAATCTCATTGCTGAGTCCTTCGGTCAACGCCACCGACTGCGAGTTCTGCTTTAATTGACCGATACCGCTAAAATCTATTCAAACGCGCTGCAGTTCGTTACAGTCCAACCACGACGATGCAGGCCGAAGCGCAACTCCTGATGCGTTGCCGTCAGGGTGAAGCTGCCGCGTGGGACGAGTTGTTTGATCGCCACTACGCGGCGGCGGGACGTTTCATCTTTCAACTCGGCTCGGACTTTTCTCGCGAAGACGTGGAGGAGATTTGCCAGGAGGTATTTCTCAGCGTCATCCGTAATCTCAATTCCTTTCATGGTGAAAGCCAGTTTCAGACCTGGCTCTTTCGCATTGCTGCCAACAAAGCGCGCGACTTTCGCGAGAAACGTCACGCCGCCAAACGTGGTGGTGGACAAATGACGCTTTCGCTCAATGCCGAAAATGATGAAACCGGTCTTACGCTTGACCCGCCCGACCAGGCGCCTGCGCCGGATGTGGATTTGTTAAACCTCGAACGCGCTGAGTTGGTGCGCGACGCGTTGGAACAGATGGAGCAGCCGTGTCGCGAGATTATTGAGCTGCGTTATTTCGGTGATTTAAGTTACGAAGAGCTGAGTGCGGCATTGCAGTTGAATCCCAAAACTGTCAGTTCCCGGCTCAGCAAATGTCTGGATAAACTCGAAGCAATCGCGCGGCGCATTTTCTCTCGTGAGATTTCCGAGGGGAGAAAGCCCGCGATTCCGTCTAAGTTGTAAGGTGATGAACGACGAACGGCCAATCGAGAAACTCCTGCGGCGCGCCGCCCAAAAGCGGCGTGGCGAGATTGGTGCGCCGCCGGAATTGCATCCCGCCAATCGGCGACTGTTGCAAGCGGAAGTGGCGCGGCAGTTTCCGAAGACCGAACCTGCGGCGGCGACTGCTCCCGCCGCGTCGCGGGAATCTTTTTGGGCGCTCCTGACGCAGCGCTGGGGTTTTGTGTTGGGCTTCTTTGTGATTCTTGGAATCGCGGCCGCTGTGATTTTACCGCTGTTCGACAAGAAGGAAGGGAATTTCGAGCTGACAAAATTGTCCTACGATGACGAACGTTTCGTCTCGAGATCGTCTGAGCCAGCCGCCGCACCTGCTCCACTTGCCATGAGCGATTTGGCTGAAACTATTCCGAGTGGTGGAGGAAATTTTGCGCCGCCGCCTCAATCCGCTCCGGCGACAACGACCACAGCGGAATTAACTTCGGCCAGACGAGAATTAGTCGCCGCGCCTGCTTCGTCGCGCCTAGCGCTTCCTGAAAAACAGAGTGATGCGGTGAGCCGTTCGGCTTTTGTCTCGAGCGGTGTTTCCGAGGTGGAATCCCTTGAAAAGGAAAAGGTCGATGGAGATGTAGCTGCAGAGAGATTTTCTCGTGTTGCGACTGCTTCTACTGCGTCTCGTCCGCAGTTGGCGAAATCTGCTGAAACGTCACCAGGCGTTGCTGAGAGTAATCGTCCCTCGAGCGAAACCCCTGTTGTTGCTCCAACGTCGCGATCGGTCGCTTTCGGTAGTCGCAGGACTAATCAAATCGAAGCGGAGCAAGGAGGATTGCGTTCAGCGGCTGTAGATGATTTTGCTGCTGGCGCAAACAATGAAAGTATCCGGGACAGTTCCGTTTTGCCGCGCGGCGGTGGATTGGAAACCGACCTGAAGGTGATTAATTCCCAGTCGTTCTCCAACATCAGCCGCGAAGTGTTGGCGCGCCGCCGTGATGCCCGGGAGTTCCGCGCGTTGCCGCCGACGGCGTTGACGAAATTTCAGGTGCAACAACAAGGAAGCATTGTGCAGGTGATCGATAGCGACGGTTCGATTTACAAAGGCTTCGTGGACGAGGCGAACACGCTTTACAAACAGATCTCTGCGGAAAAAGAACGACAACTCACGCAGTCGTTCGACAATCGCGCGCGGTTTCAATCACCCAAAGCCGTCGATGCCGTTGCCCCAACAACTCAGAAACAATCCACGGCGCAGCGTTATCTTTATCGGGTTGAAGGCACGAATCGTACGATAAATCAGAACGTGGTATTTACCTGGAATTTCATTCCTACCAATGACGCCGTCGCTGCGGTGCAATCGGAATTCAATCAGAATCTGTTGAAGCCCGAAGCGGATCGGGTTCCCTCGCCTTTCCCGATGTTACTGCAAAATTCTTACATCGACGGTCGTGCAGTAATCGGTTCGAACCGACAGGTCGAAGTCAACGCCGTGCCGATAGAATTGAAATAATTTCTTCCCGTTCGATTACTCAGCAACGGCATGGAAGAAACGCGTCGATTCAGTTGCTGGCGCGGAGTATTCGATGAGACGAGGAACTCCGGAGTTGATCAACGTTACCAGTGTCTGCACTGATTCAGGTTCGTCGTGGTTTGGACGCTGGAGGATTATGAAACGGCCATTCGTGAGGCGCGCGTCAGCGTGGGGTGATGGGTAGCGGGATTTATGATTCATTATATGCGACGTTCGCGCGACGCAAGGGTGCGAAACAGATTGTAACGCAAAATCCTTCGCACTTCGTGCACGTCGCCTCGGACATGGAAATCTTGACGCCGTAAACGTGAGGCCGTTTTGCTTCCGAGGTTGTGAGACGCCACAAAGAGTCGCTATGCTAGATCCATGATTTCGCGGGCTAAATCCGAAGCGCTGTTTGCTGAAGCACTCAATTACATTCCCGGTGGCGTCAATTCTCCCGTGCGCGCTTTTCGCGCCGTCGGCGGGAAACCGTTCTTCGTCAATCGGGCCAAGGGCTGTCGTGTCACCGATGTGGATGGGAACGAATACATTGATTACGTCGGCACGTGGGGACCGGCGATTCTCGGGCACGCGCATCCGAAGATTATTGCGGCGGTCAAAGCCGCTGCGGATCACGGCACGAGCTTCGGTATTCCGAATCCGCACGAACTGACGATGGCGCAGCGCATCTGCCAACTCGTTCCCAGCGTGCAGAAAATCCGCATGACGAACTCCGGCACGGAAGCGTGTATGAGCGCGATTCGCCTCGCGCGCGGTTTTACGAAGCGCGACAAAATCATCAAGTTCGATGGCTGTTATCACGGTCACGGAGATTCTTTACTCGTGAAAGCCGGTTCGGGCGCGTTGACTTTTGGGAATCCGGACAGCGCAGGTGTTCCGGCGGATTTTGCGAAACACACCTTGGTGCTGCCATACAACGAAACTGAACCGCTGAAGGCTGCCTTTGCAGCGAACCAAGATCAGATTGCGTGCATCATCGTTGAACCGGTCGCAGGTAACGCCGGACTGTTTATTCCGAAACCGGGTTGGTTGGAATTCTTGCGCGACATCACGAAAACCAACGGTGCGTTGCTCATTTTCGATGAAGTAATGACCGGCTTTCGTCTCGCGCCGGGCGGTGCTCAGGAGCGTTTTGGAATTACTCCGGACCTCTCGACGTTCGGAAAAATTATCGGTGGCGGATTACCTGTCGGCGCTTTAGGTGGTCGTGCTGACATCATGGATTATCTCGCGCCGCTCGGTCCGGTTTATCAAGCGGGTACGCTGAGCGGTAATCCGCTCGCAATGGCGGCGGGGTTGGCGAATCTGGAGGAACTGACGTCCGGTAAAAATTACGACCGCCTGGAAACTCTCGGTGCGCAACTCGAAGCCGGAATGCGCGCCGCGGCGAAATCTGCTGGGTTGCCGGTTACGTTTAATCGCTGCGGCTCGATGTTTTGCGGATATTTTACATCTGAACCCGTCTGGAATCTCGCTGATGCGATGAAGTCGGATCGCGAGCGATTCAAGAGATTCTTTCACGGGATGTTGGACGCGGGAGTGTATCTCGCGCCGTCGCAATTCGAGGCGGGCTTTGTCTCTACAGCGCACACAGAAGCGGACATTGAGCAGACGGTGCAAGCAGCAGCGAAGGTAATGAAATCCATCGCCTGAGTTGTAACCTGTTGTAGAAAAGGCGTCGACAAAGACGGAGCGAAAGTTGGCAGTTCTGGGCCGAAACAAGGCTTGACGCTTTGGCAGTTGTTTAGCTACGGTTCAGCCTGATGAACGGAATGCTCCGACAAGTAGCGCTTGTAGTCCTCGTAGTAAACGAGGCCGTCGGTGCTTGTCGAAGTTGAATTAATTTTAACAAGAACCCACGGCTGGAAACGGCTGTGGGTTTTTTGTTGTCCCCACGCCGATCCCGGTCAGTAACCGAGAACCAGATGACTAAGATTAAGAGAATGAGGATGAGGAAAAGTTCGGCCGCCATCGCCATGGCGCGAATTTCGTAATCTTCTCAATCTCCATCCTGGTCTTACACAGCACATGAGTAAAACATCCGAAACTGCAAAAGCGAAATCCTCGAAAACCGCAACCCGGCGCAACGAAGTCGGCAAAGCCATGTATGGCCGTGACATCTTCGTTGAAGCGCTCGAACGCGAAGGCGTGGAAGTCATTTTTGCCTATCCCGGCGGCGCGAGCATGGAAATCCATCAGTCGCTCACCAAATCCAAGATCCGCACCATTCTGCCGCGTCATGAACAGGGCGGTTCGTTTGCGGCGGAAGGTTATGCGCGCGTGACCGGCAAAGCGGGCGTGTGCATGGGCACGAGCGGTCCGGGGGCGACGAATCTCGTTACCGCCATTGCCGACGCCTACATGGATTCCTGCCCGCTCGTGGCGATTACGGGTCAGGTGACGCAAGCGATGATTGGGCGCGGCGCGTTTCAGGAAACGGACATGATTGGCGTCACGTTGCCCATCGTGAAGCACAGTTATCTCGTCACGGATGTGAACGACATTCCGCGCATCGTGAAAGAAGCGTTTTACATCGCGCAGTCAGGTCGGCCCGGTCCGGTGGTGATTGATTTTCCCAAGGACGTGCAACAGGCCAAGGCGCAACCCGTCTGGCCGACGTTGGAGCAAATCAAGAAAGGATTGCGCGGCTACAATCAACCGGAGTTGAAAGCGGATGATTTGGCGTTGAACGAAATCATCGGCTTGATCGAGAAAGCCGAGCGGCCGGTGCTTTATTGCGGTGGCGGTATTATTACCAGCGGTGCGGCGGCGGAACTCAAGAAGTTCGCCGAAGCGTGCAACATTCCGGTGACGACGACGCTGATGGGCTTGGGCGGTTTTCCGGAAACGCATCCGCTGTCGTTGCGCTGGCTGGGTATGCACGGTTCGGCTGTGGCCAACTGGGCGGTGAACGGCGAGTACGAGAAACGCAAATCTTTCGATGCACCGATGGTGAAGTTGAAAGACGGCGCAGATTTATTACTCGCGTTCGGCGTGCGTTTCGATGATCGCGTGACCGGTAAATTCGATGAGTTCTGCAAGACCGGCACAATTGTGCATGTGGACATTGATGCGTCCGAGTTGAACAAAAATCGCAAAGCGCATCTGCCGGTGGT
>CALAYC010000244.1 GCA_937894935.1 uncultured Verrucomicrobiota bacterium
ATTGCGGAAGGCGAATTGGAATATGCCGTGACAAGCGCGGCGAGGACCGGTTTCAAATCGGCGATATTCTGACGCAGCACGATCAAGTGACTCTCGACTTGAGCGGGCGACAAAACATCGCCGGAAGGGAGCGTCACTTGTAAGGAGCGCCAGCCGACGCGATTCGTTTCGCTGACTCCATTCGTAGCGTCGGGAGGAATTGATTCAGGCGTTTGCGCATAAACTTCCGATGTCGCGACACTGACTGCAGCCGCGAGCGTGAAAATAAGAGCTTTCATGATCGTTTCCTCGTTATTGAGTAAAACTCAAACTTTCGCTCACAATGCGTTGATACAAGATTTGAACCAATGGGGTGTTGTCCCGACTCGCCTAAATCAGAGACATCATGGTGCAATTTATGCGGCTACGGCGCTGTTGCTAAAACAACCTCGCTGCGCCGCAGGCGGAAGAGACGGTTCTCGTGGTCGGGCGGGAAAGTCACGACCCATTGATCGCCTGTTTGAGTGGGAGCGGATGGAACAGGCAACCAATTGGCAGGAGCGGAATCGGTTGCGGTTTCAACGAGGTAATCCACGTAAGCGGCAGGCCAGGAAAGTTGAATGCCGCTGGCGCCAGCGGCGATGTTCAGCGTCGGCGGGGTGCCGGGGATGACAAGCGTTGCTTCGGGGCGGCTGAGCACGCAGTTACTTTCAACGGCGTGAAGTGCGAGCTTGATCGTGCGTTCTTCGGGCGACGGCGTAGGATTCAATGGAATTTCAATATTCCGTAACGCCGGTCCGTCCCAGCTCAACGTCCCTTCGACCGGCGTGTAATCCACGCCTTCTTGCGCTGTGCCTGCTTCCGTGCTGAAGCCGACGATTCCGCTCCACGAACGATTGCCAGGAATGAACGAAACTTCGATGGTGGCGGAAGTAGCGGTCGCTTCCGCGTAGTAGATGTTTTGAGGGAAATAAAATTCGTTTGGCCTGGCGGTGTTGAGAGGAGTGATTTGCGCCTGAAACGGCAGGGCATAACTCACAAGCAAGGCCAAACAACAATTGAGGCTCGTGCGTCTCATGTTCGCCAGCGTGGTGTGAAACCGGGGCGACAACAATGGGGCGAACAGCCTAGCAAATGGATTGAATGAATTGCGCGTGGCTCGCTCTAAGGAAGCGAGCCGTCAGGAGACTGCGTTGGAATATTTCTCTGGAGCGCGGAGTGACTCGCGGGAGTTCTAAGCGCGCCAACCAGCACGGTTTTCGCGTTTCACCCAGCGATTTATTTCGGGCAGATTTTTGACGCGCATGTTCGGACCGTCCCATTCCAATTTTTTACCCACGCCGGCGTACATTGCGAGATTGCCGAGCAGCGTAAATTCCGTGAGCCGACAGCCATAATCGAAATCCGAAGCAGTCTTGAGACTGCCGGAGCGGATGGCGTCGAGGAAATCGTTAAACACGCCTCTTGGGCGCGGCAGAGTTTTCGGCGGCGCTGGAGTTTCGCGCATCTTTTCCCACGGAACGATGTGCATGCGGTCGCCATACGTGCCGGTGAAAATGATGCCTTTGTCGCCGACGTAAATCGTTCCGCTGTCGCCGCTGGTAAGTTCTTCGTCGGGATATTGTTTAATCAACTCAAGCAACAACGGCGGGAAATAGCGGTTCTCACCGCGCGCTACGCGCAACATCCCGTCGGCTTGACCTTTGGCAGTGGGATTCAAACCTTCGTACCAATACGCTTTAACCGGGGGCATATTGCCGCGCGCAGGAATATCCCAACGCAAACGACTGCCGAGCGGGTAACGTTCGTCGCTGCCATCGCGCATCTGTTCGGCTTCCACGCTGGTGGGATGTTCCACTTTCAACGCCCAATAAACGCCGTCGAGCACGTGACAACCCATGTTGCCGATGGAGCCGTTGCCGAAGTCATACCAACCGTGCCATTCGTGCGGATGCAAATCATCGTGAAACTCGCGATACGGCGCCGGGCCGATCCATTCGTCCCAGTGTAATCCGTCTGGAGCAGACTTTTGCGGCGGACGCGGGCCGAGTCCACCATTGGCGCGATTTGTCCAACTGTGCGTCTCAGTCACGTTTCCAATGACGCCGCCCCAGATGTATTCGCACAATTTGCGATAACCATCTTCGTTGTGTCCCTGATTGCCCATTTGCGTGGCCACTTTGGTTTTGGCCGCCATGGCGCGCAATTGCCGTGCTTCGCCGATGTTGTGGCAAACCGGTTTTTCGCAGAACACGTGTTTGCCGAGTTGCATCGCGATCATAGCGGGCAACGCGTGTTGATGATTCGGCGAAGCAATGAAGATGGCGTCGAAGTCTTTGGCGATCGTGTCGAAGACTTTCCGGTAGTCGGTAAATTTTTTGATGCCTTCGGGTGACTTATTGTTATCGCGCAACAATTTTTCCACTGCGCCGAGTCGTTTCTCGTCCACGTCCACGATGGCGACGATGTGCTCGTTGAGAATTGCTTTCAGATGAGACATGCCGCGTCCGCCGCAACCGATTTGCACGCAGCGGATTTTATCGCCGGCATTTTGCGCTTTGAGAATGTTAAAGGGAGCGGTGGCAAAAACTCCGGTGGCCAATGCCGAAGCTTTTACGAACGAGCGACGTGTCAGTTTGTGTTTCATGGGCGGATTGATGCTGGGGCACAATTTGCCTCAGGTAGATTTCAAAGAAAAGCCGCCGGAAGGCATTTTACTGACGAAAAAGTGTCCGGGGACTATTCGGAAAAAGAAAAGCACCGCGGTGCAAACCACGGTGCTGTGACGGAAACCCGATGGGTGCTGACTAATTGCGACGAGCGCGATTTTCTTTGGTCAGGGATTTGATGTAATCCACTTCCGCCTGGCGATACGGCGTGCCGTCGCCACGCAAGACGTCGTGAAACCAGGGATTTGGCTCAGCTGTGTATTTCTTTTCCCATGAATCCCACGGATAAATCGTCTGCGTCTTGCCGTCCACGAAACCCCAGCAATACGCGCCGACGTTCTGTTCTTTGAAATAACCGAGCACAGGATCAAACGTGCTGCCGCGCGGACGCGCCATGAATTCCGTGCAGAGAATCGGGCGGTTGTAGCGTTTCAGGTTTTCGACGCATTTCTTCGCGCCGTCAATCGGGTCGTAGGTATGGAATGAGATGACGTCCGATTCTTCGAGCTGCACGCGTTCGGTCGGCGAGAGTTTATCGGGATTGGGCCAATTCCCAATCCACACGCCGGAAGTGAGCGGCTGGGTCGGATTCATTTCGCGCGCCCAGACGAACGATTTTTTCAACAGTTCGAGCGCGAGTTCCACTTTGCGCGGATGCAACACATCGGTGTATTGCGGCACTTTGTTGTCGGGTTCATTGAACAGATCCCAGACGTGAATGCGCGAGTCAGTGCGGAAGTGGCGAATGACATCCTGCACGTAAGCCTTCAACTCATCCACGCGTGCCGAGTCTTCGAGAATATGTTGGCCGGGGCTCTGCACCCAACCGGAATTGTGACGATGTGGATGTGGTTCGCGTTGTTTGCCCGCGCGCGGATACGGATCCCACACGCTGTCGAAGAATACGAACATCACACCGATCTTATGTTTCTCGGCGATGTCGAGAAATTGCTCCATGCGTTTGATGAAACCGTCGCGATCATTTTTCCAGACGAGGTCGTGGAGGAACACGCGGACGCTGGTGAAGCCGAGTTCGTGCGCCCAACCGAGTTCCTGATCAATAGTCTTGGGATCCCATGTGTCCGCCTGCCACATCTCGAGCTGATTGATGGCAGTGCGCGGCGTGTAATTACAGCCGACGAGCCACGGTTGTTTCGCGTGCCAGGCGTTGGCCTGTTCGGGCGTCCACCGGTCGCGCGGTTGAATGGATGGTTTCAGATGCTGACAACCCAGAAACGGGAGCAGCAAAGCGACTAAAAGTGCTGGTTTGAAAATGCTGGAACGCATGACGTGGGAGAATGGCGAAAATCTCCCGCCAACTCAACGCGGGAATTGCTCTGATTACATCGTCAAAAACGATGATCGTCCCGGGTTAATGCAGCGAATGGTGATTGTTTATAATTAGAATAATTCTAAACATTGACTCCCCGCTGCTTCCGGCTAAGCTGTCTGGCGGATGAAAGTGGCGGGGTCAAATACCGAACATCAGCTCAGCG
The DNA here is from genome assembly GCA_937894935.1 of uncultured Verrucomicrobiota bacterium. GTDB lineage: Bacteria > Verrucomicrobiota > Verrucomicrobiia > Limisphaerales > JADLHS01 > JADLHS01. The sequence goes on from CALAYC010000244.1 coordinate 4,145, forward strand.
AAAAGCTTGCTACCAGCGGCTTCCGTTTTACGGCACAGCGGCGCTGTGTTTATGACGTTTTGATGTCCAAGCGCGACCATCCGACGGCGGAAGAAGTCTTTCGGCGCGCGAAGCAGGCGATGCCGGAGATTTCGCATGCGACGGTTTATAACTGTCTGGATGCGTTGGTGGCGTGTGGTCTGGCGCGGCAGGTGCAATTAGAGCGCGGCGCGGCCCGGTTTTGCCCCAACATGGAAGAACATTGCCATTACTTTTGCGATAAATGCGGTGCGGTATTCGATGTGATGCTACCGACGGACGGCGTGTTATTACCGAAACCGAAAGGATTTAAAGTCAGTCGTTACGACATTGCCGCGCACGGGCTGTGTGCTGAGTGTGCGAAGAAGAAATGAACGATTGAACCAGGTCCGGTGGCTCTGGAGTTGTGAGCAACCGATCCAGCAAAACGGCAACGACGCCGGCGACCCAACGAAACAATTTGGCAAAATGAGTACAGCGACAGAAATCGAAAGCCTGGTTAAGCAGGAGTATAAATACGGCTTTGTAACCGACGTGGAGACGGAATCCGCGCCGCCCGGATTGAACGAAGACATTGTGCGGCTCATTTCTGCCAAGAAGAAAGAGCCGGAATGGATGACTGAATGGCGGCTCAAGGCGTTCCGTTACTGGCAGACAATGAAAGAGCCGACGTGGCAGTTCGTGAAATATCCGCCGGTGAATTTTCAGGACATCACGTATTACGTCGCGCCGAAATCGCAGAAGGATGGTCCGAAGAGTCTGGATGAGGTTGATCCAAAGTTACTCGAGACTTACGAGAAGCTCGGCATTCCGTTGCGCGAACGCGAACGACTGGCCGGCGTGGCCGTGGACGCGGTGTTTGATAGCGTGAGCGTCGGCACGACGTATCGCGATCAACTGGCGGCCAAAGGAATCATCTTTTGTTCGATGAGTGAAGCGGTGCGTGAGCATCCCGATCTGGTGAAGAAATACATCGGCTCGGTCGTTCCGTACACGGATAACTTTTACGCGGCACTCAATAGCGCGGTATTCAGCGACGGTTCGTTCGTTTACATCCCGAAAGGCGTGCGGTGTCCGATGGAGCTCTCGACCTATTTCCGCATCAACGCGGCGAAGTCGGGTCAATTCGAGCGCACGTTGATTATCGCGGATGAAGGCGCGAGCGTGAGTTATCTCGAAGGTTGCACGGCGCCGATGCGCGATGAGAATCAATTGCACGCGGCGGTGGTTGAACTCGTGGCATTGGATCGCGCGGAAATTAAATACAGCACCGTGCAGAACTGGTATCCCGGCGATGAAGAAGGCCGCGGCGGCATTTACAACTTCGTCACCAAGCGCGGTCTTTGCAAAGGCAAGAACTCGCGCATCACGTGGACGCAAGTCGAAACCGGTTCGGCTATCACGTGGAAATATCCAAGTTGCATTCTGCTCGGTGAAGGTTCGAAAGGTGAATTCTATTCCGTAGCGGTGGTGAACAATCGTCAACAGGCGGACACCGGAACGAAGATGATTCACATCGGGAAGAACACGACCAGCACGATTGTGTCGAAAGGCATTTCGGCGGGACGCGGTCAGAACAGCTATCGCGGTCTGGTGGAAATCCGGAAGAGCGCAACTAACTCGCGCAACTTTTCGCAATGCGACTCGATGTTGATCGGTGCGAAGTGCGGCGCGCACACGTTCCCGTACATCGAAGTGAAGAACACTTCTTCCAGCGTGGAGCACGAAGCGACTACATCGAAGATTGGTGAAGATCAGATCTTCTATTGCAATCAACGCGGCATTTCGACGCAGGACGCGGTGAACATGATTGTGAACGGCTTTTGCAAAGAAGTCTTCAAAGAACTGCCGATGGAGTTTGCCGTTGAAGCGCAAAAACTGCTGGGCGTGAGCCTCGAGGGCAGCGTCGGATAAGACTTTCAACCACGAATGACACACTGATAAACACGAATTTGCCGGACTGTGCCGGCATTTCATTGATTAGTGTTTATTCGGGGCCATTCGTAGTTAAATCAATTTAGAACATGAGTAAGCAACCGATTCTTGAAATTGAAAACCTCCACGCCGGGGTGGAAAACAAACAGATTCTGAAAGGCTTCAGCCTGACGATTTATCCCGGAGAAGTTCATGCCTTGATGGGATTGAACGGCAGCGGCAAGAGCACGCTCGCGGCGATTCTGGCCGGCCGCGAAGGCTACGAGATTACACAGGGCACGGTGAAGTATCTCGGGCAGGACGTGCTGGAAATGGATCCGGAGGAACGCGCGCGCGAAGGAATCTTTCTCGCGTTTCAATATCCCGTGGAAATTCCCGGGGTGAACAGCACTTACTTTCTCAAAGCCGCGCTGAATGAAGTTCGCAAACACAAAGGTTTGCCGGAACTCGACGCGATGGAATTCCTCTCGCTGGTGAAGGAAAAAGTAAAGCTGCTCGAGTTGAACGATGATTTGTTGAAGCGTTCAGTGAACGAAGGTTTTTCCGGCGGCGAAAAGAAGCGTGCCGAAATTTTCCAGATGGCGGTACTTGAACCAAAGCTCGCGATTCTCGATGAAACGGATTCCGGCCTCGACATTGACGCGCTCAAAGTCGTGTCTGCCGGTGTGAATCGTTTGAAGCGGCCTGATGCCGCGCAGCTCGTCATTACGCACTATCAACGCCTGCTGAACTACATCATTCCCGATTATGTTCACGTGATGGCGGACGGACGCATTGTGAAGTCCGGCGGCAAAGAACTCGCGCTGGAACTCGAATCGCAAGGTTACGAAGCGATTGTGAAAGGCCAATCGGTCGCCGCGTAAACGGCGGTTTAATTTACTTCAGGGCGGCTCTAATGAGCCGCCCGTTTTTATTGCGCGAGCTTGCTGGTTGTGGCGCAAGCGGATTAGCCTGAGACCGGATGCGTTTGTTGGATCGATATCTGTTGCGGGAGTTGCTGCTACCGTTTGCGTATTGCCTCGGGGGCTTTCTCATCGTTTGGATTTCATCCGACCTGTTCAATCGCATCGGCGAATTTCAGGAAGCGCATTTGTCGGTGTTAGACATCGCGCAATATTACCTCGTTAAAGCGCCGGAACTGCTGGCGATTGTGTTGCCGGTAGCGTTGTTGTTGGCGCTGCTGTATGCGCTGACGCAACACGCGCGAAACAACGAGATTACGGCGATGCGCGCGGCCGGAGTGAGTTTGTGGCGCTTGGCGCTGCCGTATCTGGGCGTGGGATTTCTGGCGAGCATCGGGTTGTTTCTCATGAACGAACTTTGGGCAACCGACGCGGATGAACGCGCGGAAATGCTCGTGGCCCGGCGAGCCGGTGAGGATCAGGCCAAGTTCAATCGGCACATTGTGCAGAATCTCGGATTTGTCAATTCCCGCGACGGACGTAATTGGACGATCATTTCGTTGAACACGGAAACCATGGAGATGAAAAATCCGATCGTCATCTCTACGCAACCGGACGGTTCGCAACTTCAGTTCTATGCCAGTCACGCTATTCACACGAACGACATGTGGGTGTTTTTCAATGTGCGCGAGTTTCACATGGCGTCAGGCAGCAATGCTGAGCCGGTGCCGACGCGTCAGGAAGCCGTAATGGCACGACCGGATTTCACCGAAACGCCGGAGGAGATTCGCAGCGAAGTCGCTATCAGCCGCCAACAATCGTCGCTCAAAAGACGGCATCGCACCGAAATTTCTCTGACGGAAATCTGGAATTATCTCGCGCTGCATCCGAATCCCACGCCCGGCATGAAAAGTCTGCTCGACACGAAACTTCACGCGCGCATCGCCGGGCCATGGAAATGCCTGGTGGTGGTTTTGATTGCGCTGCCGTTCGGAGCCGCGTCGGGACGACGAAATATTTTTGCCGGTGTAGCGGGCAGCATTGTGATTTGTCTCGCCTATTTTGCATTGTTGGAAATCAGTCTGGCGGCGGGGACGGCGGGATATGTGCCGGGCTGGTTGGCAGGTTGGTTTCCGAATCTGGTGTTTACACTGACGGGGATTTGGCTGACGGCCCGGGTGCGATAGCCGAACGGAAGGGTTTCAAAATTTCCACGTAAGAGATGAGCGAACTGGCAGAACTCAAAGCGAAGTACGAGCGACTGAAATTGCTCTATCAGGTCGGCAGCGTGATTCACTCCACGCTCGAACCGCAGCCGGCGCTGTCGCTCATTGCGCGTGAGGCGGCGCGATTGATGAACGCGTCGAGTTGTTCGGTGGTGCTCGTGAATCCGACGACGGGTTTTCTGGAAATTCAGGCGTCGGAAGGACTGCCGGTAGTGGCGCAGAATTTAAAACTCAAAATCGGGGAGGGCATCACCGGTTGGGTCGCGCAAACGGGAAAACCCGCGCGCGTGGGTGATGTGCAGAGCGACAAACGTTACATCATGTTGCGTTCGGAAGTTCGCTCGGAACTCGCGGTGCCGTTGGAGGTGGACGGACAGGTGCGGGGCGTGTTGAACGTGGATAGCGATCGGCAGAATGCGTTCAGCGCGGATGACCAGGAATTACTCGAATCGCTCGCAGCGCAGGCGGCGCGCGTAATTCAAAATACGTGGCTTTATGAACAGGTGCGACTTAAAGCGCGGTTGTTGGAATCGCTGGCGAGTGTGAGTCGCACCATCAACTCGGCGCTCAATCTCGATGAAGTGTTGCAAACCATCACGCGCGACGCGGCGGAGCTGATGCAGGCCAAGATGTGTTCGCTGTTGATGCTGGATGATTCGCGGACGTGGCTCGATTTACGCGCGTGTCACGGTGCCGGGGAAGCGTACTTGCGCAAACCACGACTGAGCGTAGCGGAAAGTCTGCTAGGTTCAGTCGTGCGCCGCAAGAAGCCGATCCAGGTTGATAATGTGCAGACGTCGTCGCTTTATCAGAATGTGGAAATTGCGCGGCAGGAGGGATTGATTTCATTGTTGAGTGTGCCGCTGCTGTTTTCCGGCGAAGCCATCGGCACGTTGAATATTTACACGGCGTCACCCTACAAATTTTCCAACGAAGAAATTCGTATCCTGGCATCGTTTGCTGAATTGTCGGCGATCGCCATCGAGAAAGCGCGGCTATACGAGCGGTTGGTGGATGCCGAAGAACAGATGCGGCAGAACGAAAAACTTTCTGCCCTCGGTTTATTGGCGGCAGAAGTAGCGCATGAGATTCGCAATCCGCTGACGGTGATGAAGATGTTATATCACTCGTTGGATTTGAAATTTCCGCCGCAAGATCCGCGTTCCGAAGACGCGCGTCTGATGGGAGAGAAAATCGAGCATCTGAACAAGATCGTGGAGCGGATTCTGGATTTTGCGCGCACCACCGAACCGCAACTTGTGCCGGTCAATTTGAACGCTGTAATTGAGGAACTCAGTCTGTTGGTGCGCCATAAGCTGGCTAATCAAGGCGTGAAGTTGATCGGCGAACTGGAGGAGGATTTACCGTCGGTTTTGGGCGATGCGATGCAGTTGGAACAAGCTTTCCTGAATTTGATTTTGAACGCAGCTGAAGCGATGCCCGGCGGTGGATCGCTGACGATTTCCACGCAGACGCAGATGACACCCGGGGCGACGACGCATCCGGATTGTGTAGTGGTGAAGTTTGCCGACACCGGCGAAGGCATGAGCGAAGAGCAATGTTCACGCGCCTTTCGGTCGGTGCTGAATACGACGAAGGCTAAAGGCACGGGACTGGGATTGGCGATTGTGGGAAGAACCGTTGAAACGCACGGCGGCGAACTGGACATCCAATCGGAGCGCGGGCGAGGGACGACGATTTCCATTCGGTTTCCATTGCGTGCGCAGTGAGAGGTCATTGTTTTTGTCAGTTGCAATTTCATCCCGGCTCGGGAGAATTCCAGTTATGCAAAATAACTCTTTCGCTGCTTTGACCGGGTTGTTGTGCGGCTGTCTGTGCCTCGGTGTTTCGTGTCACGCAGATTCGCCGGTGGGATACACGGACACGCCGATTATTCCTGGTCAGAAGTGGCATGTTCACGATCCGAACCGACCGCAACCGAAGATCGTCACGCCGGCAGAAACATTCAGCCATGGCGCAGGTGCGCCGTCCGATGCGACCGTGTTGTTCGACGGTAAAGATTTGTCAAAATGGCAGCACAGCAACGGCAGTCCGGCCCGATGGAAAGTGCAGAACGGTTACTTCGAAGTCGCCCCGAAGACCGGCAACATTCAGACGAAGGAAGAATTTCAGGATTTCCAATTGCATGTGGAATTCGCTTCGCCGGAAGTGGTGAAAGGTAACAGTCAGGGCCGAGGCAACAGCGGTATTTTCCTGCTCGGTCAATACGAAGTGCAGGTGCTCGATTGTTATCAGAACATCACGTATCCCGACGGCCAGCTTGGCGCGTTGTACGGTCAATATCCGCCCTTGGCCAATCCGGCCAAGAAACCCGGCGAATGGCAGAGTTACGACGTCATTTTCGAAGCGCCGCGTTGGGATACGAATGGCAACCTGATTAAAAAAGCGGCGGTGACGGTGATTGTGAACGGAGTCGTGCTGCAACATCGGCGCGAATTTCTCGGACCTTGTCGTCACAGAGAAAATACAAGCTATGACGGAGTGAAATCGTCGCGCGGCCCGATTGCGCTGCAAGACCACGGCGACCTGGTGCGCTTCCGCAATATCTGGATTCGTCCGTTGGGCGAAATTGATAAACCGTGAGTTAAGCGTTCGCTGCTCTTCGCCCCGTGCAAGGAATTGCGCGGGGCTTTTTGCTTTCGGTTCATGGCAACTTCCCGGGTTGTCCCCGGTGGCGATTCCCGGGATGACCTAATTGCTGATTACCCGGTGCGGATTATCGTCCCTTCAACCATGAACGCATGGTTGCAATCAGGAGGTTGAGTTACCGATTCGGAAGTGCGAAGGCGCGGGAGCTTTCCAGATTGACCCTCCTCAATTTACGCCGTGGACCCGCGGCGTATGTTCAGGCCACCAACGGGGGCGCTGGTGGTCTGCGACTGGTCTGTTCGTGCCATCGTTCTCTCCGGCGCGGACAGGCCAGCTCGTTTTCAGACTGAAACAGGCGGATTAAACATTCGCAACTTCCGGATGTATCCATGGCGCGCGATAGGGGCGACGCAGTAATCGGTTCGCTTCAATGTCACCGATGACTTCGCCTTTGACCGGATCCCACGCAAGGGTGCGGCCCAATTGTTGAGAGAGATTGGCGAGGATACACGCGACTGTGGAGATGACGCCTTCCTCGATGTTTGCAACCGGTTTTTGACGTGTGTTGACGCACTTCAACCAGTCGGTCATGTGGCCGCGAATCGCCGAGGCGACGTGGCGTTCGAGATCTTTTTCAGTGCGATCTTCAGGGAACTTGTCGAACTCGAGTAATGCCTGGCCGCTGCGCGCAGCAGTGGTTTCGCCGCG
>CALAYC010000245.1 GCA_937894935.1 uncultured Verrucomicrobiota bacterium
CAACGCTTGAGCTATGGCGATCCGGCGAAGCGGGTGTATGCGGATTTGTTGCGCGATTGGCAAGGCGGGCGCGAAGCGAGCGCGGGATTTGATCAGATCCTGCGCGAAACTGAAGCCGGTCGAGAATGGCGCGAAGCGTTGTTCGCGTTGATGGAAGCGGCGGATGGATTGGATGCGACGGCGCGATTGGGAGATCGCGCGGCGGATTACGCGGGGCTCGGACAGGAATTTGTCGTGTCCAGTGCGAACACCGGTGAAATGCGAATTGATTTTGGCGACGGCAAAGCCGGTGCGGCTCCCGGACGCAGTACACAGCCGTACGCGATGATTTATTCCGGTGGGAATGGGCAGTGGGGCAATCTGCTGCATGACACGAATGCGACGATTTACTGGACGTTCACGAATGCTCCACCGGTTGCCGATGTGGCGGTGTTGTTGGTGGCGAACAGCGGGACAGCGCGGCAGTTGCGTTGGAATATTTCGAACCCGCTGACAGATGCGACTTATTCGTTTTCTTTGGCCGATGCGACGGAACGCTTGCGGGTGGATTTTGATTCTGACGGCGTAGTAGATGCAACGGTTGATCCGACGATTACCACCGTGACGGAATTGCCGCCGGAGCTTCTGGCCGTGGAACAGGATTTGATGGTGTTGGCGGGACGACCGTCGAATCCGTGCGGCGGTCCGCTGTATCAGAATTACGGGACGGTTGTCGCAGTGGTCTTCAATAAACCGATGACCCAGGCGAGTGCAGGAGATTATCACGCCTACGCAGTGGACGGAGATAACGGTGCGAATTCAGTGCAGATCCAGCCGGGCGGTCGCGTGGCGTATTTGAATTTGCGCAAAGGAATCAGTGCGATTCGACCGCGTTCGCTGACGATTACCGGCGTGACCGATGCGCGCGGCAATCTGATGGCGACGGTGACGCACCCGATTAAGTGTGTCGAACCGGGAACGACTGCGCCGTTCAAAGGTGGCGTGGCGATTCGCGGTCGGGCGTTGAAGGGGGATGGTTCGCCGGCAGTTGGAATTCCGGTGACACTGACGATGTACGATCAGACCTGGGGACCATATACCTGCGAAGCGTGGATTCGTCGCGTGAGTCAGGTGTTCACGGATGAAGGCGGAAATTTCGACTTTGATTTTGTGTTGGCCGGAATTCCGTATTCGATTTCGGCGACGGATACGAGCGGCATGGAGCCGGAGGCGCTGGCGTTGATTGCTGCAAACGCCAACGAAGGGATGGTGGAACGGGAGAAGATTCTGCAACTCGCAACGGGCGCCGAGACGCGGGACACGTTGCTCGGTGTGCTGGCAGCAGGATCACTTCCTGAAGCCATCGCAAAGGTCGAAGGATTGGATCGCGCGTTGGTGCGGGACGTTATCGCGTCCGGATCGCCACGCGAAGGTCAAACGGTGCCAATTGCCTTGCGGTTTCGCGGTCGCGCTACGGTGGTGGGACAGGTGGTGGCGGCAGATGGGGTGACGCCAGTGTCACGTCCGGCGGTGAATCTCTTTCCTGACGCCGGTTCACGAGAATTAGGGCGCGGTATTTTTGCCGACAATGAAGGACGCTTCGCATTCTACGGAGTGCCTCTGGGCGTTTACACAATTGAAGTGCAAACGTCAGATCGGCGCCGCCGCACGGTAGCTGGCCTGTTGGATACGCCAGGACAGGTGGCGAGTGTGAAAATAGAATTACCAGCCACGATTACGCCGGTCGGGGGATTGCGCGGCACAGTGTTTGAAGCGGATAATCTGACTCCGCACGGCAATGCGCGCGTGTTTATCGGAACATTGACTGGCGAACAGGTCCGGAATGTGGTGCGGATTGTCGATGCTGATGCGGATGGCAACTGGCAGGCGGAGGATTTGCCGGCGCAGACCTTCGATGTGGTAGCAGTGTCGTTTGACGGACGACGCAAAGGCGTGCGGACCAGATATACCGTAGTGACGGATGCGATGTCGGTGGTGAATGTGGCGTTGGAGGATACGACGCGGGTTTTTGGGCGGGTGCAATTTGAAGACGGACGACCTGCGCCGAATGCGTTGATTGCAGGCGGACTGATGCTGGAACGAGCGGATGCGAATGGAAATTTTGTGTTGGAAGGCGTGCCGGTGGGACGCCGCCAGATCAGCGCGGGTTTGGAACGCAATCCGGAAGCAGGAATTGATTTTCCGCGCTTGGGCTCGGCGTATGTAGATGTCATCGCAGGCGCGGACAACTATGTGGTCGTGAAATTGCGCGCGGCGGGTCGCATTTACGGACGGGTGACGGATTTGAACGGCCAGGGAATTGGCGGCATCCGGGTCGCGATTCCGGTTGATGGTGGCTTCTTCTGGACGGATGCGGACAGTCAGGGGAATTACGTTTTCGAAAATCTCGGCCTTGGCGATTACACGATGAGCGCTCCGGCCAACGCGACGTCGCCGCAATTGGACGTGAACAAGCTGAATGAGCAGATCCGCTCAGGGAATGAAGATGAAATTCTCGCCGCGTTTGAAGAAGCGATTCGGGTATTCATTGGTGCGGATGATCCGTTGATAACGGGTGAGCAGCGAAACTTCCGTCCGATCACGTGGGGTTACACCAAGACGCGATTGCAATTTGACGGTCAATCGGTCGAAGCAAACATCCGCATGTTGCGCGAAGGAACAATCGCCGGTCGGGTGGTGAATCATCAAGGCGTGCCGATTGGAGCGCGGGTGCGATTGACCGGGATGGGACCGGACTTGACGGGAGCACCGAAGATTACAATTCGCGGTGAGCGCGATTCTGATCCGGCAACCGGCTTGTTTATTTTCCCGGGACAACTGTTGGCCGGTCCGTGGACGGTGCAGGCGGCGTCACCGTTTTATCCCACCGTAATTTCTGTCAGCGGTTTCACGACGGAATTGGAGCCGAACGTAACGAACGTCTTCTTGCAGTTCCCGCCGATTCAGGATTTCAACGGGCGCTTGGTGGGCCGCGTCTTTCATCCGGATGGAACACCGGTGCGCGAAGGCGTGCGCGTGAAAATCAATTTTTCGGATGATTACGAAATTCAAACTGATACGGAAGGCGCTTTCGACACGCAGATTACTGTGCCCGCACGCCGTTATCGTGTTGAGGCGATTGACGATGAATCCGGTTTGCGCGGTGAAGCGTATGTCAACGTGAAGGCTGGAATCACCAACTCGGTGGACGTGCAGTTGCTGACGAAGAATTCGACGATTGAAATTACGGTTTTGCGCGGTAATGGCGCGCCGGCTGTCGGGGCGCAAGTGGATTTGGAACAAGGTTCTTATCCGCGAGAAGGTCGGGTGACGTTGTTTGCGGACGAAGCAGGGAAAGTCACATTCACCGGTTTGTGGGAAGGACGTTATGCGGTCGCGGCGAATTATATGGAAGGCTCGACTCGCGTCTCGGCGCGCGGTGGGGTGACGGTGGCGGCGAATGCGACGGAAACGCTGACGTTGCGTGTCGGTGCAACGGGAACGATCAAGGGCCGTTTTGTGAAGTTGGATCAGGAAACGCCGGTGGAAGGTGCGCAGGTGTCGGTGGGCAATCTCGGATTTGCGACGACAGATTTCGAGGGCCGCTTTCAATTTCAAGGAGTGCCGCTGGGCACGTATCAACTTCTGACTTCAGATCCGGTGACGGGTGCGTTTGCGCGAGGCAGCGCCACTGTGAGTTATGCCGATCAGGTGGTGGAAGTGCTGATTATCGAAGGCGCGCGTGGTGAGATTAACGGATACGTCATTGACAGTTACGGCGCGGGATATGTCGCCGGCGCAAACGTGCGCGCGAATTTTTCGGATGGATTGACTCCGGCCGTGACGGTGACGACCGGGCCGGATGGCCGCTTCAGTATTCCGGGAGCGCCGATGGGGAATTTCACTTTAACCGCGACCGATTTGCCGATATCGCAAGGCGGTCGAGGAACTTCCGGCAACGCAAATGGGACGTTAAGCGCAAACACGCTGGTGACGACGGTGAACATTCAACTGAAGCCGCTCGGCACATTGCCGGTAAACGTGGTCCGCGCGGACGGTGTCACGCCAGCGGAGAACGTGACCGTTACGATCGCGGGGCAACAACAGGACACTGACGCAGACGGCAGTGTGCGATTCCACAATTTGCAGTTGGGCAATTATCAGATTACGGCAATCTCGCGAACGGGAGGCGAGTTGCGGAATGCGGCTCGGATTAATGCGCCGGTTTCCCAAATCGGAACGAATCCGCCGGTGACGATCCGGTTACCGGGCGTGGGGGCGATCAATGGCGTAGTGATGGCGAGCGATGGCGTGACGCCGGTGGCCGGAGCGGAGGTTGTTTTGACATTTCAATCGCCGGTGTTCAACGGACAGACCGTGACGGCGGTGAGCACTCCGATCGAAGGTCGCTTTTCATTCAGCGATGTGCCGGTGGGAGATTATCGCATCTCCGCAGCGAGCGTTTCTTTGGCGGCGTCGGTATTGGGCACGATCAGCACGAATGGGGAAGTGGATGAAGTGACGTTGCGATTGGGCGACAGTGGAGCGGTGGCGGGACGATTGGTGCGCGCCGATGGACTCACGCCGGTGCCGAATATTGAGGTGCTGTTGATTTATCAATCGCAAAGCGTCAATCCGGGGCGCGCGTTTATCCGGTCGGACAGTGATGGAACGTTTGCTTTTACGAACATTCCGGTCGGCGCGTTCAATCTGGAAGCGGTGGCGGCGACGTTCGGTGGATTGATCAAACGCAGCAGCGAGTTGACGGCGAACGGTCAGACCGTGGATTTGGGCGACCTGCGATTCGATGAAGATTTTCCGCAGGTCATCGCGGTGACACCGTTGAACACGGCGGAAGATATTTCAACGCTCACGTCGGTGTGGCTGGAGTTCAGCGAGGCGCTGGCGACGAATTACGTTACTACGAATGGCATTTATCTGCGTCATGTTGCAAGCGGAGCGAAAGTGTCGGCGCCGGTGCAGTTGTTGGAAACGAACGGCGTGCCGCGATTGGTGCGAATGACGCCGAGCGCGCCGCTGGTGAGCCAACAAATTTACGAGGTGGTAGTGGTGGCAGGCGATTTGTTGAATGGCAATGGCGCGATTATTGGATCCGGTCCGCGCGATCTGGTCGGGCGTTCGATGCTGACGCCGTTTACGTCGCGTTTCCGCACGGCGGATGATGATCCGCCGGTGCTGGTGTCGTTGTTCCCGACGAACAGCTCGGTACAGATTGATCCGCGTGCCGTGCCGCGACTCACGTTTAACGAAAGCATTCGGGCGACGGGATTTGATTTCCGATTGATCGGGCCGAATGGACCGGTCGCAGGGGAAGCTTCAGTGGGCGTGAACAATCGGGTGTTGAGTTTTCTGCCGACGGGTGAGTTGCAACCCAATGCGATTTACACTTTGGTCGTCAGCAATGTTTTTGATATCGCCGGCAATCGGGCGGCGGATGAACCGTTTGTAGCGACGTTCGCCACCCTCGATACGTTAGGACCGAGTATTGCGACGTTGCAAATTGCGAGTAACGCGCCGCCAGCAGCAGGAGCGACGGTGTGGGTCGAAGCGGTGTTGGCGCATGATGAACCGGCAACGAGCGTGCGGTTCACGCGCGATTTCGTGGCGCTCGGCAGCGCGACAAATCAACCGTATCAAGTGCCGGTGACATTGCCTGCGACGGGCAGCACGACGATTCGCGCGATTGCGACCGATCAATATGGCAATGACGGGCCGTTTGCGGAACTCGTCATCACGGTGCAGCAGCCGCAGCCGCCGACGATTCAATTTACATTGGTCGCGCCGACGAACGCACCGGTTCCCACGGGTTCGACTGTAACAGTGGATGTGGTTGCATCGGGTGACACAGCGATTACCAATCTCACCGCTATCGTTGGTGGCGCAGCAACGGGAAATCTGCTGGTGACGAATGGCAATGCGCTGCGAGTCAGCGGGGTCGTCATGACCAACGCCGGGCCGGGGCAACAGGTGCAGGTGTTTGCACAGGCGATGGACAGTCTCGGGCTTTCGAGCGGGCAACAGGTGTTCAATCTCGCAATCAGCGATACGACGTTGCCGACGTTGACTCTTATTGCGCCACCCGCGCAGACCGTTTTGACGCCAGGCACAACAGTGCCGGTTGAGGTGACGCTGAATGACAATTTCGGCGTGACGCAGGTGGACTTCGAAGTAAGCGGTGCATTTGTCAGTTCGCAACAAATTCCGATTTCGCCAGCGATCACGAATGGAAGTCGCAGCTTTGATCTGGTGGTGCCGGCCAATGCGTCAACGAACGGCGAGTTGGTGCAGATCACGCTGAGAGCGTGCGATGCGGCGCAGAATGTTTCGGCGGCTGCGACGCGATTGCTGCGCATGATTGATTTAGCGCCGCCGGTACTGACGAGCACAACTCCGACAAACGGTGCGGTGCGACAATCGTTGTGGTTAGGCACAGCAAACTTCGAGTTTAATCAGGCACTTGATCCAAGCAGCGTCACGAACAACGTATTCGTGACCAACAATGCGGGAGTTGCGACGCCGTTTACGGTGGCGTTGGCGAACAGTGATCGGCAATTGCAAGTGTTGTTGCCGCGACCGCTGTTGCCGGGCGTGATTTATACGAACGTGCTGCAGTCCGGGCTGACGGATGTTTCGAGTAATTCGTGGCGTAATATCGGAGGTGTGGAAGTGGATACAGCAGGAGCGGTGTTCACTTTTGAAACTGCTGCGATTCGCGAGATTACTCCGGTGAGCGGAACGACGTATCTGGTGGGCCAAAGCGTGCCGGTGAACGTGCGATTTGATGCGGGATTGGGGGCAAATTACTTCCGCTTCCAGATCAATGACGGAACACCGGTGCAGGTGAGCGTTGCGGCAAACGCGACGAATGTGACGGCATTAGTGCCGATTCCTGCTGAGGCGACGAGCGCGACATTGACAATCAGCGCCAGCGACAATGCCGGGTTCACCCAGCCGTTGTGGTTGCCGACGGTGGCGTTGAACGTCGTGCCGATCAGCGATGACACGGATGGTGATGGAATGCCCGACGCCTGGGAAATTGCACATCAACTGGATCCATTCACCAACGACGCTGAGCTTGATCCTGATGACGATGGGTTGACGAATTTGCAGGAATATCTGGCGGGAACGGATCCGAACAATCCCGATACGGACGGAGACGGTTTACCTGATGGAACGGATGCGAATCCGCTTGATCCGGTCGATGGATTGAAACCGACGGTTCTCACGTTTGACATCGCCGGCATCAGCAATGCACAGAACGTGAACCAGAATTATGGCGATCGGGTGACGAACGCGGTAATGGGAGATTTCAGTTACGGCGGCGAAGCTCCTTACACGCCGAATATCACGGTGAGTTACGGTGCTAACGATCCGGCATTGTGGACTACAGGTTATGGCAGTCTGACGAATGTGTTGTTTGAAGATCAGGATTCTGTGGGGGTGTTGACTGTCACGTTGACGGCGGACGGAGGTTATCGTGCGAACCTGCATCGCTTTGAACTCGCAGCTTACACATCAGCGTTTGCGTCTGATCCGGAGGTTGCTGCAATCGAAGTGTTGGATGGCGATGGCGTAATGCTTTACAGCGTCACGAACGTGACGGTTTCGCGGACGACATTCACGCCGATTGAATTTACTCCGGCGCTCTCCAGTCGGACGCTGACCTTGCGCGTGGATGCTCGCAATCTTGGTGGGCTGAATGACGACATTGCACTGGACAATCTTCGGTTCAGTCAATCGTTCGCGTCAAACTCGCCGCCGGATTTAATTTTCCCTCCGGTCGTGGAAATCGTGCAAGGTCAGCAAACCAACTTCACCGTCACCGCGACGGACGGGGATGGCAATTTGCGTCGATTAGAGATTGGAGAATCAGCCGATGATCAACAGTTGCGGCTGTTCGATGTGCTGCAATTTGCCGCAACCGGTACGAATAACTTTATTTCTCTGACAAATGCCGGTGAGTTGACTGCGGCATTTGCGATTCAGCATGGGTTTACCAATACGACGCAATTCCTTTTGCGTGCGATTGATGCCGATGATGCAATTACAACGCAGGTCGTGACGGTAATTACACTCGCCGATCTGGACGGCGATGGAATTCCGGATCGCGACGATCCGGATACTGATGGGGATGGTTTGAGCAACGAGCAGGAAATTGCGTTGGGAACGGATGTGCGGAATGCCGATTCGGATGGCGACGGTATCACGGACGGCGATGAAGTTTCCGGCGCGATGGGGTTTGTGACGGATCCGTTGAAAGCGGATTCGGACAACGACGGAGTTTCGGATGGATTTGAACTGGCGTTGGGAACTGATCCGACGGACGGCGCAGATCTGGCGGGCGGAACAGTGGTCATCAGCAATCGCACCATTACGGTGGCGTATGGAATTCATCGGGCGACCAATTTGATTCTCACGAATGGCGCGGTGTTGACTCATTCGAATGCGGCGCTGGAGCGTGGTTTGTCGGGTGAACCGCGTCTGGAGTTGGTGGTGAACAGCCTCGTCATTTCGACGAACTCGCGAATTGATGTGAGTGAGCGGGGTTATCGGGGTGCATTCAATGGCGGCTATAATTCCACGGTGGGGCGCACTTTGGGTAATACCGTGAACGGAGGCAGCGCCAGTCGCAACGGTGGTAGTTATGGTGGCCTGGGTGGGCTTGGAAACATTAATGCCGGGATGATCAACGTTAACTATGGTTCATTCCGCAATCCTGATGAACTCGGCAGTGGCGGTGGTTCAGACAATGGGCCGGCAGGTAATGGTGGTGGCCTGGTGCGAATCTCTGCGCAGCAGGTGAGTCTGGACGGACAGATTTTGGCCAATGGTGGCGATGGGGTGACGCGGGGCGGAGGTGGTAGCGGAGGTGGAATTAAGATAACGACTACCACGTTGAACGGAGCGGGGCAGATTCGAGCCAACGGTGGTCGCGGCGGCGACAGTAATGGAGCGGCTGGTGGTGGCGGGCGGATCGCGCTTTTCTATGCATCGGCCACAACCGCCATTCTGGATGGAGTGCAGGCGCAGGGTGGATTCTTAGGTGCGCGGCCTGGTACTCCTGGCACGATTTATTTCCAGCCGGATGGGCAACAGGAGCAATTGATTGTAGATGGTGGACGAAACGAGACGCTGCTGATTGCGACACCTTTAATGTCGCTGACGGCAGAATCCTATTCGGCTCGGTATGATTATATGCTTTTTAATCGCCGGGCGCTGCTCAGTCCGGGCTCACTGGTGGGGGCGCATTTGCAAATTGGCGATAGCACCAATCGCTATCGAATCGTGGCCAATGATCGCACTCGTATTATCACAGATCCAGCGGATGGGCGGTTGACTGATAATCCGCCGAGCGACATGAGTTACCGGGTGGAGTTGGTGGTGGGGCAGCTCATTATTCGGAACGGGGCAACGGTTGAAATAACCGATGCCGATGGCGGACGCACGGTTCGCCGCGGGTACCTGAATGCAGGCGATCTTGTGCTGACCAATTTTGCCTGGCTGACACATCCGCTGGGGACAGTTGATTCAGAATTCGGTTTGGATCTGACGATCACGAACGCACTGACGATTTCAACGAACAGTCGGATTGACGTGAGCGGGCGCGGATATCTGGGCGGGCGTTCAGGTGGAAACGGTGGGAATGTGGGACGCACGTTGGGCAATACCATTAACGGCGGCAGCGCCAGTCGCAACGGTGGTAGTTATGGTGGGTTGGGAGCGTTGGGAATTGTGTCCCCGGTGGTTAATGCGGTGTATGGATCGTTCCGGGATCCGAATGAGGTTGGTAGCGGTGGGGGATCGGATAACGGGCCGGCAGGTAATGGTGGTGGGTTGGTGCGGATTATGGCGACGACGGTTGATGTGGAGGGGCAGATTTTGGCCAATGGTGGTGATGGGGTGACATGGGGCGGTGGTGGTAGTGGTGGTGGGATTAAGATTACGACTTCGACGTTACGAGGTGGTGGGTTGATTCAGGCTAACGGTGGGCGAGGTTCCGGGGCGACCGGTGCGGGCGGTGGCGGCGGACGAATTGCGGTTTTGTATGAAACTGCGACTGGCTTTGATTTTGGAGCTATTCAGGCGCGTGGGAACACCGGTGCGAGTGACTCGGCAGCGGGGACGATTTATTTCCGACGAGGCAATGAGGTGGGGCAGTTCATTGTGCGCGGGAACGGACGAGAGACGCCGTTGCCGCCGACGCTGGCAGGAGAGAATGTGGTGTTGGATAACTCGGTGGTATCGGCGACGAATATCAATGTGGCGACGTTGTGGTTGACCAATGGGGCGGTGTTACGGCATCCGGGGGCGGAGTTGACGAATGAGTATCGGTTGGAAATCAACGTGAACACGTTGACGGTATCGACGAACAGCCGGATTGACGTGAGCGGGCGTGGGTATCTGGGGGCGCGCTCAGGTGGAAACGGTGGAAATGTGGGGCGCACGTTGGGGAACACGACGCAAGGAGGTAGCGATCGTCGCAACGGTGGTAGTTACGGTGGGCTGGGAGCGTTGGGAGGTGAATCCGCGGTGGTTAATCCGGTGTATGGGGCGTTCCGGGATCCGAATGAGGTTGGTAGCGGTGGGGGATCGGATAACGGGCCGGC
>CALAYC010000246.1 GCA_937894935.1 uncultured Verrucomicrobiota bacterium
GCCGAGCAACGCCGCTTTCCGATGCAAATCGCGACGGCGCTCAGTCAGGCCTTCGCGCAACAGGGTTTGCAGTTCTTCAAGGTGAACAAGACGGTGACGCACGTTTCAGTGGCGCGGCCGCGTTATCTCGATCTGGAAACCACGCCGGTTTCCGATGGCGTGAAACGGATTGTCGAGTTCATCAATACGCATCCGAAGTGCACGCGGCGGACGTTGATTGAAGCACTCGCACCGTCGCCGGTTGCCGCGCCGCAAGCAACGGTCGCGCCGTCGGCAGAAGGTGATGCGGCGACGCCAGCACCCGCACCGACCGCCTCGACGTCCAGTGAGCCTACGCCGGAGCAGACGACGTTGATTGCCGATTTACATTGGCTCGTGCATCAAGGACACGTAATCGAGTTCGCAAACGGGCAGATGGAAACTGCGAAGAAACCGGCTCCGAAACCGCCGAAGCCCGAACCGAAAGTGCAACCGCCAGCTTCGGAAACGCCGGTGGCTTCACCGACGGAAACGTCGGCTGAAGAACCCGCGCCTGTTGCCGTGGCGTCGGTGGAACAATCTGATGTCGCTGTGTCACAACCAGCGCATTCGGAACAAGCCGAACAACCGGTACAACTTGAACAAGCGGCACGGCAGGAACAGTCTGAGCAACCAAGCAATAACGACGCTGCGCCATCGCCTGTTGCGGAGGCTTCACCGGAGAACAAAGAATCGTCATCCAATTCCGCTTCGTAATCCGGAATTCCAATTCGATAAAAAAGCCGCGCCCCTCTTGCGAGGGGCGCGGTCATTTCAACCCACAACCGGCCAGGCGTCAGGCCTTGGCGAACTTCTGGAATAAACCGGCGAACGACGATTTCGGTTCAACTGCGGTCTGGCGGACTTTGAGTTGTCCGAGAATCGCGTGCCAGCCGATGTAGATCTTGTGCCACTGGTTCTCGAGGCTGCGCAGGGCGCCTTCGCTCATTTCACTCAGGTAGCGCAGCGACGGAGAGTTGCCAATGAGACTGTGGATCTCTTCTTTAGTGGGTGACGACACTTCCATGCCGGCGAGGATCAATTCGAGTTCCTGCACCAGCACACTTTTGATTTCGAGAAAGTGAGTCTCGTCGTCCGCTCCAAATTTCTTGCTGCGGGCCAGATTGATGAAGTGATTAAACTGCTTCCAGCATTCGAGATAATTCTCGGTTTGCTGGATCAGCGGATGGACTTTGGTATTGCTCATAGGCCTTGTTACGGGTTGTGAGTTGATTCGGATAAATTTTGGGTGGACAGGAAAACCATTGCTCCGCCGCGCATCTCCCGGGCGGTGATTTTCAAAACGGGATAATTAATGACCAGTTCATCGAGCGGCAGATGAGCCGCGCGGGCTTCGGCAAAAGTCAACGTGACGCTTGCTCCGATGGCTTCCACGAGATCAACCGGGAAACTCGACGGCAGCGTGCAGGCGAGGATACGACCAGTCCGGTCCATACTGAAGCTGCCCGAGTGCAGTTTCAGCAACGGTTTGGCGGATCGAAACCAACTGGTCAGGAAGCCCATAACGTAATGATTTTTTTCATCCGCTCGCGAATTTCGGCGGCGTCGAGATTGTTTTTCCAACCGACACAAAGGTTCGTGCCGCCCTTACTGGCCACGGCGACGTTGCGTTGCAGACCGATGCCGGTGATCTGTTCGAGTGCGCCGGCTTGCAATGAGTCGCCCAGCGTGCGGAAACGATTAATCGCTTGATGCGTCCAGGTCGCAAGTTTTTCGGGATTCTCTAAACCGCGTGAATCCACTTTCGTCTCCGCCACCATCTTCAAGGCAAACTCAACTCCGTCGGTTTGCACCAACGCCGTCAAACCACTCGCACCGTTGTTGCCTGGAGCTTCGCCCAGGATATCGGTATTGTGGTTGTTCTGTTCGTCAATGGCCTGCGCGGTTTCGAGCAGCAGCGCGTTGTATGATTTGAAAATGGTTCGCGGGCGATGCGGTTCAGCAGGGAGAAATTCAAAGTTGCCGGCTTTCCAGCGCAGAATTTTTCGGAACGCATCTTCGCCGCGCAGTTCTTCCACTTCCGCATCCACCACTTCACCGGTGTTAATCCAGATTCGTCCGGTCAACGGACCGTTGGTGATGCGCAGCAGGGCGGAGCTTTGCGAAATACATTCGAGTTGAACGAGGTCCACGAGGCTCTTGCTCTGAACCCCGCGGAAGCCGCCTTCGTATTCGCGCCCCAGCAATGATTCCATGCATTCGAGGAATTGCGTCATCTCCTGTTCCGACCCCGGTTTGTGCCAGTAGAGATCCACGCCAAGCGCATAAACGCGCGAGCGGAATTGTTCATCCACGACGGAGGTCAGAACGACGGTGCGAAGTTCAGGATATTTGCGCCGGACGACGGAGAGCAATTGCAGCCCGTCCATGCGCGGCATTTTCAGATCGGAAACAATCAGCCGGTAATTGTCCTTTTCCAGCATCGCGAGCGCGCGCGCGCCGGAAGAGGCGGTTTCGATCTCGGGTTGGCTGGGGAGCGCCGCGATGGTTTCGCGATACACCTCCAGCAAATCCGGATCGTCATCCACCAACAGGACTTTATGCCGATGTTCCATTCTTTGCTGCCGACTTTTGTGTCGTTACCGGGCGGTCCAATCCATCTTGGGCCTCCATACTTCCCCGGGGAGAGCAATTGGTATTCCCGGGGAGTAAATATCGGCAAATTTATTGTTGCTCGTTAATTTCCGGGACGAATGCGGAATTCCCAGGCGGGTGGCGGGTGTCGCGATTGATGGCTTTACGGGCAGCAGTATGGACAACCCAGTCCAGCGATGAGACAAGCCCGCCAATTACCGGCGTATTTCCACGAACGCCTGCATTTCCCGGTGTTGCCCCGGTAAACCGCAGTAGGTCGCCCCTCCGTTCAGTTTCAAACTCACGCTGGCATGTGTCCTGCAAACTGCTGCTTCGAGTCGTGGAGTGGGAGGCAACCCTGTAAGCGCGGAAACGCGTCACGACCCGAGCAAACGCCGGGTGGTTGGCTTCAAAAGCAAGGACTCAGGCGGTTTAAACAAGCGATATGAGATCATCATCTTCAAACGGCGGACGAAATGGATTTTTCGGCTACCTGAAAGGGCTGTTTCGCAAAGACGAAACGACGAAGCAATATGATGCCGGGGAATCGTCCGTCAGTACTGATACGTTGCCGTTGACGCCACCTCCGGTGGAAGTCGGTTTGGCTGCGTCCGCTCCTGCTGCGCCGCCGACGCGTCCAACGCCTCCGCCCGCGCCGGCTGCAACTAATCAGAATCAGAATGTCGATCGTCAGGGCGCCGGATTTTCACCCGGAATTTCCTTGCCGCTCAAATCCGTCGTGGATGCGTTTACTCCTGAGTTGCGTCAGCGCGTAACAGGTTTCATCGCGCCCGACCTCACGGTCAGTTTCGCGATTGATAAAATTCTCGCGCAGCTTCCTCAAGGTCAGGTGCGCGTGCCGTTTGGAGATATTCGTAAGGCGGTGCCGCAGGTGTTTGCTTCGGGCGTGGAATTTGATCGCGTATCCGTTGCGTTGCCGCTGAATGAAGTGCTTTCCCGTTTGAATCCCGCTTTGCTGGTGCGTCGCCCGGCGGCGCGTCAGGTGGAAGTGCCCGAAGATATTACCAGTCCGTTTGAAGGCAAAGGCAATGGGCTTTCGGTGGGGAACGCGAAACCGGTGCCACCCGCTGCACCGCGTAAACCAGCCGCGCCCGTGCCTCAAGTGCCGGCGCGCGGCTCGGTTTCATCCGTGCCGCGTCACACGCCGCCCGGACTCGAGTCAATTCCCGCGCCGTTTTCATTTGGCCCGGCCAAGACGAAGCCTGCCGCTCCGACTCCGGCTGCGCCTGAAACGCCGGCCGTTTCGGAGGCTGCCGTGCCTTTTGCTCCGAAACCGCCAGTGGCTCCCGCTGCTCCGACAGCGACACCTTTGGCTCGGCCCGCTGCCCCTGCCCCTGCGGCAGCTCCGGCGCCGATTCCGTTCCCGTCCGCCACTCCCGCGCCTGTTGCACAATCGCAACCCAAGCCGGTTGAAACCGCGAAACCAGCGGCGACTGCGGTCATCACGATACCGATATCATCGCTGATGGAAGGCTGGCCTGAGCCGTTGCGGTTGGAAATTCTGCAAACGAATTTGAACGACGCGCGCATCGCGCTTCCGATGGATTTGGTGGAAGGCGCACTCAAACGCGGTCGCGTGGTGTTCCCGTGGAAAACGATCCGTTCGTGGGTCAGCCCGGCGGTGCCAACCACGGTATCGGCTCACGACAATGCGGAATTGGAATTACCGCTTAAAATCATCGCTCCATTGTTCCTCGCACGGAAACAAACCGCTCCGTCGCAGGTCAACAAGGTGACGGTGGACGAAACGATTCCGAATCTGTTCTTCGGCTTCCCACAACCGGAAGCCGCTGCGCCCGCAGCACCGGCTCCGTCGGTTCTGGCTGCGCCTGCTGCGCCGTCGATTGATGATATTCCGGATCCGATTCCGTTTAAATCGCCGCTCGCTCCGGCAGCCGCTTCAACGGCCAATGCCGGGGCTTCTGTCCCGGCTGCAGTTCCGGTTCAACCGGCGGCAGCAAAGCCGGTCGATACCAATTATTATCTCTGGGAAGACGCTTCGGAAACGCGCTTGTTGCATATCGAAGCGCTGAAGCAGAAGGGCACGAGTGGAACAGAGTTTGTTAAACGCTATGCGTCGCCGAATGAAATTGTGTCGCGCGCTGTAGCGCTCGAAGGCGTGGCCGGTGCGTTGATCGCGTTGCCGGACGGTTTGATGGTTGCGAGCCGCATCCCGGCGGATTTGAACGGCGAAACGTTGGCCGGATTTCTACCGCAAATTTTCGCCAAGGTGAGTTCCTGCACGAAAGAATTGCGGATGGGTGAATTGAACAATGTCAGTTTCACCGTTGGCAACGTGCCTTGGAAAATTTTCCGCGTGAACGCGATTTTCTTCGCCGCGTTCGGTCACGCTGGACAGCCGATGCCCACCGCGCAACTGGTCGGGCTCGCGGCAGAATTAGATCGCAAGAACAAGTAACCAGTCAGCTAATTGTTGTAACACTATGGCCATCATTAATCAGGCAACTAAAGAATTGCAGGTCAAGATCGTGTATTACGGTCCGGCCATGTGCGGCAAAACCACCAACCTCGTTCAGGTGCACGATCACGTGCAGACTCAGGCGGGGAACAAAGGCAAACTTGTTTCGCTGGCGACCAGCTCAGATCGCACTTTGTTCTTCGACTTCCTGCCCATTGAGGCGATGTCGATCAAAGGATTCAAAACGAAGTTCCAACTCTACACCGTGCCGGGCCAGGTGATTTACAACACCACGCGGCAACTGGTGTTGCGCGGCGTGGACGGCATCGTGTTCTGTGCCGATTCGCAGTACGAGAAAATGCAGGAGAACCTGGAGAGCTTCCAGAACCTTCAGGACAACCTGAAGAGCTTGAAGTTGAACCTCGATGAAATTCCATACGTGCTGCAATACAACAAACGCGACCTGCCCAATGTCGCGCCGGTGGAATACCTGGAGTTCCTGTTGAACAACCGGGAAATTCAGGTGCCGTCATTCACGGCTGCCGCGCACAAGTGCGAAGGCGTGTTCGAGACGCTCAACATGATCACGCGCATGTTGCTCCACAAATTCGTCAATCAAGGTCAGCCGCAATACGCATGACGCATGGCTACACTCCCCCAACTGATCGAGGAAGATATCCAGCGACTCGACGGGATACTCAATGAATATCTTGAGCGCAGTGACGCGGCGACGGCCCTCGTCATTGACAAGGGCGGTTTTCTGATTACGCATCAGGGCGATTCACGGCGCTTTGATCTGACGACGATCGGCGCGTTGGCTTCCGGCGCTTATCTGGCAAACCAGACGATTGCCAATCTGGTTCACGAAGAGAATTTCGACAGCGTTTATCAACAGGGCGACCAGTTCAGCATGTTCGTCACGAACGTGGATGAACATTGTCTGTTGATGGTGATTTTCCCATCC
This sequence comes from uncultured Verrucomicrobiota bacterium, assembly GCA_937894935.1. Taxonomy (GTDB): domain Bacteria; phylum Verrucomicrobiota; class Verrucomicrobiia; order Limisphaerales; family JADLHS01; genus JADLHS01. The sequence continues at coordinate 6,018 of CALAYC010000246.1, forward strand.
AAGACCGGCGTGGGGGTGGTGAAATACCACGCCGCTGAAGCGCGAAAACAGATTGCCGCGCAATTGAAAACCGCGCAGGAGCGCGATCCGGAGAATGGATTGGATTTGTCGGTATTGAATCTCGCCGATCCGAGCGAACTCTTCCGGCGGAAATCCTGAGTTTTTGAAACGCTGCCGCGTTAAGGAAAGCGCCGCGACGTTTTCACGCGGCGGCGTTTCAACGGAAAATCAGAAGAAATAGCGCGATCAGCGATCGTGCTTGGAATCGTCGGGCTTCGGCTCACTGTCTTTGGTGAGCCACCAGACGATCATCGCCGGACCGAAACAGAGAGCGACGCCAATCGGCATGCCGAAAATGCTCCAGAAAATATCCATAATGCACGGAGAGATTTGCG
>CALAYC010000247.1 GCA_937894935.1 uncultured Verrucomicrobiota bacterium
CGGAAATCATCCGACGCGACCCGAGTCTCACCGCGCGATTGTTGCGTCTGGTCAACTCCGTGTATTTCGGCCTCAGCACGCCAATCAATAATATCGAAGACGCGGTTTTTTATCTGGGCATCCGGCAAATTCGCCGACTCGCGATGGTGACTCCGGTGATTGAAGATTTTCAACGTCTCGCCGGGAACACACCCTTTCCGTGGCGTGCGTTCTGGCAGCATTGCATCGGCGTTGCGATAATGACTCGCGAAGTCATCGGTTGCGTACAAACGCCCACCGACGATTCGGACTATGTCGCCGGATTGATTCACGACATGGGCAAGATCGTGATGGCGGCAACCTTTCCCAATCACTTTGTCGAAATTCAACGGCGCATTGCTGTCGAACCGCGACCGTTGCAGGAATTGGAACAGGAAGTTCTCGGGATTCAACACACCGAACTCGGCGCGCTCTATCTCCAGAATCACAATCTGCCGGACATCATGATTGAAACGGCGCTCTATCATCATGAGCCTGAACGCGCCGGGCAGCACGCCCAGACCATTGCTGCCGTGCAAATCGCCAATCTGCTCGTCCGTCACGCCCAGATCGGCAACAGCGGCGAAACTTCCGTCATCACTTCGGAAATCTGGACCGACGCCAGCGGCTGGGAAATTCTCTTTCCACACAAACGCGAAGCTGAACGCGCCATTGCCTGTGCCGCTTTGCATCGCAGCCTGGAACGGTTGCCATCGATTTTGCAGGGATTGGTCTGATTCTCCGCGCTTGCGCGGTGTAAAGCGGCCCACCACAATTTCCTCGCCTCGGGTCATCGCACGCATTTGTGAAACGAAACGTTTCGGACCACGCTGAATTGTTTGCACGCTCATCGCGCCAACGCGGTTTCACGCGAATTCAATTACTCGTCGGCCTTTGCCTGCTGCAGTTCGTCGGCTTAATCATCATTCTCTCGATGTGGTGCGAAGAGCACGCCGCGGCGCGTCGCCCGATCGTTCCACCTGCCGCCGTCACGCCGACCGATCCTTATTTCGCCGGCAATCCCGGTCCGTGGGGAGAGCTGGAATACATGCGGATTCAAGTCGAGCCGAACGATGAAACTGTCGAAGCGGAGTCTCAACGTGCGATCTCCGTTCCTACTCGCTGGTTCTTCGGTGAAATGACGCTCGAACAGGTTTGGATGCTTCTGACAAATGTCGGCTTGAGCGCAGATCATTTGGCTGAATTGCGGCAAAGTCCCTCGCTCGCAGATGCGGAAGGCGTCATCATCGAACCGCCGGACAGCGTCATCTTCGGCATGAGCGAAACGGTGCGCGCCAAGCTTTACGGTGAGTTGGGTAAGAACGAACTCAATGAACTTTACGCCTGGCCGTTTACGTGGCGACAAGGCGGATTCGATGAATGGATTGCCAATAGCGGTCTCAGCGCCGCCACGCTTAATCTGGTAAAACAGGTCCTGTTTCGGCGCGGGACTGCGTATTGCGTGTCCGACCTGAATGCTCTTTGCACCAACACTTCCGATCCGGACGAACGCCGCCGATTGATTAAAATGTTATCGCGTTCGGCAGCGTTGCTCATGAAAGTCCGAATCCGACCGGATACCGATGTTGCCGCGCTGACGAAGTATTGGGGGCGCGGGATGCACGTGAAAGACATCGAGCGGCTGGTACAATCGCTGACGAAAGTTCCCGGCGGCGTTACGCTGGATGTGGTTCATCTGCTTCCGCCTTTTGCGCGTAAACGCATCAACTGCTTTCCCACACCTGGGACCAGAAACGATGATCTTCAACCCGATTGTTTTTGGTCGTCATGGAATTTTTTCAACGATCCGCCCGACGATCGTTATTACAACTTCGAACTCTGGCACGCTGAATTAAGGGAGCGTTGCCGGCAGGTCGAACGTCCGCTTTTCGGCGACCTCGTTTTTCTCTGTCATCAGGATGGCAGTCCAATCCACGCGGCGGTTTACATTGCGGACGATGTTGTTTTCACGAAAAACGGCGCAAATCCGCGGCAACCATGGAAGCTGATGAAGCTGGACGACATGCTGGCGCGTTATGCGTCGGATGAGGAATTGCGCATCGTTTTCTTCCGCACGCCGGAGAATTTTGCTTCGTCGGATCTGGCGCGATAATCGCCAGCGAAAGTAATCTCCACTACAAGCAAACCTGCGAACGTGTGATCGCGGCTTGCTCTGTGTTGTGGTCAGAATATATTCGCTCTCTGACTGAATTTATTTCCTATGAGCAAACAACCCATTCGAGTCGCTGTCACCGGCGCCGCCGGCCAAATCGGTTATTCTCTTCTGTTCCGCATTGCCTCCGGCGAGGTGTTCGGCAAAGAACAACCGGTCATTCTCCACCTCATCGAAGTGGACATTCCGGAAATTCTCGAAAAGCTCAAAGGCGTGGTGATGGAAATTGAAGACTGCGCTTTCCCGTTGCTCAAAGGCATCGTCGCCACCGGTAATCTCGACGTGGGTTTCAAAGATGTGAACTGGTGCTTCCTCGTCGGCGCCGCGCCGCGTAAAGCCGGAATGGAACGCAAAGATCTCCTCGGCGCAAATGGCAAAATTTTCGTCGGTCAGGGCAAAGCGATTGAGAAGAACGCCGCCAGCGATGTGCGGGCACTCGTCGTCGGCAATCCTTGCAATACCAACGCGCTCATTCTGATGAACAATGCGCGCGGCATTCCGAGTGATCGTTTCTTCGCTATGACGCGCCTTGATGAAAATCGCGCCAAAGCGCAACTCGCGCAGAAGGCGAGCGTGGACATTACCGCAGTCACCAATCTCGCCATCTGGGGCAATCACAGTGCGACGATGTATCCGGATTTCTTCAATGCGCGCATCGGCACGCGACCTGTTCCGGACGTCATCGGTCACAAAGAATGGTTGGAAAAAGATTTCATCACCACCGTGCAACAACGCGGTGCCGCGATCATCAAAGCGCGTGGGCTCTCCAGCGCCGCCAGCGCCGCGAATGCCGCGATTGATACCGTGCGTTCGCTCGTGAATCCCACGCCAGCCGGTGATTGGACCAGCGTGGCGGTGTGCAGCGACGGCAGCTATGGCATCGAAAAAGGTTTGATGTTCAGCTATCCGATTCGCAGCACCGGCAAGACTTGGGAAATCGTCCAGGACGTGCCGCTGAATGAATTCAGCCGTGCGAAGATCGCTTTGACCGAAAACGAGCTGAAAGAAGAAAAAGCGCTCGTCAGCGATTTGATTGCGAAATAACGCGGCTGCGAAAAGCCAGATTTGTTTCAAGCCTCGGTTCACGCCGGGGCTTTTTCTTTTGCTCGAAGTTTGAATCGCCATTGTTCTGCGCGTTGACTGTTCAGTTGCCGGTCGGCGTTGAGAACGTCAGAATCATTGCGTGTTCTCGTCGCTCGCCAAACTGTTTCAACTTAAAGCTGCTGCGTCGGTGAAATTGCACGCTACAGAAATCTGTTCTGAGTGCGGCTCGCGCCTGGCGCAGAGCAATTCTCCGGACGTGTCCGAAACCGAATGGCATTGTCCGAATCCGGATTGTCCGCCGCAGGTCCTCAAACGCGTTATCGCGTGGGCCGAGGCTATAGAAATTCCCGGTTGCGATGCGTCTCTTGTCGCGCAACTGGTGCAGCGCGGTCTGGTTCGCGACGCTGCGGAGTTCTATCGCCTCAAATTAAGTGAACTGGAATCATTGGAGGGTTGCGACGCTGTGCGCGCTCGAACCGTTTGGGATGGAATTCAATCCAGTCGAAAACGTGAAGCGTGGCGGGTGCTCGCCGGATTGGGGATTCCGCGTGTTGGTGCAAACGAAGCGCGGTTGCTCTGCCAACATTTCGCTACGTTGCCGGATATGTTTGCCGCGAATCAGATGCAATTGGAACAACGCACCGGCGTGAGCGCTTTGGAGGCGCGCAGTATCTCTGATTGGTATGGAGATCCGGTAAATCGCAGGCTCGTGCGGCGCTTGCAAAAAGCGGGAGTGAATCTGCAATGCTAACCGTTCGTCAGAATTGCTCCGCGCCTAAGCCCAATAACTCACCTTCAGATCAGCGAAAAGATTGTCGCGCGTCTCAAGTTCCGTGAGCCAGTTCCCATCCACTTTGCCGGTGGTGAGTTGATGGTAAAGCCCGTTGAAACGGAGCAGATGCGCCTTGATGCGTTTGCGGGCGTAATCAGGACTGGTGTTGGTGCGCAGGATGAATGGCCAGTCGCTTGCTTGCGCGAGTAACAATTCGCGTCCGGCTTGTTTCAGAGCGCGATTTTGCAGCGCGTCCGGTTGAGGAAACTTTTTTACCAGCTCGCTCATGCGTTCCTGCGCGATGTGCAGATGCCGATAAATCCATTCGTTTTTCTCGTTCAACCACACGCGATAGTAACCTTCCTCGCCCCAACTTGATGCGGCAGGTGTCGCGATTTGATTGGTCGGATGCCGACGCAGATATTGCTCAGGCGTGATCAACTCGAAGGTTCTTTGTTCCGCGAGAGCTTTGCGCACGAATTGATCCAGAAATTCCGGCCCTTCGTACCACCAATGACCGAATAGTTCCGCGTCATACGGCGAAACGATCAGCGGCGGGCGATCGAGAATTGCGTTGAGTTCCTGAATTTGTTCGACGCGCGATTTGAGAAAATGCTCGGCATGGGCCGCGATGGCTTCGGCGGCGGCGGCAGGATCGTAAGGTTGCTTCGGCGCGTCGCCACCGGTGATGCGGTAATATTTGATGCCGGTGAATCCGCGATTTCCCGGCGACGGCAAATGCGGTTTCACATAATCGAGGTCCAGATCGAATCCGATGTCGCGATAGAAATCACGATAGCGCGCGTCACCGGGATAACCTTCGGTGCGACTCCACACCTGCCGGGAAGATTCCATGTCGCGACCGAACGCGGCGATGCCGTTAGGCGTGAACACCGGTGCAAACACCCCGTAGCGCGGACGTGGTTGCGCATGCAGCAAACCGTGCGAATCCACAATGAACCAGCGGAGATTTGCTTCCTGCAAAACGGGTTCGACGCCGTCGAAATACGCGCATTCGGGCAACCAGATGCCACGCGGATCGCAACCGAAACAGTCGCGATATTGATCGCGCGCAATCAGAACCTGCGCGCGCACGGATGGCGGATGAGTTGCCATCAGCGGCAACAACCCATGGGTTGCACCGGTAGTGATGATTTCGAGCAGACCAAAATCCTGCAGGCGACGGAACTTGCCGATCAGGTCGCCACCGAGTTGATGATAAAACGTCCGCGTCGCGGTTAGTCGTGAGTGATACAGCCTCGCGAGTTCTTGAAACGGCGGCTCCCAGATCGTACGACTGATTTCCTTATCCGCAAGCGTGATGAGATCGTCGAGATGTTTGGCGTAGCGCTCCTGCAACAGCGGATCGGCCAACATCGCGCACAGCGTCGGTGAGAGCGTCATCGTCAGCCGCGCGTCGAGATGATCGCGCAACCAACCGTTCATCACCTGCAAGAGCGGCAAATACGTTTCCGTGATGGCTTCAAACAGCCAGCTTTCTTCCAGAAATTTTTTATGTTCCGGATGTCGGACAAACGGCAGATGCGCGTGCAGGACGATGGCGAGATAACCGGGCATGTCGTTCCGTTCCTATTCTCAGGTTTTTATTTCAATCATCCCTCTCACGCGATGTCGCGGAGGCTGAGAAGAAGATTAAGAAAAAGAATGGGATTAAGAGAAGCACTAAGGCGCTTTGAAGATGTATTAAACCGAAGCCGCTGGTGCAGTTGCGGGTGAAGCGAAGAGCGCTTTGATCGCCGGTTTGTTCAAAGCGATCAGGCTAAATATTCCCAACACTGTGCCGAAGGGCATGAAAATGCATTCAACACATGCCATTACAAAGCAGTAGCGATAGCGGCGTTGCTGGCGGAGAAAGCGTCCGGCAAAAATTATGAGGGCCGCGATAATCCAGCCGATAGCGATCATGCCACCGGCAAAAATTATAAAAAGCCAGCCTATAACCGGCGGAGGCAGTTCGCCGTTGGAATGAACCTTCTCCGGCACGACGAGCAACACAATGCCGAGGATCAGGTGGACAATTGGGATGCAGGAGAAAAGTGCTATCAAGCCGCCGACGATGTAATGAAACAGGCCAAGCAGCCGCAGATGCTCTATGGTTTGATTCATGGCCTACGCCTTCGGCGGTGGTGGAGATAACGCTGGATCTTGCGGATGCGTCTCGACCTCGCCCTGTGTTTTGGTGGCGCGACTGAATTTTAGTTCCACGGCGCGCGTGTCTGATTCGTCTGCGGCGACTGCGCTGATGGGCAATTCATATTGTCCATCCGGCAGCGAAAAGCGGAAGCGGAATGAACCGTCGGGGCGCAGCGGAATCTTCTTTCCAGCGAACGTCACTGAAGCGTCCGGAGCGGTTGCACCGTAAATCACCAGCTCCGCGTTTACATTGAGCCAGAAATCTTTGGGCACGTTGCCGCCGAAGAACGACGAGACATAAGCATCGGACGATGGCGCGGGAGCGGGAACGGCTTCGCCGGTTTCCAGATTGAAGAAAAATTCCGGCCATTCGCGTTCGGCAGGCGCAGCAAATTCCTGGGAGCTGGGTAACGTCGCGCGCGCGCGGTCACGAGCGAGAATCTGCGCTAATGCTTTTTCCTGTTCGGCGCTCCAATCGCCGGCGACGTCGTGTGTCGGGAAGTGCTCGCGAGCGCGCGGACGAATCTGATCAATCGCGTGTGCCAGCGGTCTGTTCGGGGTGTCCGCGTTTTCTCGCAACAATGCGAGCATGGTGTCAAACGACAACTCCGGCGGAATAGTAGCGAATTTGACCGGAGCGTTGCGGGAAATGCTGTCCGGTGGCGTGCGTTGCGGCTCGGAGTAGGCGAGGGAATGCCACTTGTGTCCGTGCTGATAATAACCGAGTTCGGTGAAATAACTTTCGCCTGCGCGATCTACGTGAATGAACCAGTATTTGGATTCCGGGTGAACGTGAATTTCAGCGGGAGTGGATTGGGGCTGATTTTGTGAATAGAGCCTCAGGATGAGATGTCGATCTTCGGACTGCGCATTGTGGCGAAACTGTTCTTCGCGAGTTAAATCCCAATGCGCATAGAGCCAATGCGGGTCGCGCACGGTGAGAAACAATTTCCCGGTGCCGTAAGATTCGGGAAGTGGCGCTTTCGCCTCATCGAAATGATCCAGAGGCGGAGTCGGGCCGAGCGCGAATTTTTCTCCTGGGCCGCTCAAATCATCGGGATAACTTGGTTCGTCGCCTTCGAGCAAAAACGCTGGAATCGGTGGCTCATCCTTCGGTGTGGTGCTTTTGGACGCGGCGACCTTTTTCGCTTTCTTCTTTGGCCGGGAAGATGTTTTTGGTGACGTCGGCTTTGTCGGCGCGGCTTCAACGATGGACGCAGAATGAAATGCCAGATCGGCGACCGGCGCTCCGGGCGTAATCCATTTCTTCACGGTTTTCACAACCGACTTAACTGCGATATCGGTCTTGGCGGAACTTGCCGGGGACTCAACTGGATTTGGAGCAGCGGTTGAACGCGTTCGTTTGGTAATTGAACGGCGCGTGGTTTTGCGTTTGGGCTTAACGGTCGTGACGATTTTGACCGCTGTTTTTGAAATCGCTTTCGTTGCAGCGGCTTTGGTCTTAGCGACTTTCTTGCGCGCCGCTTTCGGTTTAGCTGTGGTCTTTGTGCGTTTCAGCTTAGCGGCTTTTTTGGGCTTCACCCGGGAAGGGGAGGTTCTGGTCGCGGCGGAACGCGCGCCTGCGGATTTACGGGCCGGGTGGGCGGTTTTTTTTCTGATTCCGGACGACTCGCGCTTCATGAAACTTGTCGTTTGAGACTAGTGAGACGTCACTGATGGCGCAACGGGAAATCCCGCCGCTACGGAAAATGCCGCTTTGCGGGCGGCGCGCTTCGCGTTAGGCTGCGGCCATGAGTTTGGCTCGGAAATTGTTGCACACGCGCTATCGGGTAAATGACCTGGAACGGACGGTAAAATTTTATCGTGAAGTACTCGGGCTGGAGGAGGTGCGGCGGCACAAATCGCCGCGCGGTTCGGAACTTGTTTTTCTGAAAGCGCCGGAGAGCGAGGAGCTGATTGAATTGTGTTACTTCCCCGGCAGTGAATCCGTGCAGGTGCAATCGGATCTGACGCATCTCGCGTTTGAAGTGGACAGTCTGGCGGACTTCGAAAAACACCTCGCCAGGCACGGTTTGAAATATTCCGACGGCCCGACGACGACTTCCACGGGAACGGTTTTCGCCTTCATTGACGCGCCGGAGGGATATGAGATTGAGTTGATTGAACGGAAAGGATGAAAAGCTCCCGATTCCAGGCTGCAACATCCGGAGGGAATTTAATTCCCGATCTTCAGTATCGCTTGATGCGGCAATCGGATGAGCGCTTGATGCCGGGGCATTTTGGGAAGCTCGGGGTTTGGTCGATGGAACTTGCAAATGCTGTTTCGCGCGCGCCACTTTGAATTTCGTTTTCCTCGTCCGACGCTCGTCATGGGCATCGTGAACGTGACGCCGGACTCTTTTTCCGATGGCGGAAAATTCTCGCGGACCGATCAGGCGGTCACTCACGCGCTTGATTTAATTCAGCAGGGAGCGGACATTTTGGACATCGGCGGCGAATCCACGCGTCCCGGCGCGGTTCCGGTAAATGAAGCCGAAGAATTGCGGCGGGTCATTCCTGTGCTCGAAGCTTTGGCAGAACGCGTGACGATTCCTCTTTCGATTGATACGATGAAGCCCGGCGTGGCGCGGGCTGCGCTTGCCGCTGGCGCTAGTATCGTTAACGATGTGGGCGCGAGCCGTGCCGACGACGAAATGTGGCGGTTGGTGGCCGAAACCGGAGCGGGCTACGTCGCGATGCACATGCAAGGCTCGCCCGCCACCATGCAGATTCAACCGACGTATGACGATGTCGTGCGTGAGGTGAAAGAATTTTTGCAAGAACGGTTGAATCGATTGAACGCGGCGGGCGTGACGGCGGACCAAGTGGTGCTGGATGTCGGCATCGGTTTCGGTAAAACGACGCAGCATAATTTGCAGTTGCTGAGTGCGTTGCGGCAATTTACAACGCTGGAGCGGCCCGTGTTGCTCGGAGTTTCGCGCAAGGGTTTCATCGGCGCGATAACCGGAGCAAAGGTGACGGAACGCTTGCCGGGTTCGTTGGCTTGCGCCGCTCTTGCCGTGGCGAACGGCGTGCAAATCATCCGTACTCATGATGTGGCCGCAACTGTTCAGGCGGTTCGCATGGCGGAAGCGATTTTGGAACAGGAGAAATAATGTTGGTGTGGCGGATCATTCAGGACGCGTGGCGACCAACGCTGGAAATTTTCATTCTGGCGGTGGCGATCTATCTCGTCACCCGTTTTGTCCGCGGCACCCGCGGCTGGCCGGTGGTCATCGGCTTCACGATTCTGCTGCTCACCACGACGCTCGCCGCCGCCTTGCTCAAACTCGAAGTTATCAGTTGGTTGCTCGGTAACGCATCGCTCGTTCTCATTCTTGGCGCGGTCATTATCTTTCAACCGGAAATCCGCCGCATGTTGGGCGAACTCGGCAATCTGCCGCTCTTTTCCTCAGCGCGGGAACAGCGCGAAAACATCGAAGTTGTTATCAGCACTTGCGAACGTCTCGCGGAAGTCCGGATCGGCGCGTTGATTGCGATTGAACAATCCATTCAGCTCTACGAAGCAGTTGAATCGGGAATTGTCATTGATTGCGAAGCAACGCCTGAGATGCTGGAAACGATTTTCTTTCCCAACAACGCAATTCACGATGGCGGCGTCATTTTGAAAGGCGATCGCATTGCGTATGCCGCCTGTATTTTCCCGCTCACGCAACGAAGTGATCTCAGTAAATCCATCGGCACTCGTCATCGCGCGGCGTTGGGGTTGAGCGAAGAAACTGACGCGCCGGTGGTGGTCGTGTCTGAAGAAACCGGCATGATTTCTTACGCGTACAAAGGTCAACTTGTCCGTGGCGTGAGTCTTGAGGAACTGCGTTCGTTCCTTACCTCGGTTATTGTGCGTCCGACTCGCGCGCCCGGCTTGATGGGTTGGTTACGCTTAAAATCTAACGAGACTCCGCGGATTGCTCCGGCGGTTATTACGCGGAGCGAGCCGCGTTCGTCGCTGCATGGAGGCGCGAAGTAATAATATGGCGCGCAACATTTTCTTTCGGAACTTCGGATGGAAGCTGCTGTCGTTGGCGCTCGCGGTGGTGATTTGGCTCACAATCAAGGCGCTCAGCGCGGGGCAGGGCACGGAGCGACTGTTCGTCAATGTGCCCGCACAACTGGTTTCCAGTACCGCCGACGTGCGCGCTTTTCGCATCGAGCCGGATACGGTCAATGTTACCATTCGCGGCCGACCGGGTACAATTCATCGCTTGGTTGATCGTGAAATTCGCGTCTTTGTGGATATCACCGGTGCGGACCTTAATAAACGTTTTCGCGGTCATGTTGACGTCGTTGTGCCCAATGGCATCACTGTAGTTCGTGTCGAACCGACTGAAGTGCAGGTCACGCCGCCACCGAAACCGGAGCCTAAAATCATTTCTTCGAACTCGCCTCCTGATCCATGAGCAAACCAAAAAAAATCTTTGGCACTGATGGCGTTCGCGGCACCGCCAACGTCGAACCGGTTACTGCTGAAACCGCGCTGAAACTCGGCCGCGCCGCCGGTTACGTTTTCAAGAATCTCGAAACCGAAGCGCGCGGGCACGGACGCCACAAAATCGTCATCGGCAAAGACACACGCCTGTCCGGTTACATGCTCGAGAACGCTATCTCATCGGGCATCCTGTCCATGGGCGTGGATGTGTTGTTCATCGGACCGTTGCCCACTCCGGGGGTGGCTTACGTTACGCGCAGTTTGCGCGCCGATGCCGGTATCGTCATCACTGCATCGCACAATCCTTACGCCGATAACGGCATCAAGTTTTTCCGCGCGGACGGCTACAAGCTCGATGACAAAATCGAAGCGAACATCGAAAACCTTGTGTTCAGCGGCGAGATTGAAAACATCCGTCCCACGGCTGAAGAAATCGGCAAAGCGGTTCGCATTGATGATGCGCTCGGTCGTTACATCGAATTTGCCAAAGCCGGTTTTCCGCGCGGCATGACGTTGGAAGGCATGCGCATCGTCGTGGATTGCGCTAACGGTGCGGCTTATAAAGCGTCGCCGTGCGTATTGCGCGAACTCGGCGCTGAAGTCATCGTTTATGGCGATCAACCCAACGGCAAAAACATCAACGAAGATTGCGGCTCCATGCACCCGCAAAAACTTTGTCATCTGGTAAAGGAATTCCGCGCGGATGTTGGCATCGCGCACGATGGTGACGCTGATCGAGTGCTGATGTGTGACGAACGTGGTGAGTTGATTGATGGCGACGACATTATGGCTATCGCCGCACTCGACATGCTCGCAAATAACACGCTCGCGGAAAAAACACTCGTAGCCACTGTCATGAGTAACGCCGGTCTCGACGCTGCGATTACTGCCGCGGGCGGCAAAGTCATTCGCACCGGTGTGGGCGATAAACTGGTCATTGATGAAATGCTGCGCAGCGGCTTCAACTTTGGCGGCGAACAAAGCGGGCATCTGATTTTCCGTGATTACGGTACGACCGGGGATGGACTCGTGGCCGCGTTACAGATGTTGCGCATCATGAAATCCAGTGGCAAAGCGTTGAGCAAACTCGCCAACTGCTGGACTCGTTTTCCGCAACTCGTCACCAACGTGAAGGTTCGCGAGAAAGTTCCGTTCGACCGACTCGACGGCGTGCTCAAACTCGTCGAACAGGCCGAGGCCGAGGTTAAACCCGCTGGCGGTCGCGTGTTGCTGCGTTATTCAGGCACGGAACCGAAAGCCCGCCTCCTTATCGAAGGTCCGCAGCAAGCGGTGCTCGAGAAATGGAGTGCGCAGATCTGCGACTCGATTAAACGCCAGGTCGGGGCGTAAATTTTTCGTCTTAGCATCCCGGCAAATCGGCTAGTTCTAAGCTGGTTTTGAGAATGTCGGGGTAGTGTGCACTTCGAGCGCTGTGAATAACTTTTCGTGGACAGCCCGGTGACTCGCGAGACAATCGCCTTCTATTGGCAAGGAGGAGGCCGATCAAATGAAACCAGGAGCACAGGAGTTTTTATGCCTCAAAAGCAGAAACAGTCCAGGCTCGCTTGCGAGTGGGTGGGCCATTGTCCCCGCTGCGGTTTGGTCATTTTCTCTTACGACCGGATGCCGCGCACTTGTCAGAATCGGATTGAACTCGGTGCCCACACGCGCCGTTGCCGCTGCATTCTGAAATCCGTTTCGCTTTGTCCGCCCAGCGGTGAACCGACGGCGCTGCCATTGGCAGCGTAATTTGTTTTGCTGCTGAAGCAGACCGGTCTCGCACAAAGAACAATGAGTGTGTCGCGAGGTGACCGACTGATTCGGTTCTGACACGCCAATAGGCAGAAAAACTGCCGAGGAGTGATGCTAACTCCTGACGGCCGGAACGGATTTAACGCTCTTCCAGACGCGGCGCGCCCATTTCACATAGCGATGTTGCGGTGGCAATATTTTTCTCAGGTCGCTCAAAGCCTGTTGGGCAAGAGGTCGAGCTTCCGCGGGGCGCGCAGCGTGACGCAGAAAATCCGCAAAGTTGGCGCGGGTAAAGGCCATTAGTTGATCATGCGAGCCGACGGTTTGTTCGAGCATGGCAAGAGCTTGACGGAAGTAATCTTCGGCAGCGTCAAAGCGACGCGTGGCTTGAAAAAGAATCGCGAGGTTGGCGAGGCACATCGCCACGTTTTCGTGTTGCGCTCCATAAACGCGGCGCCGCATTCGGAGCGAGTGCTGATAAAGTTTTTCGGCTTCCGCAAAGCGACCGGTGCTTTGAGCCACGTTCGCGAGATTGCTCAAAGTGGCAGCAACATCGCGATGCGGAGTGCCAAGGGTAGCGCGACGAATTGCGAGAGCTTGACGGTAGAGCGGCTCGGCTTCGCTAAAACGCTCACGATCGGTCAACAGATTTGCCAGTTGATTCAGCGTTTGCGCTGTGTCGGGATGGCGATTTCCCAATCGCCGAATACGCACGTCCAATGATCGACGATAAAACTCCTCTGCCCGGGCGAGTTGACCGTTGTCACGTGCGCGATTGCCTTGAGCGAACAACCGCGAACCGGGCCGCCGGAGAATGCGGGATGAAGTTCTGGGCATGGCTACCGTTGGTTTGAAAGCAATTAGCAGTCGTTTCGAACTGTTCTTTAAAATTTTCAGCCCAGCCCAGTCGCAATGCAGTTTGAATTTACTCGCCGATGATTTTCACCAAAACGCGTTTGCGGCGGCGACCATCGAATTCGCCGTAGAAAATCTGTTCCCACGGCCCGAGATCCAGTTTGCCTTTGGTGATCGCGACGACAACTTCGCGGCCCATGATCTGACGTTTCATATGTGCATCGGCGTTATCTTCGCCGGTGCGGTTGTGATGATATTGCTCCGTTGGGGCATGCGGCGCGAGTTTTTCGAGCCAGACATCGTAATCGTGTAGCAATCCATCCTCCGCGTCGTTGATATAAACGCTCGCGGTGATGTGCATGGCATTTACCAGGCAGAGTCCTTCCTGCACCCCGCTTCGTTTTACCAATTTCGCGATGGTGTCGGTGATGTTCAGGTAATCGCGCCGATGCGGCGTTTCGAACCAGAGATATTCAGTGAGGTGTTTCATATCAAAGGAGGAGAATGAACTTATGGTGTTTGAGGTAAATCGCTTTTCCGGCGATGCGTCGCGTTTTCGGATGAACGTAGTCCGGCACGCAAACTTTCTTTGAAAGCCGCATAGTTCAGATCGAAAGTGCGGAACTGCTGCTTTTGTTCGATTTGATCCCACTTGCTTTGCAAATGTTTCAATCGCTCGCCGGTCGCCGGATGCGTGCTGAGCACTTCAATTGCATTCGGGTTCAGCCCGGTTGAACCTGCTTCGCGCGGACGTTTTTCTTCTGCTTCCAGTTTTTGGAAAAACGTAATCATTCCATCCGGCTTGATGTTGGCGGCGATGAGATAATTCCAACCATGATTGTCTGCTTCGCGTTCAAAATCGCGCGAGAACTTGCGATTCAACAAAAACGCGCTGTTGTCCGCCAGCGCTGCCATTACGCCGGATGCGTCACCGACGACTGTTTGCAGAATCAAATACAATCCCGCCGATGAAATAATCGTGCGGATGCTGTGACGTTGCGTGACGTGCGCAATCTCATGCCCGAGCACGCCGGCAACTTCTTCTGCGGAGTCCGCTGCGAGCAACAAGCCGGTATGCAGCACCACATTGCCGCCCGGCATCGCAAACGCATTCAACGTGTCGTCTTCAATGATGTGAAACTTGAACGGATACCTGTTGTTTTTGATTCCGGCGAGCAGAGGCTCGGTAATCTGTTTCAACTGGGCTTCCAACTCCGGATCGTTGATGAGCCGCGCATCGGTCATCATCTGTGCGAACAGTTTGTCGCCTGCTTTGATTTCCCAATCCACCGGGACGGCCTGAGCTGCTGTGCGGACCAGGCGATCGCGCATCAGAAACAGACCGACGACCGCCAGCACCAGTGCGCTCACGACGCCAAATAGCACCGTTGCCGCCATTCGTTTGCGCCGGCGAAGGCGATCTCGTTGGCGGGCGAACTCCGCGTTATTCGCCAACACGGGATGGTTCAGAATGCTGTGGTCGGCAGTGTGAATCGTGACGTTCGGATGAGCCGGATGCGAAAAGAAAATCATCTCGTCATTCGCACCGCCGAGTTCAATCTTCAACCCGTCAGTTGGCAGTTCAAAATCACCTTTCTCCGATTTGAAGTGTACGGCCGCGGTGTTGAGCAGAATTTCGCCCGAAGCCCGGCCATTGGGCAGATCGGGATGAAAGGCGCCGCCTTGGACTCGGCGTTCGTCCTGAGCCGATGCTGAGAAATTCATGTTGGAACGCTAACGAGGAGAAAAATGCATCGCGAGTCTGAAATCGACAACGCGAGACGAGTTGATCGAGCGAGGAGCTTACAGCTTCAAGTCAGCATCGGGCGCGCAAAAGCGGTGTCGCGCCATGCTCGCCATCGCAGTCCAAAAGATTGAGGCAGCTTCGAGTGACCTGAGTCTTTATCGCGTCGCTTCAGTTGCCGTATTCGTTCCGCGCGCGAATGTTCCGTTGGCGTTGCGCTGGATGTCGTCCTCCGTCCACATCACGCCGTCCGGGCCGGCAGAGCGGATTTCAAAACGTCCGCCGCCGAGTGCGTGAAAGAACAACGGCCTTTGCCAACGATCAATCAGTTGGCCTTGAGCGTTCAACGCGATGTGTTGGGCGGGAAGAAATTCCTCGCGCGCCGCGTTCTTGCCCCGAAACAGATCCGCCCAATCTTCATTCGCGCTCAACGGACGGTTCGCCGCTGATTTCAGGAGTAACAGTGAGTTTTCCATCAAGCGCGACATCAGCGTGAGATCGTTTTCCGCTGGAAGATTCGG
Source organism: uncultured Verrucomicrobiota bacterium (assembly GCA_937894935.1). GTDB lineage: Bacteria > Verrucomicrobiota > Verrucomicrobiia > Limisphaerales > JADLHS01 > JADLHS01. The sequence continues at coordinate 15,481 of CALAYC010000247.1, forward strand.
GTCGGCATAACCGCGTAAGATGGTTTCACCGAGTAACACATTCGTCGTTCTTAGTGCGGGAACGGGTGTGGTGATGACGGTTGTATTGGTAGCGATTGATTCGGAGGCGGACGGTTGTGCCGTGCGTGAAAATTTCCACTTCATGCGACCGAACACGAATATCAGCACCAACAGCACCGGCAGCAACAGCAGCGAAATGATGAACAGTTTTTTCATCGAACTATTCTCCGCTGTGAAGCGCGCCGGAAGGCTGATGTTTCCTCAGCGATTGGATGTCTGTATTTGAAACTTCGTTTCTCACGACAGCACGAAACCTAACGGCGCCGTGCCTGAATGGGGATTCCAAAAATTCGCGATGTTCGGCAGCACGTAACTCATATTGCCGGGGGACACGCCGAACCAACGCAGCAATTCTGCGAAATACAAATCCGCCGACGTGCTCGGCAGCAATCGTCCGCCGCGCCCGACGTCGTCCGGTCCGTCGAGGGTAAGATTAGGATACGTGCCGAAAATTTTTCCGCCATCCACTTTGCCGCCGAACACCATGGCGTTTGCGCCCCAGGCGTGATCCGTGCCGCGGCCGTTCGACCGCAAGGTGCGACTGAAATCCGAAGCGGTGAAGGTGATGACGTCGTCTTGTAAACCGAGCGCTTCCAGAGCGCGTTGATAAGCGCCGATAGCGGCGTCGAGCGTGGATAGCATCGCGGCCTGCGTATTGAGCAATTCACCGTGATGATCCCAGCCGCCGTATTGCACGAAAAACGTCTGACGCCGCAATCCGAGTTGACTGCGAATCTTGATGGTCTTCACCACGGCCTTGAGCGTTGAAGCGACATAATTACCGGCGGGAAACAGGGCGTCCACGGATGCGCCGAGTTGCGCATTGGCGGAATCGAACTGGCTTTGAAAGAGCTGCTGCGCATCGTCGCTCTCGCGCGTCAACCGCGCAAAACTTTCGGTCAACAGATTCGTATAGGTTTGGTCGAGCGTGTTGCGAAGCGCGGCATTTTTAATTTGAAGCGGATTAGGATTCGCTCCACCGGTATGGCCTTCGAACGACAACGCGCCGCCGGGCGTGATGACAAATTGCTGTGTCGTGTTACCGACCTGAAACACGTTGTTGCCGCCGAGCGAAATGCTCATCGAATTGTTACCCGTGTTGTAGTAGGCGTGCAGAATGTCCGCGCAACGTCCCGCCCAACCGCTCAACTGCGACATCCCTTGCGGCACGGCTGTCTGCCATTGCTCGATTTGATCGCTGTGCGAAAACAGCGCTTTCGGCACAGGCAACGCGGCGTTCTGACCATTTTCCCACGCGTTGAATTGAGCTTTGGTAATCGGTTGAACCAGCGTGCCGACGTTGGCGACGAAAGCGAGTCGGCGTTTACCAGCGAATGCGCCGGTACCGTTGGCCATAGCCTGCAGGTTCACGCAGGACGGATGCAAACCGTAGTTAGCGGACGGAGCGGACAGTTGCAGAAGAGCATTGCGATTCAATGCGAGGCCGCCGTCGCTGCCAAACGGACCACGCGTGAGAGCGTAAGTGTTGTAAGCGGACTGTTCCCACGGCACGAGTACGTTGAACGAATCCATGCCGCCGCTCAGAAAAATGCAGACGAGCGCTTTGTTGTCGAGCGGACCGCCTTGCGCGGAAACGCTGTTGGCGAGTTTGAGGTTGAGCAGCGTGTTAAGAATCGCCGACGAACCGACCGCAGCGCAGTTCAATTGTTTGAGAAAGCCACGACGGGAAATGGGTTTCATAGTGGAATTGGGCTTCATCGTTGCACGGCTCCTTCCGGGCAGGTGGCGGCGAGATAAACCGCCAGTCGAATGCGCAGCAACCGATCGTACGCGGCCACTTGGTTTATGGCGTTTACCAGATGGTCGCGTGTCGCCGCGGACATTGAGCCACCGCAAAACAGCAGGTTCACCTGATCCACCAACGCGCCAGCATCGCCCGACACCGGCAACAGTTCTGCGTAATCCGGCGGGAACTGATATGAACTGTAATACGCAAGACCGTCTTCAGTGATCTCCCATAACTTGTTCGGGAACGAAATGCTGGAGTAACTGTCCGTAATCTGAAACGCAGGCGCGACCAATCCCATCTGCGTCAACAATCCCGGCGGCTGGTAGTTCGGTCGGAAGAAGTTGAAAACACTCGGCGAATAGGTCGGCTCTTGAAACGCTGCGTTGTTGAAGTCGCCCCATGTCCACCAGAGGAGATTTGTATAACGTCCGACGTTGCCAACGCGAGCAACGGCCATGGCGCGATGAACCGGTTCTTTCAGCCGACCGAATTCCGGCGCGCCGGAGAACCAGCGTGCATCGCGTGCTTCTTCATCGAGCAGGATTGTCTTCACAACGGCGGCGAGATTGCCGCGTTTGCCAGTGCCGTCGTTCGCAAATACGGCGCTGACGCGCGCGACGTAATTCGACGACGGATTGCTGGTGACAAGAAACTGAATCAGTTGTTTGCCGATGAACGGTCCGGCATTCGGATGTTCGAAGAGATTACGTAACGCATCGGCAATATCACGCATGCCGTTTTCAACTGTTGCAACACGTGCGGGAATGGTTACGCCGTTCAACAAAGTCTTCGCATCGAAATCGTGTTTCTCCGCCCACATTTGCATGGGGACGGAGGAATCTTCGTCGTTCCAACCGTTTTGCCCCCACGGTTGACCGCCGAACCACAGACCAGTGAAGACGCGCGCGAATTCTGTGATCTGTGCATTACCATACGTAGGAATCGGTTGGCCGAACGTATCGAGCTTGCGACTGCCGTCCGAATTCAATTCCCACAGGCCGATGCTGAACAATTGCATCACTTCACGCGCGTAGTTTTCGTCCGGATATTGATTGATTTCCGGGCGCGCCTTTTGATTGCCGATGTGGCTGAGGTAACGGCCCATCACCGGATGCAACGTCACTTCGCGCAGCACGTCGTAGTAATTACCAAACGCGTGGCGTACAAAAATGTCGTAGTAATCCGCCACTGCGAGCGGTTTGTTTTCGAGGTTGGGATCGCGGCGGGAGATGACAAAAATCTGGCTCAGCGCAAACGCCACGCGTTGCCGTAACTGATCCGGTCCGCTCAATGCCGCACGCGCAAAAGGCGTCGTGCAGTTGTTGCCGAAAATGAAATTATCCATTTCGCTGTAGAGATACGTGAGGTCGGTGCGTGGGCCGTTGAAATCTGCGTAAATCTGTTCGATGTACGGCCGGTGCAGAGTGGCGGGTGCGTTGGTGATCTGGTCGTCGAGCCACGCCGCGATGCCGAGTTGTTGCACGCGCTCAATCTCGCGTAACGTCGGCCCAAAGGTCGCCTGTTGGAGCAGTCGCGCGGCTTGTGCGCGTGTGACCAATTCCGTGTTGCCGCTGGGACCACCGCGCAATTGTTCCACAAACGCGACATAATCTCCGGAAACCGAGCCGGTCACCGTTCCGTTATCGGCAATCAACGGTAATGCCGCACGAACGCTGTTCGCTCGCGTTGGATCGCTGCCGAGCACGAGTTCGTCCCAATCCTTCACGCCGTCGCCATCGGTGTCTTTGTCGTCGGTGGCGACGCGATAAAACTCGCGATTGGTCTGCGTGATGCGATTCGTGAAAACCGTGTAAGCCAGTTCGCCGCTGGTTTGAACCGCGCCATTGAATGCCGTCCAATTTGTCAACGTGCTGCTGGAATACAGGCGTTGTTCTTTGCCGGTGATTTTAGGCCACGCGACAATGACGTGATTTGTTTGCTGCGCCATCCCGACGGCCGGAACGGACGAGGGATCGAATGGATTCGTGCCCCACTTAGCTTCGAGCGCGTTTGAAGCGCCGTCGCCATCAGCATCGCCGTCGGGCGCTAAGCCAAACGCACGAAATCGAATTTCCCATGCATCCGGCAAACCATTGTTGTCGAGATCGACACCGGTTGGCAGGGTTTGTCCGGTAAACGGTGGGCGACTCGACGCGAGCAGTGGGCTGGAAGAATTGTTGCGCTCCAGCGAATCATTCACGCCGTCGCCGTCCGTATCGGGATTGTGTGGATTTGTGCCGGCGAGAAATTCGTCGCGATTGTTCAAACCGTCGCCATCGGCATCGAGTGTCGCGTCCGCCGCGGAAAATTTATTGAAGCCGTGCAAATCTTCCCAGGTATCGGGCATTCCGTCTTTATCGGAATCTTTCGCATGAGCGAATGCGGGAAGATTGGCGATGGGATTCGTGCTGATGAAGAGTTGCACGCCTTGATGCACGTTGATGCTGATTTGATTGGTGACGCCGTTGTAATCCGTCCATTTTGCCATGCCGTTATCCACCGCCAGACGTGCGGTCGAACTGTTGAAGGTGCGCGAAACGACGAGCGTGTTGCTGGTCTGATTGGTGATGGTGAAGGTGAGCGACCAGGAATTACTGTTCGCGCCGCGCTGTGCGATCATTCGGAACTGCAGGCGATCCGACAAATCAGCCGGGCCAAAGCCGCTGAAGCCGAGTTTCGATTTTAAGTCGGCCGGCGAGTTGCCGTAATCCGAATCCCAGATGGTGGAATTAGGTTGGTTCGGTGCGCTGAATCCCCCGGTGTATTCGGAATGGAACAAGTGCGTGAGCGAACCGCGATAATAGCGCAACGCCATTCCGAGCGTGCGCCATTCGGGTGTGGCCGGATTGCGCACCGCGAATTCGACGAGAAAGTCTTCGTTCCAGACGTTCGGTGACATCGCACCCGAGCTGTGATCCCAGACGAGTTGCACATT
>CALAYC010000248.1 GCA_937894935.1 uncultured Verrucomicrobiota bacterium
GTTTTTGATGTGTCTGGTCTGATTACTTTGGAATCCAAGCTCGTCGTCCGAAAACAAAATTCAAGTCTCACCATCGCCGGACAAACCGCTCCGGGCAAAGGCATCTGCATTCGCAAATACAATTTCGGAATGATGGGAGCGACCAATGTCATCATTCGTTACATTCGCGTTCGCCCCGGAAATATTTCCGGCACAACCCTGGATGGGATGGGCATGGCCAGTTGCGACAATTGTATTATCGACCATTGCTCCATCAGTTGGACGCTCGATGAAGGTTTCAGTTCGCGTGGGGCAAAGAACATTACGTTACAGCGCACGCTCATTTCAGAAGCGCTCAATGAAGCTGGCCATAAAAAATATCCGCCCGGTACTCAACATGGTTACGCTGCCAGCATTGGCGGTGACATCGGCAGCTTTCATCACAATTTGCTGGCGCACAATGCGGGACGGAACTGGAGTCTCGCTGGCGGTCTCAGCAAGCCGAACAACGAATACGCCGGTCGCCTCGACATCCGGAATAACGTAGTTTTCAACTGGTCCAAGCGCGCCACCGATGGCGGCGCGCACGAAGTCAATTTCGTCAACAACTACTACAAGCCCGGGCCGGCCACGAAATTCTTCTATGCGCTCAACGCGCAATACGGCGGCTTTCCGGGTTCGCAGCGATATTACTTCGCTGGCAACGTCATGCCTGGGCACTTCGATCTTTCAAATCAGGAGAAAGGCCGCACGGCAACAACCGAACGCGGCGGCCGCTTGCCGACTGATTATTCGCCATGGTCTGACACCCCATTTTTTGAATCATACGTCAAAACGCAGTCCACTGTGGAAGCGTACGATGACGTGCTGAATAACGTCGGTTGTAATTTTCCGGAACTCGATGAACACGACACCCGTGTCATCGCCGAAGTCCGCAGTGGCACGACGAAATTCAAAGGCAGCAAAACCGGTCTGCCGGGTTTGCCGGATTCGCAGGAGGACGTCGGCGGCTGGGAAAATTATCCTGAGATTCATCGTCCGCCGGATTGGGATACTGACGGCGACGGCATGCCAAACGTGTGGGAGATTCAACACGGATTGAATCCTGACGATCCTGCCGATGGTAATCAGGATTTGAACGGTGACGGTTACACCAACCTTGAAAAATATCTGAACTCGCTCGTGGGCGAATATCAGATGCCGACAAGAAAATAGTCTGACCATGCCCAATTCCTCCCGCAGAAATCATCGCGCGGAACCGGTGGGGCTGATTGGCCTCGGGCTGATGGGCCGTGCGCTCGCAGAACGATTGCTCGCCGCAGGCTTCCCACTCGTCGGATGGGATATTGCTGCCGCGGCGCGAAGACGCTTTGCTCGCTGCGGCGCTCAACTCGCGGCTGACTCAAGTGATGTTCTTACTCGCTGCCGCCGCGTTTTGCTCAGTTTGCCGGATTCGAAAATCACTCGCGCCGTCCTCACAGAAATCCAACCGGTGTTGCGTCGCGGACACATCATCGCCGATACGTCCACCGGCGATCCGGCTGACGCGGTTGGGTTCGGTCGGATCACTGCTCGAAAAGGTGCGGCTTTTCTCGACGCGCCAATTTCCGGCAACAGCGATCAAGTGCGTCGAAGTGAAGTGCTCGCTATGGTCGGCGGTCCGGTGGCGGCGTTTCGACGCTGCGAAGAACTGTTCGCAACGTTCGCGGCTCAAACTATTCACACGGGCCAAACCGGCAGTGCCGCGCAAATGAAACTCGTCACCAATCTCGTTCTTGGTCTCAATCGCGCTGCTCTCGCTGAAGGGCTCGCCTTCGCGCGGGCATTACGTCTCAACGGTGCGCAGGCGCTGAAAGTTCTTCGCGCGAGCATGGCTTACTCGCGCATTATGGATGTCAAAGGTGAGAAGATGTTGCGCGGCGATTTCAAACCGCAGGCACGTCTCTCGCAACATCTGAAAGATGTTCGATTGATGTTAGCCGCCGCAAAAAAATCCGGCGCACGACTTCCGTTAAGCGAAACGCATCGCCGAATTCTCGTCGCCGCCGAAGCGGCTGGATATGGTCAATTGGACAACAGCGTCATCATTCGCGTGATCGGAGCGCCGGTCTTCGGACCGGCTCGAACCCACCGCATGTCCAGGTAATGACCGCTCCGCTTTCATCACGCGCCCGGTACGCTGTGCTTCTGGCTGCATTCGCAGCCCTGCTCTTCGACGGCATGGAACTCGGACTGATGCCGATTGCCGCAGGTTCAGTGGCAAAAAGTTTTTTGGGTGACGCTTTCACGAAAGAACTCGGTGGCGAGTGGTTTGCCAAACTCAACGCCAGTCTGCTGCTCGGTGCGGCGCTCGGTGGCATCTGGATGGGGTCGCTCGGAGATAAACTGGGACGCACGCGCGCTCTTGGAATCGGCGTTTTATTTTACTCCGTCTTTTGCGGTCTCGGCTATTTCGCGACGAGTCTGAATCAGATGCTCGTTCTGCGCTTTCTCGTTGGTCTCGGAGTGGGCGGCGTTTGGCCCAACGGCGTCGCGCTTGTTTCCGAATGTTGGCCAAAAGTCTCCCGCCCCATCGTCGCAGGCATCATGGGCGCCGGATTAAACTTCGGAATTTTTCTTCTGTCACGACTCACCGCCTATTTCCACATCACGCCGGAATCCTGGCGCTGGGTCTTCGCCATCTGCGGTGCGCCTGCATTGCTCGGCATCATCATTCTCGCCGCTGTGCCGGAATCACCCACATGGCTCGCTTCATGGCGCCGCCGACGTGAGGAAACAAATCAAATCAAGAAACCAACAACTCCTCTGGTTGAACTCTTCCGTCCGCCGCTATTGAAAACTATTCTTGTCGGTATTGCACTTGGTTCGATTCCTCTTGTTGGTGCTTGGGCAGCGAGTAAATGGATTTTTCCCTGGGCGGAACACGTCGCCGGCAAAGAAAATCCCGACTACAAATCTACCGCGCAAGCCTGGTGGTCCGTCGGCGCGGTGCTCGGCAGTTTCTTCGGCGCACAACTCGCCAGCCTTATCGGTCGCCGACTCGCTTATTTTCTTATCAGCTTCGGCAGCACGGCCATCACGTGCAGTTTATTTTTGTTCACGAAACCGATGCAGCCGATTTTTCTGCCGCTGTTATTCGCACAAGGTTTCATTGCCACGCTGTTTTTCGGTTGGCTGCCGCTTTATCTGCCGGAACTCTTTCCCACCCGTGTTCGTGCCACCGGTAGCGGCATCGCCTATAACGTCGGCCGCTTCGCCACCGCCGCCGGTCTGTTCTTCGCCGGCACGTTGGTTGGTTTGTTCGGCGGCGATTACTCCCGCGTTGGAGCGGTGATGTCCATGATTTATGCTCTTGGCCTGATCGTCATCTGGTTCGCGCCGGACACCACGAACAAATCTTTGGACGAATAACGAAAATGAAGCTCCACATTCCAAGTTCCAACCTCAATTCACCCGCTCGATCCTTGTGTGTCCCGGCAGATGTTAATAATTGGAATTTCTCTGGAGCTTGGATGTTAGTCCTTGGTGCTTTTTCGATTCTGTTGTTCACCGCTTGCGCCACGAAGCGCGCGACAGTCGCGAGCCCTTTCGAAGTTGAACAATGTTCTGATCGCCTTGTCATCACTCGTGCTTCGCATCCTGTTGCACATTTCGTCTTTGCCGAAACGAACATCCTCCGGCCTTACTTTGCCCATGTTCATACGCCCGACGGCATTCAAGTGACGCGTAATCATCCGCCCATCGCCGGTGTTGATCCGGTGGATCATCCGACAATGCACCCTGGCATCTGGCTCGCGTTCGGCGACATCAACGGACAGGATTTCTGGCGCAACAAAGCCCGCATTCGCCATAACCGATTTCTTCAACCGCCGACTGCGCAAAACAACCAACTTACATTCGTCACATCTGCGACATTGGTTTCATCCAACGAGACGGAGCTCGCGCAACTCGTCTCGCACTTCACGCTCCAATCAGTGCGCGACGGCTATCTTCTCGAGTGGAATGCCAGCTTTAAACCGGCAGTAGATGATTTTGCATTTGGCGATCAGGAAGAAATGGGCTTCGGCATTCGCATTGCCACCCCGCTCTCCGAAAAAAACGGCGGCACTGTGAAAAACAGTGATGGACTCGTTGGCGCGAAGAATACCTGGGGTAAAACCGCTGCGTGGTGTGATTACTCAGGAATTCTGAGCAATCGTCTCGTCGGCATTACCGTGCTGACTGAGCCGAGAAATTTTCGCCCCAGTTGGTTTCACAGCCGCGATTACGGCCTGATTGTAGGGAATCCTTTCGGTCAAAAAGCTTTCACCAAAGGCGAACCGAGCAGTGTTTCAGTGAAACGCGGTGAAACGTTCACGCTCCGTTTCGCAGCGTTCATCCACTCGTCGCCGACAAATCGGCCGCCCGACGTGAACGCAGCCTACAACGCTTTCGCGAACCAGTGACAACTGCGACTGCAACCGTGCCTCTCTATAAATCAAGACGCATCGCAGCTATCTCCCTCTTCGCTCGCCAAACGAAGGGAGAGCGTCGGGGTGAGGTGGGCTTGTGTATCAAACTTAAGAACGTTGCTGTTCTTCTGCTCGCGTCTTTCGCAGTTCAAATCTCTATCGCTGCTGAATCTTTCACAATTCTAAAACCTCCGGCCTTCGCGCGTCACATCGAGCGATTCAACACGATGGAACCCGAAACCGTTGTGAATCACATTCCAAACTCCAACACCTGGTCGTGGTTGCAAGAGAACATTCCCCTATTCGAATGTCCGGACCGAGATGTTGAAGAGATTTACTATTTTCGCTGGTGGAGCTTCCGTAAACACATCAAACAGACGCCCAAAGGATTCGTCATCACCGAATTTTTAACTCCGGTCAGCCATGCTGGTGAATTCAACACCATCAGTTGCGCCACCAGTCTGCATCTCGCTGACGGTCGCTGGCTGCGCGACGACCGTTACCTCGACGACTACACCCAATTCTGGCTGCGCAGTGACAACGGCAGGCCCGCCAAAAAGTTTCACAATTTCAGCAGTTGGTTTGCTGCGGCTGTTTGGGAGCGATATCTTGTCAACGGAGACAAAGAGTTCGTAACAAAACTGCTCCCCGACCTCGTCGCGGACTACCGCCAGTGGGAAACCGAACGCCAATTGCCCAATGGCCTCTTCTGGCAATACGACGTCCGCGACGGCATGGAAGAATCCATTTCCGGCTCGCGCACGACGAAAAACATTCGGCCGACCATCAACAGTTACATGTTTGCGAATGCACGTGCCATCGCTCAAATTGCTACGCTCGCGGACCAATCTAAACTGGCGGAAGAATTCGCGACGAAAGCGACCACATTGAAGCGCCTTACCCAGCAACATCTTTGGGACACCACCGCCGACTTCTTCAAAGTGCTCGTCGCTGTTACAAACGAATCTGTTTCTTACGTCATGTCGGACGCGCGCGAAGCCATCGGCTATATCCCGTGGATGTTTGGTCTGCCGGATCCGCTTCCATCGCATGCGGCGGCATTTTCTCAACTCACGGATCCGCAGGGTTTCGCGGCTCCGTTTGGCTTAACCACTGCCGAACGTCGGCATCCGCAATTCCGCAATCGCGGCGTCGGCACGTGCGAATGGGACGGCGCTATCTGGCCGTTCGCCACCAGCCAGACGCTTTACGCGCTGGCAAATTACTTACGTGCTTCCGCAGCCAATTCAAGCGCCACGTACTTCGACGCTTTCCACACTTATACCCGCAGCCAATACGCTCGTGGTAAGCCATTCATTGGTGAGTATCTCGACGAAGTCACCGGCGATTGGATCAACGGCAAGAACGACCGCAGTCGTTATTACAATCATTCAACCTACGCAGACCTGTTGATTACCGGCGTTGTCGGCTTGATTCCCCGTGCTGATGACGTGGTGGAAATCAACCCGTTACTCCCGCCGGATACTTGGGACTGGTTCTGTCTCGATGGCGTCAAATATCATGGTCGCATGCTCACCGTGATTTGGGACAAAGACGGCTCGCGCTATGGTCGCGGAGCGGGACTGCGCGTGTTGGCAAATGGGAAGCCAGTTGCCAGTTCGGAGAAGCTGGAACACATCACCGGCAAACTTCCATGAATCCTGGGCGCAAATGTTTTCACTTGGCACTGGCGTCCATTGCATGCGTCTTATTCGTTCTATCGGCTTGCAGCCAGCCTGTGCCGATTGACTTCTCCACCGCCGGTTACGCGGCCCATGAAAAGCCCATTCCCAATGCCCCGGTTCGTGTTGTCGTTTCGCCTCAACCTGGTGATTCCACCGCCCGCATTCAGGCCGCGATTGACTATGTCTCGAGTCTCTCCCCGGACACAAACGGCTTGCGCGGCGCGGTGCTTCTGCTTGCGGGCCGTCACGAAGTCCTTGGCAGCTTGCTCATCACCAACTCCGGTGTTGTCTTGCGCGGTCAAGGAATTCACAACACGACGCTGGTTGCCGCCGGACTCGACCGACGCACGCTCATCCGGGTTGTTGGAAAGCCCAATAAGACCAGCAACTCGCGTGTATTTCTCGCTGCCGATGTTCCGGTCGGTGCGACGACAATTCAGGTTCAACACGTCAGCGATTTCAAACCCGGCGACCAAATTCGTGTCACGCGTCTCAGCACGAAAGATTGGATAGCGCAACTGGGCGCAACTGAGTTTGGCGGTGGCGTGGGCGGCGGTTGGAAACCCGGCTCGCGCGATATCAATTGGGATCGAATCATCACCGCGATTGACGGAAATCAAATCACATTCGACGCGCCCATCACTACTGCCTTGGAACAGACGGATGCATACATTAGCCCTATCAGTTCCGTCGGTCATATCACGCAAGTCGGCATTGAAAACCTCACTCTCGAATCCACCTTCGCCCCCTCCAACCCCAAAGACGAAAATCATTCCTGGTGCGCCATCACGATGGAAAACAGCGCCGACAGTTGGGTGCGTCAAGTTATGTTCAAGCACTTTGCTGGCTCGGCCGTGGCGCTTTACGAAACCACCCAACGCATTACCGTGCAGGACTGCGTTTCCCTCGCGCCCGTCTCCGAGATCGGCGGCTACCGGCGCCACACATTTTTCACGATGGGGCAGCAAACTCTTTTCCTCCGCTGTTACGCCGAGCATGGTCGTCACGACTTCTCTGTCGGCCACTGCGCGGCTGGGCCGAACGCTTTCGTCCAATGCGAAGCCCGGGAAGCCCTCGCCGACAGCGGCCCCATCGAAAGCTGGGCCAGCGGCGTTCTCTACGACAGCGTGAACATTGACGGCAACGCGCTCACATTCGGTTATCGCCCTGGCAACAACGCTGCCATCGGCTGGGCCGCAGCGAATTGCGTCCTCTGGAATTGCAGCGCGTCTGTCATCCGCTGTTGGAATCCGCCCGGCGCGACGAACTGGAGCTTCGGTTCGTGGGCGAGTTTTGAAGGCGACGGCGTCTGGCGCAATTCGAATGAATTCATGAAGCCCGACAGCCTCTTCGCCGCGCAGTTGAAAGAGCGTCTGGGTTCAGACGCCGCCGCTCGCCTCCAACTCATGCCGCGTCCACGCGAAGAATCCAGCAATCCCCCGCTCGATAAAGCCCAAGAACTCGCTGCCGCATCGCATCAGCCGCCACCACAGTTGAAGGATTACATCTTCGCTGCTCATCCTCGCGATCCGATTCCAAGTGAGCCCGGTGACGCAAAGCGCGTAGAAGAAATTGTTTCTCGCAGCAATCGACCTGAATTGACTCAGGCTTCAACGCCGAAATCCAAAATTCAAAATCGCAAATTAACCATCACCAACGGCTGGCTAACCATTGATGGCAAGCTCGCCATTGGCAACAGCGCGAACGTCACCTGGTGGCGCGGCAGCATTCGCCCCGACGAAGCCGTCAGCTTCGGACTGAACATCACTCGCTTTGTGCCCGGGCGCGTCGGTGCGGGTTTCACCGACGACCTCAACGAAGTCGCCGACAAGCTCATCGCAAACGGCGACATCGCCCTTGATCACAACTACGGTCTTTGGTACGACCGCCGCCGCGACGACCACGAGCGTGTTCGCCGCATCAACGGCGACGTGCTTCCGCCGTTCTATGAGCAGCCGTTTGCGCGCAGCGGTCGAGGCACAGCCTGGGACGGACTCAGCCAATACGATCTCACGAAATTCAATCCGTGGTATTGGTCGCGCCTCGGCGACTTTGCGGACATCTGCAGCGAGCGCGGACTCGTGTTGTTTCACCAGAATTATTTCCAGCACAACATTCTCGAAGCCGGCGCGCACTGGGCCGATTCGCCATGGCGCACCGCGAACAACATCAACAACACCGGCTTCCCCGAGCCCCCGCCCTACGCTGGCGATAAACGGATTTTTCAGGCGGAACTTTTCTATGACGTGACGCATCCCGTTCGTCGCAAACTGCACCAAGGTTACATCCGTCAATGCCTCGATAACTTCACGAACAACGCCAACGTCATCCAGTTCACGAGCGCTGAGTTCACCGGCCCATTGCACTTTATGCAGTTTTGGTTGGATACCGTAGCCGCTTGGAAATCGGAGCGCCCCCTCACCCCGTCC
>CALAYC010000249.1 GCA_937894935.1 uncultured Verrucomicrobiota bacterium
CGCCAGCGTTCGTTCTGAGCCAGAATCAAACTCTCCGTTAAAAAAACGTTAGTCTGAATCCTGTCCGAGGATTAATCGGACGAATTGCAATTTTAAAACTCTTCAGACTCCGACGACTAACCATCTGAGCCTGAAGGGGCTCTCACTTATCGCACAATTCAATTTTCAAAGAGCAGCGGGTGTTTCCACCCCAAAAATTTTGCTGCTTACCCGTTCGGTTTTCTTCTCTCCGATTTCGGGAGCGCGGATATTATTTTTTCCGCACCGACTGTCAACTTGGTTTTTTGTTTTCCAGTCTTCCGTCGCCTCAGCGGCGAAGGACGGACAAACTATCAGGAGTCATTTTTGATGCAAGAGTTTTTTAAAAAATTTTTCGGTTGTGTTTTCACCAATAAATTCAGCCTCTTTCTTTAATTCCCGATTTTTCAGCAAAAAAATTTTCTACCGACTGCTTCTCCTGGCGAACGTTTGCGCGAATTCAAACTCCCAAAACAGTCGCTTTCGACAAACAAGCTAAGCGCAACCCCTCCAACGTCAAATTCGGTTCCACCGCTGTAATTTCAGGCATTTTTGCTGCAATTAATTGCGCATATCCGCCTGTTGCGACGACTGCCAATCGTGACGCTTTCAACTCTCGTGTAAGCTCGCGAATCAATTCACGCACCAGACCGCGATAGCCATGCACGGCACCGACTAACATTGCGTGTTCTGTGCTTTTACCGATCGGCGATTTAACTTCGCGAATCCGAATTCTCGGCAAAAGGGCTGTGCGTTCGTGCAAATAATCCGTCATCGCAGCGAGCCCTGGCGCAATGATTCCGCCAACATATTTTCCGCGCGCATCCACGACATCAAACGTCACTGCAGTACCAAAATCCACGACGACTGCGGGCGTTCCAAAATGGTGCTTCACTGCAAGCGCATTAGCCAAACGATCCGGCCCGATTTTTTCCGGTTTCGGATAATCAATTCCCACTCCTTGCAGTGTTTTGTGAGTGAGTTTCATCGCTCGCAGCTTCCAAATTTCTTGAACTGCTTTTTGAACTTTGGGCGTCGCGCGAGGCACCACACTGCAAATTCCTGCATCGGTAATTTTCGATTTACCAACGAAGCGTCGCAACGCCGCGGCTGCATTCCCCGTCAGAAATTTTGCCGTAGCAATGTCTGTCTGACGCAACACGCGTGATTCATTTGCCAAACCGACGTGAGTGTTTGTGTTGCCGATGTCGAAGAGTAAAATCATTTTTCCACTGTGACGTCGCCGCCGATAACGCGTTCAAGCCTTCCATGTTCCGTGCGTAAAAGCAGCGCGCCATCTTGATCCAACGATTCCGCGCAACCTCGTAATTTTCGCGCCCCAATACCAATCACCACGTGTTGACCGATAGTCGTGCAACACTCCTCCCATTCGTCCGCCAGCTCTGCGAATTTCCCCCGACATACACGATCGTAATCAGTATCCAGTTCTCGCAAGATCGCCGTAGCCAATTCCGCGCGCTGCACCAGTTTCCCCAACTCAATCCGCAAGGACGTAGCAGTCCTGCGCAACTCCACCGGAAACTCGCTCGTAGTGACATTCACACTCACGCCGATTCCCAGCGTGACATGTTTCACGCGATCCATCTCCGCGCTGAGTTCCGTCAAAATACCAACCAACTTTTTCCCCCGACACAGAATATCGTTAGGCCATTTGATTTCCGTTCGCAGACCGGTCACCTGATAGATCGCGCGCCAGATTGCGGTCGCAGCAGCTACAGTTAATTGCGTCGTTTCCTGCGGACGCAAATGAGGTCGCAACAAAACTGAAAACCACAATCCCTTTCGCGCCGGCGAAACCCACGCTCGCCCCAATCGTCCGCGCCCTTTCGCCTGCGACTCGGCAAAAACGACGACGCCTTCTTTCACTCCGTCGCGCGCCAGTTTTTCCACCACGTCATTGGTAGAATTCGTTTGCTCGAAGACGCGAATATCGCGACCAATCACTTTAGTTTTGCCAAGTCGCGCCAACAAATCATCTGCATGGAGCAAATCGGGAGAACTGATGAGGCGATATCCAAACACCGGGCTGGCTTCGATTTCGTAACCCAGCTTACGCATCTCCGTGATGCGTGCCCAAATCGCCGCGCGCGTAATTCCGAGCCGTTGAGAAAGTTCTGCGCCTGAGACGCCAGCGCTCTCCGCGGCGCGGAGGGCCATCAGGATTTGGGTGTCCGTTGTCACGATGCGCGCCCGCTTTGTAGCCGTCCGTTCCAGGCAACGCAAGTTTGCTCCTGCTTCTGCATTGAATTGCCACGTGACTCTTCGCATCCTCGCCTCGTGACTTATCTGTCCAGAGCCCGTCAGGTTTTCGATATCGAACTCGCGGCACTCAAAGCCGTGCGCTCCCAACTCAATCGCTCGTTTGATGACGCCGTTGCCACCATCTGTGATGCGTTAAGCCGTCGCAATAAAGTCGTCATCGTCGGCATTGGCAAATCCGGCAACGTCGGCGCAAAAATCGCCGCGACCCTCACCAGCACCGGCACGACCAGCGTCGTCCTGAACAGCGTGGACGCGCTCCACGGCGATCTCGGAATTATCAACGACGGCGACATCGTTCTCGCGTTGAGTTACTCCGGTGAATCTGAAGAATTGCTGAATCTCCTTCCCGCCATCAAACGTTTCTCCGTTAAAATCATTTCGTTCACCGGCGGACTGAAATCTTCACTCGCACGTCACAGCGACATCATCCTGAACGTGCACGTGCCCAAAGAAGCCTGCCCCTTCAATCTCGCGCCCACCTCCAGCACCACCGCAATGCTTGTAATGGGCGATGCACTTGCGATGGCCGTGCTGCAGGCGCGCGGTTTCAAGCAAAGCGATTTTGCCAAATATCATCCAAGCGGCGCCATCGGTCGCGCGATGTTGTTGCGCGTTGGTGAAATTATGCGCACCGGCGAGCGCAATGCCGTCGCCAATGAAAAATTGAGCGTCAAAGAAGCGCTACTCGTAATGACCAAAGCCAAGTCTGGAAGTCTCGCCGTCGTGAACGCTCACGGCAAACTGATCGGCATTTTCACCGACGGCGATTTTCGGCGCAAAATGTCCGCCGACGAACAACTGCTCACGCGCTCGTTGAAATCCGTGATGACTCCGAATCCGATTTGCATTCGTGAAAATGCCCTCGCCGCTGAAGCGCTGAAAATTTTCGATGAACGCAACATCGACGACCTTATCGTCGTAAATGTAAAACGGGAACCCGTCGGTTTGATTGATTCGCAAGACCTGCCGAAGTTGAAAATCATGTAATTCCACAATGAAACCACTATCACTGCTCCTTTCTACGCTCGCTCTTGTTGCCACCATGAACGCCCATTCGCAGCTCACAAACGCTACTTTCAAATGGCAAACTTCCCGCAGCGGCGAGTTGAATTATCTGCTCTACCTGCCCACTGATTACATACAGGGGGCCGACAAAAAATGGCCGCTCATGTTGTTTCTGCACGGCGCCGGCGAGCGCGGCAACGACGTCAACCGCGTAGCGATTCACGGTCCGCTCAGTCATGTGAAACAAGGCACAAACTTTCCGTTCATCATCGTCGCGCCGCAATGTCCTGCAGGACAACTTTGGGAAAATGAACCGCTGCTTCAGTTGCTCGATAAAATCACCGCCGACTATCGCGTGGATACCAATCGCATTTATCTCACCGGTCTGAGCATGGGTGGTTACGGCACGTGGAAACTTGGTCTCGCGCATCCGGAAAAATTCGCCGCGCTCGCCCCGATCTGTGGCGGCGTAAACATGATCGATGTCATCCTTGGCACTCGCGACAAACGGAAACATCTGGAAAGACTTCCCATCTGGGCGTTTCACGGCGAAAAAGACGAAGTCGTTCCACTGAACGAATCTGAACGCATCGTCAATGGATTGAAACAGGCCGGAATGACAAATGTCCGTTTGACCGTCTATCCTGACGTGCGACACGATTCCTGGAAGCCGGCTTACGCTGATCCCGGGTTTTACGAGTGGCTGCTTCAGCAGAAAATTCCCTGAACTTCCTTGCAGAACTCACGAGAAATTCATTTTTAAATCCACCTCTGCGGTCATCACGCTCTGCGTGTTTCTATGCAGGACTGAAGCAGAATCAGTCCATTCACCATCTTGACGCGCGCCGCTCGGCTTCGCTAACCATTAACGGCTATGAGTAAACCGGAAACCCATCAATTTCAGGCGGAAATTCAGCAGTTGCTGAATATCGTCATTCACTCGCTTTACACCGATAAAGAAATTTTTGTCCGCGAACTCATTTCCAACGCAGCGGATGCCTGCGAAAAATTACGCTTCAATCAATCGTCCGGAAAACCCGTTCACCAATCTGAAACCGCGCCTACCATCGCTATCAGCACCGACGATAAAGCGGGCACGATTACCATCACGGATACCGGGTGCGGCATGACGCATGGCGAACTGGTGGAAAATCTCGGCACGATTGCGCATTCGGGCACGAAGGCATTTTTAAAACAACTCGCGGAGAATAAAAAACCGGACGTCAATCTCATCGGCCAGTTCGGCGTTGGATTTTATTCCGCTTTCATGGTTGCCAAGAAAGTGACCGTGCTGAGTCGCTCATTTGTTCCCGAAGAATCCGGTTGGCAATGGTCCAGTGAAGGCATGGGCGGCTACGAAATTACGCCGGTCGCTGACCTGCCCCGCGGCACAAAAATCACTCTGGAGCTGAAAGACGACGCCAAAGAGTTTGCGCAGGAATATACGATTGAACGCATCATCAAACGTTATTCGAGCTTCGTGCCGTTTCCGATCGAACTGAACGGCAAACGCCAGAACACCGTTCAGGCTATCTGGGCGCGGAACAAAAACGAAATCAAAGAAGAGGAATACAACGAGTTTTATACGTTCGTCGGCCATGACCACGACAAGCCGCTGTTCCGACTTCACTTCTCAGCCGACGCACCATTGGCGATTCAGGCGCTGCTCTTCGTGCCGCAACGGAATTTCGAGAGCATGGGCATGGGTCGAATGGATTCCGAAGTGAATCTCTACTGCCGCAAAGTTTTGATTCAAGCCAAAGCCAAAGGCTTGTTCCCGGAATGGTTGCGTTTCCTCAAAGGCGTGGTGGACAGCGAAGATTTACCGCTCAACATCTCGCGCGAGACGATGCAGGACACGTCGCTCATGCAGAAGTTGAACAAGGTGCTGACGTCGCGTTTCCTGAAATTCCTCGACGAGCAATCGGAAAAAGACGCCGAGTCTTACGAAAAATTTTACACCGAATATCAGCGCTTCCTCAAAGAAGGTGTCGTCACGGATCTCACGCATAAAGAAGCGCTCGGCAAACTGCTGCGCTTCGAATCATCGGCGCTGGATAAGGGCAAACTCACGTCGCTCGCCGATTACGTGAAACGCATGCCGTCTGAGCAAAAGGAAATTTATTGCCTGCTCGCACCCAATCGCGCCGCTGCGGAAGCGAGCCCATACTTCGAAGTTTTCAAAGAACGCAAATTCGAAGTCCTGTTCCTTTACGATCCCTGGGACGAATTTGTGATAAAACATTTGCACGAATTCGACAGTAAACCGCTCCGCCTCGCTGAGAAAGCGGACCTGAATCTGAGCCAGAAGAAAGAGGGCGCTCTATCCGAAGATGCCGCAAAATCGCTCGCCGGTTGGTTGAAAGAAACGCTCGGCGACAAAGTCGGCGAAGTGCGTGTTTCGCAACGGCTCGTCGAAAGTCCGGCCGTGGTGGTGGATTCAGATAAATTCATGACCGCCAGCATGCGCCGCATCATGAAAGCGATGAAACAGGACGGTCCGGACACGACCACGACAAAACACGATCTTGAAATCAATCCGGCGCACCCGATCATTTCGCGTCTCGATGCTATGCGGCAGAAAG
The DNA here is from genome assembly GCA_937894935.1 of uncultured Verrucomicrobiota bacterium. Lineage (GTDB taxonomy): Bacteria > Verrucomicrobiota > Verrucomicrobiia > Limisphaerales > JADLHS01 > JADLHS01. The sequence continues at coordinate 5,892 of CALAYC010000249.1, forward strand.
ATTCCGAACTCGCCGCCAGTGTCGCCGAGCAGATTCTCGACAACGCGCGCGTCGCAGCGGGATTGCTGGAAGATCCGCGCGCGATGGTCAGTCGCTTGAATCAACTGCTGGAAAAAGTTTTGGCGAAAGCGTAGTTGGTTCGAGTTACCGAAAACTTTGCACAAAAAAACGCCGCCTTAACGGGCGGCGTTTTGATTTATATCTCGTTCAACGGCTTTTTTAACGGCAGTGCCGAAAACCTGACCGAAAACTGTGATGGTGTCGGTGTCCACCGAAACCAACCCCGAACGAAACGCGCGGCCCATAATAAGTCGGCACGTAACTGCGATAATACGGATAATAGACGTTCCGATAGGTGGATTGCGGCACACCAAAATAGTGCACCGAAACGGTGCTCCGCGGCTGCGGGTAATAAACAACGGTCGGAGACGTTTGGACAACCTGTGTCGTCGGCTGGGTTTGATAAGTCGGCGCTGCGGCGACGGTAGCCGCTTCAGCTTCAGCTTTTTTCTGCGCCTCCTCAGCAGCTTGACGTTGTTCCGCGCCACGACGAATCAAAGCGGTCGTGACTTCCGTGGAAACACCTTGATCGCGCAAATTGATGATATCCTGCGCACTCAAGCGATATGGACGATCGGAGTTCTGGATGTAATCCACGATGACAGCGTCTCCAACTCCGGATTTGCTCAGTTGCACAATTTCTTCAACTGGCGTCGGAACTTTCAATGACGGCGCAGTCGCGGTGGAGTCCGATTGCCACGTGCTGGTGCTCGACGCGTTTTGCGCTCGCGAATTGACAGGCGTGAAGGCTGCCCAGGCAACGGCGACACTGACGGCTATAATCAGTTTCTTTTTCATAACTGCTCCAATTTCTTCCGCGACCTCCTCTCCGCAGAAATGTTTCAGGCCAATCCCAATTTAATTCAAGCCGAGGGCGGCACAAGTAACGATGGGACGCCCTGTTTGAAGAATTCATTCAACCGGCCAAGTGCCGGCTCTCATTTCATCGGCAACAACACCGAGAAAAGGCAGACCTCAATTAAACCCATAATCGAAACGGCAAACGCCGTAACCGTCCACGTGGAAAGGGTTTCGCGTTCGGTCAATCCAGACAAACGGCTCACCACCCAAAACCCGCTGTCGTTCATCCACGAAATGCTGAACGAGCCAAACCCGATCGCCAGAAAGATATACATCGGATGATACGGCAGCGACGCGCCGGAGATCACTTCATACATCATCGCAGACGTGGTCAGCATCGCCACCGTCGCCGAGCCCTGTGCGAAACGAATCGTCAGCGCCACAAAATACGACAGCAGCACGAGATTCATTTGATAACCCTGCGCCAATGCTTTGATGGCATCGCCAACGCCGGCATTACGCAGCATCGCGCCAAAAGCGCCACCCGCCGCCGTAATGATAATAATTACTCCCGCCGTTTCGACCGGTGATGCCAGCAATTCGCCCAAGGCCGAAAATCGCAACTTCCGTTGCCGCGCCAGAACCCACAACGCCAGTGCCGCGCCAACCAACAATGCGATGTTCTTGTTACCTAAAAACAGAAACACCTTCGCCGTGCCAACAAGCCATTGTCGCGAATCATCAGCCGTCACAATTCCTCCTGCGGCGAATTTGAACACGGAAGCCAGCGAGATTAGCGCAATCGGCAGAAGCACCGGCATGATGCTGTTCACAAACGACGGCAATTCGTGTTCCGGTTTATGCGCAATGGAATTCATCTCCTCGCGTGTCACCCCGACCGCTTCACGCACCGGCACGGTCATGCGACGATTAATGAGATGCGCAATCCAAAATCCGCCTGCACAAGGAAGCAATCCTGCGATCACTCCCCAGATCAACGACAAACCCGCGTCGAGCCGCAAATTGTCTATCATGCCGAGCGGCCCAGGATGCGGAACGGTCAACGAATGCGTCAGCATGGCGCCGACCGCAATCGCCAGCAAATACAGCACATAGTTCTTCCCCGTCCGCAAACACAACGCCCGCGCCAACGGCAGCATCAGCATGAACATTGTGTCGAAGAAGATCGGAATCGAAAGCACATAGGCACTCACCAGCAATGCCAACGCCGCGCGTTTCTCGCCGAGAATGGCAATCATCCGCCGCACCACTTTGTCCGCCGCGCCACTTTCCATCAGCGCCAGTCCGATGATCGCCGCCAAGCCGATGGAAATCGCAATCGCGCCCGCCACACCGCCGAACTCAATCGCCGTCAATTCCACCGCCGCGATCCAGCTATTGGCCTCGGCATCAGCGCGAAGAGCCGCCGGGAGTTTGCTGATTTGAGCGGGGGAAAACTGCGGCGTTAAAATTCCGGCCAGGAGAGCCGCAATCATCAAGGCCAGAAACGGATGAACGCGGAGCTTTACAATCAAAAGCACCACCGCCGCGACGCAAATGGCCAGCACCGCAAAAGGCCAAAGCGGTGTGGCTGTCGCAGCAGCAAAGCAGATCATGGCGCGTGGAATTGCGCCGAACATTAACGAAGCACCGCCGAAACTGAAACAAAATTTCCGCGGCGCGCGAACCGCGAAACGCCACGCCTACCGCATCAGCCGATCCACGTTATGCTTGAGATCCGTCCAATCCAATCGCTCGGCGTTCGGATTCAGGCCATTGATAAAATCTTCG
>CALAYC010000250.1 GCA_937894935.1 uncultured Verrucomicrobiota bacterium
AATCGTGATCCAGTAATTCGCGCATCAGTCCGCGCCATTTCAGGACGCCGATATCGCGATGTAATGATTGAACTTGGCGTGCGCTCATAGGTGTTCCTTTTCTCTGATTCCGGTCTTACCGCCGATTGGTTAATTCGGTATTGTCGCCCGCAGATTGATTCGCCGCTTTAAGTTGGGCTAAATGGGGTTGTGGAGCTATCCGTCGAACGGATGATTTCACCTAAGAAAAATTCTCATTGTGGGAACGGCACTCTTGTCTTACCGCGGGGGGCATTATTCAACATAAGCGAGTTTTGAGGCGGATTGGGCGTAGTTGGCGGTCCGGCTTTCTGCTCGACGCTTTGGCGACCTCAACTACACTACGGTTGGTATGTCTGCTGTGCCTCAGAAAATCAATCTCCGCCGCCCCGACATCATGGAAGCGGTCCAGGCCAAAGTGCTGTCGCATTATCGCAGCGAACTGGTCGAAAAAATTCGCGCGAATGGCGGAGTCCTCACCGCGGGTGAATTGACCATCAAACTCGCGAAGGAGTTTGGTTTTTGTTACGGCGTGGAACGGGCCATCGATTTGGCATACGCGGCGAAGAAATATTTTTCCGACATCGCTCCGCAAACTCCGATTTATCTCCTCGGCGAAATCATTCACAACCCTGACGTGAACGATCAGATTCGCAACATGGGGATTCAGATTATTTCGCCGAAGCCGACGCCAGGCGAGCTGAGTCGGATGAAAGCGGGCGACGTGGTGATTATTCCGGCGTTTGGAACTGAAGTTGCCACGCGCAAGGAAATCGAATCGAAAGGTTGCGTCCTTGTGGACACGACCTGCGGCGACGTGATGACGGTGTGGAAGCGGGTGCGGCAATATTCGCGCGAGAGCGTGACGAGCATCATTCACGGCAAAGCGAAACACGAAGAAACGAAAGCGACGACCTCACAGGCGCGCGCATTCGGTAATGGTCACTATCTGGTGGTGTTCAATCTCGCCGAGACGGATTACGTGTGCGATTACATCATCAACGGCGGCGATAAAGAGGCTTTTCTGGAGAAATTCAAAGGCGCGTATTCGCAAGGGTTCGATCCGGATGTGCATCTGGAAGCCGTGGGCGTGGCGAATCAAACGACGATGTTGCGCGGTGAAACCGAAGAGATTCAACGTCGTTTCAAAGCTGCGATGATTAAAAAATTCGGCGAGGCAGAAGTGGATAAACATTTTCGCTTCTTCGATACGATTTGTGGCGCGACGCAAGATCGACAGGATGCGCTGGAGAAAATGTTGCGCGAGCCGATGAATCTGTTGCTCGTCGTTGGCGGATATAATTCTTCTAATACATCGCATCTTGCGGAAATGGGTGAAGCGGTGTTGCCGACGTACTTCATCAAGAATTCGACGAAGATGATTTCGGCGGAACTGATTTCGCACTACGACCAACACAAACGGCAGGAAGTCGAGACGCGTAACTGGTTGCCGTCCGGTCCGGTGGTCATCGGGATTACGGCCGGCGCGAGTTGTCCCAACAATCTGATTGAGGACACGATTCGGCGTTTGTTTGCTTTGCGTAACATTCCGTTGCCGGTGGCGAGTTCCAACTGATTTCGACGTCGGATAATTGTCATGGCCCGCACCCGTCAGGAGTTGGAACAACTCGAACGACAAACGCTCGCGCCGTACGCGCAAATGAGCGCCGACTCGCGCGGACGCAAATTCAAAGAAACTCCATCGCCGTGGCGCACGGAATATCAACGCGATCGCGACCGCGTAATTCATTCGCGAGCCTTTCGGCGGCTCGAGTATAAAACCCAGGTTTTTCTCAATGGTACTGGCGATCATTTGCGCACGCGTCTGACGCATACGATGGAAGTTGCGGCGATTGCGCGGGGGATTGCGCGCGCGTTGCGACTGAACGAAGACCTGACGGAAACTATTGCGCTTGCGCATGACCTTGGCCATTCGCCGTTCGGTCATCGCGGCGAACATGTGTTGGATCGGCTGATGAAGAATCACGGCGGGTTCGAACATAATCGCCAGAGCTTGCGCGTGGTGGAAGAGCTGGAGCAGAAGTATCCCGGGTTTCCGGGATTGAATCTGACCTGGGAAGTGCGCGAGGGATTGGTGAAACACTTCGCGGTGCATGAGCATCCCAGCAAACGCCGCGGGTTCAACGCGAAGAATTCTTCACTCGAAGCGCAGGTGGCGAATCTGGCTGACGAAATCACTTATTACAGTCACGACCTGGACGACGGATTGGATGCAAAGTTGTTGTCCGAAGCAGACCTGAATCAACACGTGACGGTGTGGCGAGAAGCGGCGCGCAAAGTGAAGAAGGAGCACGGGCAATTGCCGGATGAATGTCGGCGTTACTTCACGATTCGCACGATGATTGACGCGCAAGTGCGGGACGTGGTGGAAACGACGGAGAAACTGATCGCAGCCGCTGGTGTGCAGAGTGCCGATGAAGTGCGGCTGCACGCGCGACCGTTAGTACAATACAGTGCCGCGCGCCGGAAGTTGAATCTGGAGTTGCGAAAATATCTGTATCGCAATCTCTATTTCAGCGAACAGGTGGATGATGCGAACACGCGCGCGACGCGAATGCTGGCAGAGTTGTTTAATTTTTATCTGACTCACCCACGGGAAATCGGCGAACACGCGCGAAGGCGGATGCGACGCGAGGGATTACATCGCGCGGTGTGTGATTACATTGCCGGGATGACAGATCGTTACGTCGTGCGTGAATATCATCGGCATTTCGGTTTGGGTGCGTATTTGGGGTGACGGCTTACGACTACGCAGTGGCGTTTTTCCTCAAGGAATTTGCTGAACGGTTCAACCATTGCGTCAGGGTTGCCGAGAGTGGGATCAAAAGCGGATTGAAGCTTTGGGCATCAAAAACCAGAGTGCCAGATAAATAATCACTCCCGCAAATGCGGTAAGGAACGTTGCCAGCACCCAGATGATTCGCAATCGCGTGGGCGACCAACCGAAGGATTCGGCGAGACCGCCGCAGACGCCTGCGAAAACGGAATTATCGGTGGAGCGTGTGAGTTTCATTTGCGGTTCAGATTCGTGACGTCAAAACAGGTTGCAAAGTCCCTCGAAGAGAAGTCCGAGCAAGTCGAACCCTCCATCCAGAACTGACCACCAGTCGTGCTTGTGACGATTCGTTGGCACGGCGGCAGTAAACCGCAACTCAAGCCAGTCCGCTGCTACAAAGCCACCGAACGATTGGAACGCAATTCAATTTCCGACGGTCGAAATCAGTTCCCAGAGCGTCGTTGCTCAATCCGGGTCGATCTGCGTCATTTCGAAAAAACCGTGATCTACCGAGGCGCGATAGGTGGAATAGAAATTCGTTCCCACGATTGTGCCGGCGTAGTGATAAACGCCGCCCGCCAGCAAACCGAGGTTTTCCGAGCCGGTGAACTTCCAGCCGTTGGTCATGGGGATCATTTGCAATGGCACGGTGTATTCGAACGAAAAAATCTTGAAGTAACGGGCACGGAAACGGGCGGCGTAAATGTCGTTTTCCTGTGGCGTCAGCAGACAGCGCAGTTTGCCGTTGTGACCGTTGCGTTCGCTCATCCAGCGACCGTCCCAACGGGTGGGAGTGTCGGGCGCGACGCTGAATTTTCCGGCGTGTTCCCAATCCCGTTGGAAGGACGAACACCCCGCGCTCGCGAGCAACAGGAGCGCGGGAATCAACCGATGATGACATTGAGACGACATGGCGAACGCTGGTGTAAGTGCGGCGAAAATTTGCGATAAAAACTTCTCGGCGCAATAAATTTTTTGGGAAGACGCGAAGTTGAATTGGTTTGCGCGATGTCAGGGGGATTACTTAAGCTGCGGCCTGATTTTATTCTTTTGACCAATCATGCCGCGCATCAAAACGGAACTTCTGCAGGACGGAATGGTGGTCGCCAGCGATGTTAAGAACATTGACAACATGCTGCTCATTCCGAGCGGATGTAAACTGACCGCGCGACACATCGGAATTCTGCAAGCCTGGGGCGTGCTCGAAATCAATGTCGAGGCCACCGGCGAAGAGACGGATACCGATCGCTTCAGTCGTCTTCCACCCGAGCAGCAGGAGAAATTGCAGGCAGAAGTCCGCGCGCAATTCTGGAAAGCGGATAACGCTGATCCGGTGTTCGCAGAAATTTTCCGATTGATCGTGCGTCGCCGCGCCAATCGTCCATCGGCGCAACCGACATGAATCCTCCGTCCATTGACGATCTTGTTTTTGCTACACCATCGAGCCTCGGCTCATACGGCCCGCTGTTGCAGGAAATCGAAGCCGCGTTGCGTTCGCCGCAATGCAGTCTGAGTTCCATCGGCGACATTATCGAGCGC
>CALAYC010000251.1 GCA_937894935.1 uncultured Verrucomicrobiota bacterium
AAACATCATCCTGCCGATGCTGCAAACCATCGCCGGGAGCAAATGAATTATGAACACCATCGTGCTTCTCAAACTTGCCGGCCTCACCTATCTCGGCCTGCTTGTCGCGGGTTTAATGATGCCCCGCGTCGTGGGCTTGAAAGAACACGTTCAATCGCTACCGCAGTTCATCCGTCAACTGTTCTGGGTTTACTACAACTTCATCGGCCTCTGCCTGATTAGCTTTGGGCTCGCAACCTTTTTCCTCGCCGATGAACTCGCTTCCGGAACACCGCTGGCTCGCGCCACCTGCGCTTTCCTGGCGGTATTTTGGACCGTGCGATTCGTCGTCGGGAGCTTTGTATTCGATCTGCGGCCCTACCTCACGAATCGGTGGCGACGGATTGGATTGTTCGCCGCCAATTTGGTCTTCACCGCGCTGCCGTTGGTTTACGGTTGGGCGGCATTGAAAGGAGGACGGCTATGATTGCCATTCAACACGAACGCAGCCAGTTTTGGCTTCGCCTGAAACTGCTGCTGGCGTGGCGAATCAAAATCCGGCGCGTCCCGCCCGCAACGGTTTCGGTTCCGCCGAAACGTCGTTCGCATCGCACCACGGCTTTCTTTGAAATGCCATGAACAAAAACAAAATTGTTCTCGCCGGCGGCTCCGGTTTCCTCGGCGGTGAGTTGGCCCGCCATTTCGCAACGCTCGGTTGGGAGATCGTCGTGCTCACGCGCACGCCGGCAGTCCGCCCAGATCGCGTGCGCGAAGTGGCCTGGAACGCCAAATCACTCGGTAATTGGGCGAGCGAATTGGACGGCGCGGAGGTAGTCGTGAATTTGACGGGACGGTCGGTGGATTGCCGCTACAACGCAAGGAACCGGCGCGAAATCATGGAGTCGCGCGTGAACTCCACCCGCGTCATCGGCACAGCGATCGCGCAGTGCCAAACACCGCCTCGCGTTTGGTTGAACGCGAGCACCGCGACAGTTTACGCGCACACGTTCGGCCCGCCGCATGATGAATCGAGTCAGGACATGGATTCGGCGACAGATGCGAAGGACGCGTTTTCTGTTGAAGTGGCGCAGGCGTGGGAATGCGCGTTGAATGACGCTGCGACACCGCAGACTCGTAAAGTGGCGCTTCGCACTTCGATGGTGCTCGGCCTCGGACGCAACAGCGTCTTCCCCGTTCTGCGCCGACTGACAAAGTTAGGCCTTGGCGGCCGACAAGGCAGTGGCAAGCAATTCGTGTCGTGGCTTCACATTGAAGACTTTTGTCGCGCGATCGAATGGATTATCGCGCACGAGGAGTTAAACGGCGCGGTAAATATCTGCGCGCCTCACCCGTTGCCGAACGCCGAGATGATGAGCACCTTTTGCAACGTGTGCTCAATGCCTGTCGGCCTGCCAGCGACGGAATGGATGCTCGAAATCGGCGCATTCTTTCTCCGCACTGAAACGGAGTTGATTCTCAAGAGTCGCCGCGTCGTGCCGGGCAAGTTGCTGACAAGCGGTTTTGAATTCCACTTTCCGAAATTTCACGACGCGCTCGTGGCTCTCGAAAAGAAAATCTCGCAATAAGCAGCCGCTCAGCAGCCGGACGAGAGATTCTCACTGCCCGGCGATCTCGATCGTCTCGCTTTTGGCGTGCGACTCGTCTTCCACCTGTTCGACCCGCTTGCCAGCCACCGGAGTTTCAATACTGCTCATCGGTGTTGTGCCGGTTTCAGTTACCGGAGTTTCCGCGGCTTTGTGGAACTTCACGCTGACGATCTTGCTCACGCCGTGCTCTTCCATCGTCACACCGTAAAGCACATCTGCCATGCCGATCGTGCGTTTGTTGTGCGTGATAATGATGAACTGCGAATGATTGATGAATCGCTGCAACACACGGATGAAGCGGTTGATATTCGATTCATCAAGCGGCGCATCCAATTCGTCCAGCACGCAGAACGGACTCGGTTTCACCTGATAAATCGAGAACAACAATGACACCGCCGTCATTGTCTGTTCGCCACCAGACAGCAGTGAAATGGTTTGCAACTGTTTGCCGGGCGGTTTGGCAACAATATCAATGCCGGATTCGAGCACGTCATTTTCATCTGTGAGAATCAGGTCCGCTTTGCCGCCGCCGAAGACCTCGGTGAACATCAATCGGAAGTTGTCACGAATCTGATTGAAGGTCGTCGTGAACATCTCCTTCGTCTGCGTGTTGATGCGATTGATGACTTCGAGCAACTGCGCCTTGGCCTGAACGAGATCATCGTGCTGCTGCGTCAGAAACGCATGGCGCTGTTCGGTCTCTTCGTATTCTTCAATCGCCACCAGATTCACCGGCCCCATTTCGTCGAGCTTCTTCTGCAATTCCTCAACCTTCCGTGCAACAGCATCCCAATCCGTTCCTGCGCCGCTGGCGGCCAGTTCTTCAGGCGACAATGTCTCGACCTTGGCCGGGCCTTCGTCCGCGTACGTGATGGTGATGCACTCGCTGCGAACCTCATCGAGATTGATGTGATACTTCTGCTGAATGCGTTCGCGGAGGTTTTGCGCAGACATGTTCTTCTGCGCCAACTCGACTTCGTATGTACCGCGCTGTTCCTGCATCTGCGTCAAACGCCGACGTTGTTCACGCAGCGCTTCGTCTCGCGCAGTCACCGCCGCTTCCTGTTCCTGTTTGCGCGCGAACAACTCGGCCGCCTGCGCATTTACCTGTTCGCGCTCGTGCGTGAGTCGTTCGACTTTGCTTTGTGAATCCGCAATCTCTGATTCTGCCTGCGCCTTACGCGCAATGAAGGAGGAAATTTCGCTTTTCCGCTGTTCAATCACCTGTCCCAATTCACGCACGCGTTGTTCGAGTGATTGCGCCTGCTGCCGCAGCGAAGCCAACATCTGCTCTTCGGCCGCGAGCGCCACTTTGCTCTCTGTCAACGTCGCCGTTGCGGCGTCGCGTTGCTGCCGCGCACCTTCGAGCGTCGCGGTCAATGCCGCTACGTTCTCCTGTGCCGCATGTTCCTTCGTCGCGACGAGAGTTGCGCGTTCGACGAGTTGCGCGCGCTTGTCGTTTCCTTCTTTTTCCTGCGCGGCGAGACTCTGAATTTCGTAAACAACGGTTTCAATCTTCTGATTCAGCAACCGCGAAGAATTTTGCAGCGCGTTGAATTCGCCTTCGCGCGTGGCAATAGCGACTTCCTGTTGGCGCAATTCGGTCTGCGCTTCCTGCAAACTCGCTTGCAGCTCCGTTTGTTCACTCAACAACAAGCCGCGTTTACGACTCGCTTCCGCAACTTTCTCCTGCAACTCCGCCACCGCCGCTTGCAATTCCGCGATCTGATTTTTTCGCCCGAGAATGGACGACGGCGCTTTGCTGTTGCTGTTACCATTCAGATAACCGCCCGTGTAAATACCGTGACGATTCAACAGCTCGCCGTTCAGCGTGACGAAATCACATCCAGCGTGACCGTTCTGAATCTGAGCCGTTGCAGTAGTGAGATTATCCGCGATGAACGTGCGACCCAGGAGCGATTTGAGCAGCGTAGCAACCGATTCATCACTCTGCACCACACTGAGCGCGTGAACGATTTCGCCTTTGCCCAGAACCCTGTCCGACAACGCGCCGTTCCCGGGCGACATGTCGCCGCCGAAAACGAGCTGACTGTCGTCTTTCTGTCCGATCGCCAACGCAGCAATACTCGCGCGCCCGGCTTTGCTGTTCGCCAATTCCGATAGAATCTGCTGCGCGGATTCGGGTTGTTCGGTGAGCACCAATTGCAGGTTGTGGCCCAGCGCATTTTCAATCGCTACAACATATTGGTCCGGCACGCGAATCCGATCCGCGAGCGAACCAATCACCGCTTGCGATTTCCGCAACGCCGCCACAGCACCCGCACTAAAACCTTCGTGCGAACCTTGCAACTGTTCGAGCACGTTAAGGCGCGAACGCTTCTCAGCCTGTTGCTGCAAGAGCTTGTCCTGCTCGGCGCTCGATTGCTGCAACTCCGCCTGTAATTCTTTTAATCGCGCTTGCCGCTGCTCAACTGTCCCACGCTTCGTGGCGACGCTGAGCTTGTCCGTTTCGACATTCGCCGCAAACGTCGCCAGTCGAGCTTCAAGACTGGTGCGTTCCTCTTCGAGCTGAATTTTCTCTGCGGAAAGTTTCTCGAGGCGAACGACATTGCCCTGCTTTTGCAAATCGAGCGCGTTGATTTCATTGCGCACGCGGGTCAAATCCTGCGCGGCAGCGAAGGCTTCGGATTGCGCCTGACGCAATTGTTCCTGACCGGCGCGAATTTCATTTTCAACCTGCTGAAGTGCCGATTGACGCTGCTGCAAGGCTTCGCGATGTTGCGCCAGTGTTGCTTCAGAAGCGGCAAGCCGTTCCTTCACCGAAGCCAATTCGTTTTCCGCAAAACTTCGGCGTTCCTCGGCTTCGGTAATGTCCGCTAACGCTTTCGCATTTTGCGAAGCGAACTCAGCGAGACGTTCCTGATTGAACTGCACGCGGCTTTCGTGGCGCTCGATTTCGCTCTTGAGTTCGAGACCACGTTGCTGCGTAACGCCAATTTCATGTTCAAGTTCCGAGAGCCGCTCACGCAATTGCGCGATTTCATCTTCACAACGCAAGACCGCAGCCGACTCGTTCTCGATATCGTTGCGTAACTGATCCGCCGCCATCTGGCGTTCACGAATTTCGCCAAGCAGCACGTCGAGCTGATGCCGCGCGAGTTGCGTGTCGAGATGTTGCAGCTCAACCTGAATTTGTTTGTAGCGTCGCGCTTTACCGGCTTGACGTTGCAGCGACCCAATCTGGCGTTTCACTTCCTTGATGAGGTCCTGAACACGCAACAGATTCTGTTCGGTGGCTTCGAGTTTGCGCAGCGACTCTTTCTTTTGCGCCTTGAACTTGGTAATGCCAGCGGCTTCCTCAAAAATCAGACGTCGATCTTCCGGCTTGGTTGAAAGAATTGCCGTGATGTTGCCCTGGGCCATGATCGAGTAACTCGTCTTGCCCATGCCCGTGCCCATGAAAAGCTGCTGCACGTCCTTCAGTCGGCACGGAGTGCGATTGATGAAATACTCGCTGCCACCGTCACGAAAAACGCGTCGCGTGACCGTCACTTCATTGTATTTCATCTCCACCCCGGCCGCGCGAAGCTGATCTTCATCCACGTCACCGATCGTGAGAGAAACTTCTGCCATGCCGAGCGGCTTACGACCGTCCGTCCCATTGAAAATGACGTCCGCCATTTCGCCGCCGCGCAGAGCCTTGGCGGATTGTTCGCCGAGCACCCACCGGATGGCGTCGGAAACGTTGGATTTACCGCACCCGTTTGGTCCGACAATCGCCGTCACGCCCGGCTGGAAATTGAGCGAAGTTTTGTCCGCGAAGGACTTAAAACCCAAAACAGTTAAGTTTTTGAGATACATGACAGTTTGTGCGTTGAACGAAACCAGACCTGTCGGGGCCTGTAAAGCGAAAACCACAACTAAATGTGCTTTTCACCGCCAGCCGCACAACTAATTGGTGAGGAACCGAAATTGGAATTTGCGCTGACTGGCTGGATTCTCTCTTGTTTTTACTTCTATAACCGTTCGAAGTTTTTACGCCCCTACCCGAACCAGAGCAACAACATTTTTGCATGTCCGTAGATTCCGTCAGACTGGTCAATCGCGCCGCCTCAAATTGGAATGGCTAACACTGTCAGCTTGGACGATGAGCAGCGGTAAATTGCTTTCCAAGAAGCTCATTTGAATCGCGCCGAGCCAGTGTACCTGATTCTTGCCAGAATTGAGACTTGACCGGGCTGGCAACACTTTTCTATCTTCAGGCATAACGGTAAAGATTGGCGCTGGCGCAAGCTGGCATGCGAAGTCGGAAGAGTAACCATCTGCCGACTTTTTTGTTCCCCGGATGGGGACGAGGCAACGAGCTATGAACGCTGATTTTCTAGCAGTTTTGGAATTTTGGGAGCGCGAGAAAGGCATCAGTCGTGATGTCCTCGTCAATGCTGTACAAGAGGCACTGTTGTCCGCCGCGAAAAAAGCGGTCGGACCGGCGCGGGAACTTCGCGTCACCATCGACCCCAAGAACGGTGACATTAAAGCCTGGGCCAAACTCATTGTGGCCGAGAAGGTAATTTCCAAGCACGACCAGATTTCGCAATTCGATGCCCGCCGCATCAAGCCCGATGCAGTCATCGGCGAAGAACTGGAAATGGAAGTCACTCCGGCCGGGTTCGGTCGCATTGCCTCTCAATACGCGAAACAGGCGTTGATGCAGCAGATTCGCCGCGCTGAAAAGGCGATGATTTTCTCTGAGTTCAAAGATCGCGTCGGTGACATCATCAGTGGCACTGTGCGACGTTTCGAACGCTCAGACGTTTACGTGGATTTGGGTAAATACGAAGCGCTGTTGCCGAACAAGGAACGTGTTCCGACTGAAGAATATCAGATCGGCGAGCGGATCCGTTGCTACGTCAAAGCGGTTGAACAAGGTCCGCATGGGCCGGAAATTATCCTCTCCCGCGCTGACCCGCGTTTCGTCATCAAGCTGTTCCAGGTCGAAGTTTCGGAAATCAGCGACGGCACGATTGAAATCAAAGGCATTGCGCGCGAAGCCGGTTTCCGCACCAAACTGGCGGTTTATACCCGCGATGAAAAAGTCGATCCCGTCGGTGCTTGCGTCGGTTTGCGCGGTCAACGGGTAAAAAACATCGTTCGCGAACTTAACAACGAGAAGGTGGACATTATCAAGTGGTCCCCGAACATTCGCGATTTCATCACCAACGCTCTCTCCCCGGCAAAGCTCAAGACGTTCGAAGTGGACGAAGCCAATAAGCGCGTGAAGATCATGGTCAGCGAAGACCAACTCTCGCTCGCTATCGGCAAGCGCGGTCAGAATGCGCGTCTCACCTCGAAGCTCACCGGTTGGCAGGTGGACATCGAAGCTGAAGTAGTCGTAAGTAAAGGCTTCGAAGAAAAGGTGGCGGAAGCGGTCGATCAACTCGCTGCCATCGAAGGGATTTCTCGCGAACAGGCCGATGCCCTGGTGCATGCGGGTTTGACGCGATTGGAAGATTTGTTGCAAGCGGAAGAAGACGACTTGAAAGATATTCCGCAAATCGGAGATCAGGCCGGAGCGATTCTGGCGGCGGCGCGCGCAGAATCCTCGCGTCGCACGTTGAACGTCGGCCCATCCTCCACCAACAGTTAGTATGACTGCGGCAAATAAAATTGCCGGTCGGTGGCGTGACTTATGAAAACGTGTCGTTTTCATCGGTCCGCCGTATTGAAGATTTATGCCCGTACGCATTTACGAAATCTCGAAGAAGCTTGGCCTGGAAAACAAAGAAGTCCTGGCCACAGCGAAATCATTGGGCATTGCCGCGGCTAAAGTTCCGTCCAGTTCGCTCGACAAAATCACCGCCGAATATCTCGAAGAGGAAATCCTCAAGTCTCATCCCGAGGTCGCCGCCCGTCTCAAACCCGCTGCCGCTCCCGCGCCAGAACCGAAACCTGCGCCGGTCGAGCAAAAGATCGAAATCATAAAAGCGCCCGAGCCACCTCCGGCACCAGTGGAAGAAACTCCACCGCCCGCGCCGGTAGCAGAAGCCCCTGCGCCAGCTCCAGAACCCGCTCGGGATCCAGAAGCAAAACCAGCCGAACCGGTAGCCGAAACTCAGCCTGCGCCCGTTGCGCCGCCTGTAACCACAGCCGCACCAGCTCCCGCCCCCGCGCCAGAAACACCGGCACCAACTCCAGCGCAGCCGGTCGAACCCCCTGCTCCACCGAAGCCGCCCGAGCCGCCCAAACCCAAAGTAGGCGAAAAAGTCGGATTCATTCAATTGACGCCGCGTCCGCAACCCAAGCCGCCGGAACGCGGTGGCGGAGCGCGTCCATCCGGTCGCCCCTCTGCTCCCGGACAATCAGATTTTCAACGTCGCGGCGATACCGGAGCATTTCGTCGCGGCCCCGGCCATGGCGGTCCTGGCCAACGCGGCGCCGACACGCAGCAATTTCGTCGTGGCGGTCCGGGCGGTGGAAAGCCCACCGAACCGGCTCGTCCGAGCGCACCCAGGTTCACTTTGCCGCCTGACGCTCAGGTCATCACGATTAAGCCGCCGATTGTTGTTCGCGAACTCGCCGAAGCGCTCAAGCAAAAGCCGTTCAAGATCATCGCGGATCTGATGGAGTTTGGCGTGTTTGCCAACGTCAATCAGGCCATTGACGAGAAAGTTGCGGTTCAGGTTTGCGCGAAATACGGCGTTAAGTTCGAAGTTGAAAAACGCGCCAAAGGCGAAGGTCAGGTTCACGCGCCGGTCAAGAAGATTGAAGTTGATACCGAAGACAAACCGGAACAACTCAAACCGCGTCCGCCTGTGGTCACCATCATGGGTCACGTGGACCACGGCAAAACTTCGTTGCTCGACGTTATCCGCAAGGCCAACGTCGCTGCTGACGAAGCCGGTGGAATCACGCAGCATATCGGCGCTTACACGATTTCCTTCCCGCATCCGGAACGGAAGAATGATTTGCAACAAATCACCTTCCTCGACACGCCTGGTCACGCGGCGTTCAGCTCGATGCGCGCGCGCGGTGCAAACGTCACCGACATCGTCGTGCTCGTAGTCGCGGCCAATGACGGCGTGATGCCGCAAACGTTGGAAGCGTTGAATCACGCGAAAGCGGCCAAGGTACCGATTCTCGTCGCGGTTAACAAAGTCGATCATCCAAATGCCAACCCGCTGAAGGTGCGGCAACAATTGCAGGAAAAAGGTCTCGTTCCGGACGATTGGGGTGGCGACACGATTTTCGTGGATTGTTCCGCGCTCACCAAGCAAGGCGTGGACAAGTTGCTCGAGATGATTTTGCTGCAAGCGGATTTGTTGGAATTGAAGGCGAATCCGAATCGCAATGCGAAGGGCAACGTCATCGAATCCGGTATCGAGCCCGGCGGTCCGATGGCCACTGTGCTCGTGCGCAAAGGCACGTTGCATCGCGGTGACGTGATCATCTGCGGTGAATTTTACGGTAAAGCGCGCGCGTTGATTAACGAGGAAGGCAAGCGCCTCGACGAAGCAACGCCATCCGTTGCCGTGCGAGTTCTGGGTTTGAACGGCGTGCCGGAAGCCGGTGCGGAATTCATGGTGGTGGACGACGAACGCGCTGCGCGTGAACTGGCCGAAGAACGGCGTCTGGCGGGTCGCGCTCAAATGCTCGAAACCAAGTCCAAAGTCACGCTGGAAAATCTCTTTGCCACGCTCGACGAACAACAAGGCAAGATTCTCAAGGTCGTCGTCAAAGCGGACACTCAGGGCTCGGTCGAAGCGATTGTCGATGCGCTCAACAAGATTGAGTCGGATAAGGTTTCGCTGGAAGTGATTCACAGCGACGTCGGCGCCATCACCGAGAACGATGTCGCGCTCGCATCCGCTTCCAAGGGAATCATTCTCGGATTCCACACGCGCGTGGACAGCACCGCGGCGGAAAAAGCGAAACACGAATCCGTTCAAATCAAACTTTACGCCATCATCTACGAATTGATCGATGAGGTGAAAGCCGGTATGGCCGGTCTGCTCGATCCGGTGACGAAGGAAGTCATCGTGGGCACGGCGGAAGTGCGACAGGTTTTCAATCTGTCAAAAGGTGTTCCAGTGGCGGGTTCAATGGTTACGAGTGGCCGCATTATCCGAGGCAAAGTTCGCGTGCGCCGCCGAAAGGATGTAATTTACGAAGGCGTCACGCAGTCGTTGCGCCGCTTCCAGGACGAAGTGAACGAAGTCCGTTCCGGTATGGAATGTGGTATCCGCATCGAAGGCTTTAGCGAAATCGCGGTGGGCGACATCATCGAATGTTACACCATCGAAAAGGTGGCGCAAAAACTGTAACCGATTCACGGTTACAGGAATTGTTGAAAAGGTATGCCTACTCTTCGTCACCAGCGCGTGCGTGAATTACTGAAGCGCGCCATCGGAGAAGCCATTCGGCGCGAATTCAACGTAACGGAAGTCGGCCTCATTTCCGTGAACGATGTCGAATGCGCTGGCGATCTGAAATCCGCAGTGGTCTTCATCAGCATTCTCGGCAATTCCGATCAGCAAAAACGCGCACTGACTGTTCTGACCGAACATCGCGGGCGCATCCAAGGTCTGATGGCCAAGGCCGTGGTGCTCAAATACACTCCAACGTTGAAATTTGTGGTGGATGATTCGGTCGGACGCGGTAATCGCGTCATGCAAATCATCGAAGAACTGGAACAGCAGACCGGGTTGGCAAAATCGCCGCAGGAGGACCAAGACTGACGCGACTTTGCCCATGAAATCTCATCCGCAAATTATCGATCGCATCATCGAACAGATCCGCGACGCAAAAAAAATCTGTGTCGCCGGTCATATTCGTCCCGATGGCGATTGTATTGGCTCTCAAATTGCGCTGACTCTCGCTTTGCGTGCCGCTGATAAGGATGTTCAGTGTTGGAATCAGGATTCCATTCCGCAGAAATATCGGTTTCTCGATCCCGATAAAATTTTTAGCCAACCGAAATCCGAAGCCGAATTCGATTTGGTGATTGCCACCGACTGCGCCAGCTATGAACGGCTCGGCTCGGTAGCTGAATTCATCAAGCAACGCAAAACGCTGATCAACATTGACCATCACGCGAGCAATACGCGTTACGGTGATGTGAACTGGATCTCGCCGCATGAACCCTCCACCGGCGAATTGATCTATCGCCTGCTAAAAGTCGCCCGCTGGCCGATTACGAAGCAGATTGCTGATTGTCTGTTCACCGCTGTCAGCACGGACACCGGTTCGTTTCAATACGCCACGACTCGCCCCGGCACGTTTCATGTCGGCGCGGAACTGGTTACCCGCGGTGCGAATCTGGCAAAGATTTGCGACGAAGTTTATCAATCTTTTCCGCTCTCCCGTGCGCGTCTGTTGAAACACATTTACACCAAGTTCAAGCTCACGCACGACAACCGCATCGCTTACTTCTGGCTCAAGAAAGCAGACCTCTCTCGTACCGGCGCTGAGTCGAATGATACGGAAGGGTTGATTGATCATATCCGTGCCATTGAACCCGTCGTCGTTGCGTGTGTGTTCGAAGAAATCGAACCGGAAATCACTCGCATCAGTCTCCGGTCAAAACATAAAGACGTCAACGTCAGCGATATCGCAGCGCAATTCGGTGGAGGCGGACACGCCGCTGCTGCCGGCGCCCGAATCGCCGGTCGTCCCTTGTCCGTTCAACGTCGCGTCGTCGCCGCCATCAAAAAGGCGATCAACGCAGCCAAATAATTCCATGCACGATTTCTCGGCGCTTGATGGCGCGCTTCTCATTGATAAACCTGCTGGCGTCACCTCGCATGATGTCGTGGATGCCATTCGCCGCAAGTTCAGCATCAAAAAAGTCGGCCACTGCGGCACGCTTGATCCCAATGCCACCGGTTTACTCCTCATCGTCCTCGGACGAGCCACGAAATTGTCCGAGCGATTGATGTCCGATGACAAAGTTTACGAAGGCACGATCAAGTTCGGCGAAAGCACCGACAGTTACGATGCTGATGGAGAACTCACTGGTTCGCTCCCCGTTCTACCGATGACGTTGGATCAGTTGAACGAAGAAGCTGCGGCGTTTATCGGCGATCAAATGCAAGTGCCGCCGATGGTTTCTGCGATTAAAAAAGGCGGCGTCCCCCTTTACAAACTTGCGCGCAAAGGCGTCGAAGTGGAACGCGAACCGCGCCTCATCCATATCTATAATTTTCGTTTTACCGAATACCACGAGCCAATTGGCGCGTTCAAACTCGCCTGCACGAAGGGCACGTATGTTCGCAGTGTCGCGCATGAGCTGGGACAAAAACTTGGCTGCGGCGCGCACTTGGCCACGTTACGGCGCACGGTTTCAGGCAAGTTCGACGTCGCCGATGCCAAGCCGCTGGATGAAGTGCTGAAAATGTCCGCGACCGAATTGGAAAAACACGTCATTCCGTTTCTGAAACTGGCAGCGGCATGAAACCTCAGATAATCGTGTCGTCAGACATGACATTTGATATCTGATCATTGGATTTCTCGGGAGTTTGCGTTTGGATGTTGAACCTTTTTGCCCGGATGAAAATTGTCCACACCGCCAAAGACCTCAACAACGGCAGCCGCAAAGTCTGCCTCGCCATCGGCGTCTTCGACGGCGTCCACCTCGGACATCAACAAATCATTCGTCAGGCAGTCAACGACGCGCGCCAGCACGAAGCCATCGCACTGGTCGTCACGTTCGATAAACACCCCAATGCAATCGTTGCACCGGACCACGTTCCACCGTTGATTTATTCGCGTGCGCAGAAAATCCGCGCGATTGAATCACTCGGCGCAGATGCGCTGCTGGAAATTCCTTTTGATCGCGAGTTCAGCCAGCAAACCGGCGAAATCTTCATCCGCAATCTAGTGCGCGATCTCGGCCAGATTCAAAGCATCTGCGTCGGCGCAGATTTTGTGTTTGGCTGCCAACGCAGCGGCAACGTTCCCCTGCTCCGTCAACTCGGAACGGAATTGCAATTTCACGTTCACGCTCTGGCCGCTGTCGCTCTGGACGGACAAACCGTCAGCAGCACGCGCATTCGCGAAGCCATTCGCGCCGGAAATTTCGACGCCGCCAACCAGATGCTCGGGCGCGCCTATTCTCTCGCGGGAACCGTCATTCACGGCGATCAACTCGGCCAAAAAATCGGCTTCCCGACCGCGAATCTCGACACCTCCGGCCTGCTATTGCCACCGAACGGTGTTTATGCAGCGCATGCTCGCCTCGGTAATCAAACGCATCGCGCGGTGCTTAACATCGGCATCCGCCCAACCATTCAAAATCCCACCCCAGCACCTCGCGTCGAAGTTCATCTGTTGGATTTCACAGGTGAAATCTACGGCCAGGACTTGGAAATTACATTCGTTACGAAACTTCGTGGCGAACAAAAGTTTCCGTCACTGGAAGCTTTGCGAGAACAAATCCAAAAAGATGTCGCAGCCGCTCGAAGCAGTTTTTGATTCAGGCAAAGGAATGTTCTCCGCAAAATTTGATTTCATTTTCTGAACGTTTTCTGAGTTTGTTACGAAAATTTTGCCGCCGTGCTTTCCCGGCTTGCGCTCAGGTGTTCGGAAACTAAACTGCGCGCCCGATGTTTGACCTGAGCACGCTGAATCCGCCTCAACGCCTCGCTGTTGAAACCATCAACGGCCCGGTTTTGATCCTTGCAGGCGCTGGCACGGGCAAAACTCGTGTCATCACTCATCGCATTGCGTATCTGATTCGCAAAAAAGTCGCACCAGGAAACATCCTTGCCGTCACGTTCACCAACAAAGCTGCCCGCGAAATGCAGGAACGCGTCCGCAAACTTTTGCCGCCACCGGCCAAATCAGAAAACGGCGAGCGCGTAAAAGTCGAACGTCCGACCATTTGCACATTTCATTCGCTCTGCGTACGCATTCTGCGCGAACACATTGAGAAACTCGGTTACAAACGCAACTTCGTCATCTACGACGAATCGGAACAACTGGGTGCAATTAAGAAAATCCTCGCGAACATTTCCGCCAAAGGCGAAAAGACCGATCCGCACGCCGTGCTCGCGATGTTGAGCAAATTCAAGAACGGCGGCGAAAATTCAGCCATGTTCGGCGATCCTAATGTTCGCGCATTGGCTCAACACGTTGTAAAGCGTTATGAGTCTGCTCTGCACGCCTGCAACGCCGTGGATTTTGATGACCTGATTCTGCTCGCA
This sequence comes from uncultured Verrucomicrobiota bacterium, assembly GCA_937894935.1. GTDB lineage: Bacteria > Verrucomicrobiota > Verrucomicrobiia > Limisphaerales > JADLHS01 > JADLHS01. The sequence goes on from CALAYC010000251.1 coordinate 13,748, forward strand.
CTGCGTTTGTTCCGCGACCATCCCGATGCGTTGGCAGCGTGTCGCAACAAGTATCGCTACGTGATGGTGGACGAATATCAGGATACCAACGCGGCGCAGTTCGAACTGGTTCATGCGCTCACAAAGGAGCATCGCAATTTCTGCGTCGTCGGCGACGACGATCAAAGCATTTACGGCTGGCGTGGCGCGGAAATCGCCAATCTCCTGAATCTCGAGCAATATTTTCCTGAGGTAAAAATCATCAAGCTGGAGCAAAACTATCGCTCTACAAACACGATTCTTAACGCCGCCAACGCGCTCATCAAAAACAACGCACGTCGCCGCGTAAAAACGCTTTGGTCGGATAAAGGGACCGGCAACAAAATTTCCCTCCGCGCATTTGAGACCGACGAGGAAGAAGCACGTGAGATTGTCGCCGCCATTGAATTCAATCGGCTCGCACGCCGCATCCCCTGGTCGCAACACGCAATTCTCTTTCGCACCAATTTGCAGTCGCGCCCACTCGAAACCGCTCTGCGCGCCGCCGGCGTCCGCTATCATCTCATTGGCGGACAGAGCTTCTTTGATCGCCGTGAAATCCGCGATTTGCTCGCGTATCTGAAAACCTTTCTCAATCCGCATGACGACATCAGCCTGTTGCGCATTGCCAACACTCCCGCGCGCGGTCTGAGCGATGTCACGATGGAACGTCTCCTTGCCGCCAGCCACGAGCGCAGAGAATCCGTTTTTGCTGCCATGAAAAATCCGGTGGTAACAACGACTTTTCAGGCGCGCACGCGTGAGGCGATTGAAGCATTCGTGGAATTCGTTGAAGAAACTCGCAGCGAACTGCTCGCGCCTCCTCAGCTTCAGGAACGGGAAAGTTTTTCACCAAACGCCGCTCTGTTCAGTGAACAGTCGCCATCTTTAAATTCAGCCGATGGCCAGAACGAAGCCGGGCATCAGAACCGACTGAAATTTGAACCCGGTTCGCTCGCCGCGTGGACTGATAACTTTTTAACTGCGACGGGTTATTACGCGGAATTACGTCGCGCCGAAAAAAACATCGAAGTCGCCGACAATCGGATTCGCAATCTCAAAGAATTCATTGCGACGATGGACGACAACGTGACGCCGAAGGCTTCGTTGCATGACCGGCTTCAGGAATTTTTGGAGAATGTCACGCTCGATTCTGATCGCGAAGAGGAAGAGGAAAAAGCCGGCGACGCGGTTACGCTCATTACGATGCACTCGTGCAAAGGACTCGAGTTTCCGCACGTGTACATCGTGGGAATGGAAGACGGTCTGTTACCGCACTCGCGCTCCAAAATGGAAGGCACGCTGGACGAAGAACGACGCTTGTTTTACGTCGCTGTGACGCGCGCCATGTTGAGCCTGACCATCAGCCATTGCGCCGGACGAAAAAAATACGGTCAGGTGATGCCGTGTCATCCCTCGCCTTTTCTGAAAGAACTGCCTGCTGAACTGGTTGAAACCGAAGCGGAGCGTTCCAAAAAGCCGGTGGAACTCAGCACAGGTCGGAGTCTTTTCGCCGCCATGCGCGAAGCCGCGCAATAATCTGACCGCGCTTTAATTCTACCCGACAAAGCTGTAGTCATACGGCTTTCGCATTTCGCGAGCGAGATGCGTATTTGCTTCCGCCGCGTCCGGCCCGACAAACTTTTCGTTCTTCGCATCCCAACGCAGTTTCTTGCCCGTGCGCAACGCGATGACAATGAGATGGCCGACCACCGCCGACCGATGGCCAGTTTCCACCGGACAAATCGGATCCTGGCGTGACCGCACGCAATCAAAGAAATTGCGCATGTGATCATGACTGACCGGCAATTTGACGGCGTTCTCCGGCAAAGGCGTTTCAATAATCGCCTCATCGCTGGCGGATAAATCGGCGCGGTTCACCCAAATCCATCCTTCCGTGCCGATAAATTTCAATCCATTGCGCTGCCCATCGGGATTGATGATTCCACCATACGGCGTGTCGTCCGGCGTAGTTTTCACCACTTGTTTCACGTCGTTATTCCACGTGAGCGTGGCTTCAAATTCTGACGGCGTTGTGAATCCGCCTGAAATCGGTTCCGTTAACGCGCGCGCTTCGACTTCCACCGGCCCATCCTCACCAATCGCCCAGCGCGCGATATCATTGTGATGCGCCCCCCAATCCGTTACCGGTCCGCCTGAATAGTCATACCACCAACGAAACGAACCATGCGTCCGTTCCTTCATGTAATCCACCAACGGCGCTTGCCCCAACCAGTAATCCCAATGAAAACCAGCAGGCACAGCCGTTGGCGTGAATGGACCGCCAAGAACTCCCGCTGGCACGAAAACATTCACCTGTTTCAGCTTTCCGATCCGACCATTGCGAACCAATTCACAGGCGAGCCGAAACTTTTTGTCACTGCGCTGCTGCGTGCCGGTTTGCAGGACGACGCGATACTCACGAACGGATTGCACCAATCGCTTTCCTTCATCAATCGTCAACGTCAGCGGCTTCTCAGCATAAACATCTTTTTTCGCTTTTGCGGCGGCGATATTGATCAACGTGTGCCAATGATCAGGCGTTGCTTGCACAATCACGTGCACGTCATCACGCTCCATGACTTTCCGAAAATCCGTAAACCTCGTCGGAACCTTTCCGCCTTTAGTGAATTGCTTCACCGCCTGCTTCAAGTGGTTCTCGTCCACATCGCATACCGCCACAATCTCACCGAAGCGACCAGCGTTCTGCGCGTCGCCGCGTCCCATTCCGCCGCAGCCGATGAGCGCAATTCCTGGTCGATCATTTGCGCTGCGCGGCTTCGCAGTAGAATCAGCCGCGACTGCCAGTTCTCGTTCGACAAACCATAACGGCAAACCAGTAGCTCCGGCTGTTACGGCGCAACGATGCAAAAACGAACGTCGCGAAATCTGAAAGGTCTTGGGCATTGCTCAAGTAAAGAGCCGCGATTTCGGTCGGACAAGTTTCAATTGCCTCGTCAAAACGCACGACAAAGTTGATAGGCGGCGTGTCCCATAAGCATCCCCGGCTCTGAGCAGACACGGCATCTTCATCAGACGAACGAACGCACAAGGCACAATTTACGCATAATGAAGCTTAAACAGATTTTGCGTTGCGCTGCGTTCCACGCCTTGCTCCCCTGCTCCGTTTTCGGCACACTGCCCGTCCGATGAAAAAGAAATCAGCCACCGCGAAACGTAACAATTCGTCCGTGAAATCTGGCTTTCCCGACATCCGCCCGTTCTCCGGTCCGCTTCTGGATGGACCGCACCGCGCTGCTGCTCGCGCCATGCTTTATCCGGTCGGATTTACCGATGAGGATTTCAAGAAGCCGCTCATCGGAGTTGCGTCCACCTGGGGCAACGTCACGCCGTGCAACATGCACATCGACAAACTCGCGCTCGAAGCCGAGAAAGGCGTGAACGCCGGCGGTGGCAAAGCGATCGTCTTCAACACCATCACCGTTTCCGACGGCATTTCGAATGGCAACGAAGCCATGAAGTACTCGCTCGTCTCGCGCGAGGTCATCGCTGATTCCATCGAAACGGTTGTCGGCTGCGGCGGCATGGACGGTTACGTCGCCATCGGAGGTTGCGACAAAAACATGCCCGGCGCATTAATCGCGATGGCGCGTATGAATCGCCCGGCCGTGTTCGTTTATGGCGGGACAATTCTGCCGGGTTGTCTGACTAATCCGCCTCCCGGCCAATTGCCCAAAGGCAAGGAACTTGACATCGTTTCCGTCTTCGAAGCTGTCGGCCAACACGCGGCCGGCAAACTTTCTGATCAGGAATTGCATGCGGTTGAATCCTGTGCGATTCCTGGCCCGGGTTCTTGCGGCGGCATGTACACCGCCAACACCATGGCCAGCGCCATCGAAGCACTCGGCATGAGCTTACCTAACAGCTCCGCGCAAAATGCCGTTTCCCCCGCTAAGCTCGACGATTGCCGGCGCGCCGGCGCCGCCGTGGTAAACATGCTGCGCAAAGGCATCAAACCGCGTGACATTCTCACGAAGAAAGCGTTTGAGAACGCCATCACGGTAGTCATCGCACTGGGTGGTTCGACCAATGCCGTGTTACACCTCCTCGCCATCGCGAGTGCCGCAAACGTGAAACTTACCATCGACGACTTCACGCGCATCGGGAAACACGTGCCCGTACTCGCCGACCTCAAACCCAGCGGCAAATACAGCATGAGCGCTCTCGTTGCCATCGGCGGTATTCGTCCGTTGATGAAAACGTTGCTCGATGCGGGATTGCTCCACGGCGATTGCCTCACCGTCACCGGCGAAACCATGGCCGAGACGCTCAAAAACGTGAAACCGTATCCGGCCGGCCAACAAATCATCCGCCCGCTCGATAATCCGATCAAGAAAGACAGTCACCTTGTCATCTTCTACGGCAACCTCGCGCCCGAAGGTGCGGTTGGAAAAATCACCGGCAAGGAAGGTTCGCGCTTTGAAGGCAAAGCCATCGTGTTCGAAGGCGAAGAAAAAGCGCTCAAAGCAATTCTCGATGGCACGGTGAAAGCCGGTCACGTCATCGTCATTCGCGGCGAGGGCCCGAAAGGCGGACCTGGCATGCGCGAAATGCTCGCGCCCACCAGCGCCATCATGGGTAAAGGCCTCGGCAAAGACGTTGCGCTGCTCACCGATGGACGCTTCAGTGGCGGCAGTCACGGCTTCGTCGTCGGCCACGTCACGCCGGAATCTTACGTCGGCGGCCCGATCGCTCTCGTGAAGAACGGCGACAGAATCATCATCGATTCCGTCAAACGTACTCTCACACTCGCCGTGCCTGCGAAGGAACTGGCCAAACGCAAGAAAGCCTGGAAAAAACCTGCTCCGCGTTATCCGCGCGGGGTGCTCGCCAAATTCGCCGCGCACGTCACCAGCGCCAGCGAAGGCGCGGTGACGGATAAAGATTTGAAGCTTTAATCTTCAATGCCCGCGCCGCAACCAGTCCTGTATCTGATTGCTGGCTGTAACGGCGCGGGCAAAACCACGTTCGCGAAGGAATTCCTCCCTACGAAGTAAATGCCTTCGCTTTCTCAACGCAGAAGAAATCGCTCGTGGCTTTCACCGCTGAAACCAAGTGCTGGGGCCGTTCAGGCTGCGCAAATGTTGCTCAAACAAGTGGGCGATTGCGTCGCGCGAAACATTCGCCTCGAAAGCACGTTGAGCGGTAAAACTTACATCCGACGCGTTCAACACGCCTTGAAACTGGATACGAAATCGAGCTGCACTATCTCTGGCTTTCAACGCCGCAACACACCATCGACCGCGTTCGGTTCAGCACTTTTTCGGGAGCGCGGCTATGGTCGCAGACCTAGCCGCAGCGTGTCGCCTTACCGGAACGTTTCCGTTCATCATACGCCTCACACTTCCACCCGTTGCGACTGATGCTGCGACCGCAGCAATTGCTGACTCCCGGGAACAGTCCCCAAGGTAAAATCCGGTTCATTACCAGGACGATTTGTCGTCGCGTGAGTTTGTTTTTCTGACCACCGGGATTGTTGTTTCTCGTCAATGCTTTGAGACAGAAACACTGCACCAGTTTAAGGCACTCGCCGGCTCTGATAGCATTCTGTTTTTGGTAAGGTTGGGTATGCGCGCTGGGAGTGATTAACGTTTGGATGCGATCTGGTCACCGGCCAGCGAGTCCGTTTCCAGACTGAATTGCGATTTGCGATTTTGAATTCACGAACGACTCTGATTATCGCAAAAACTTCGCGTCAAAAATTTTCCATTTTTTTCGCACCGTCAGTTTTGCCTCTATCGCCTTTCCTTCGCTCCGCCGCAAAACGTTTCTCCGGTAGCAGGTTGACAGCATAGCTCAGTTTAACAGTTCGATTCATAACATCGCGCGAATCTCGAAGTAGGCTTATACCTCATGCCATCCGGCACTCACGCTGCTTAGAGTTGCCGCAGCGCACAAGGAGGATGCCGATACCGACGAAGCAAATAAGTTTGAGTGCGTTCAGAGCAAGTCGGTTTCAGAGATTCACCCGGGGCAGTCCCGGGGACAGATCGGCGCGATCAACGTGATTTAATGTCGTGAATTTGTGATTAACGCAGCCAGAATTTGTACGGCTCTGGCCGTTTTGGTGACGCTCGGTGCAGCGGCGGATACGCCTCACATTCACCTTGAATATGACCTTTCCGCCCGGCTCGTGCTGCAATCTCCGCCGACACCGGACAACCTCTGGGAACGTTTCGAAGTCGAAACCGATCGCAATCTCGATCGATTTTTCAACGCGCGGTTTCACCCGTTGCACACAGCGCAGTTATTCCTCCAACCCAATTTCAGTTCGCGGGACATCCATGACATGACCACTCGCGCCGCGCGCGGTTCAATTTCGCGGTCCGCATCAGTAGCCTTGCGTGACATTGCGATGGAACTGCCCATCATGACTTGGCTGGAAGGACAACGGAATTTCCTGGTGAGCGTATTGCTCAATTCCGTCAACAGTGTGGAAGAAGCGTCCGTGGCGCCGCTCGATCCTTCGTATCGCGCGCTGGAACGTTCCTGGTGGAATCGGCTTTCCAACAATCGGAATTTTTCTTTCGGTCTCCGTCCGTTTCGCACCAGTCCGTATGCGTTCATGAGCGCAAGTATCTGGAATGGTGATTCGCTCGTAATGCTGACGCACGTGCGCTACCACTATGAGGACTTCGCGGATCATCGGTTTGAACTTGCATTTTCCTTTCCGCTCAGCAGCGGGATTTCTCTGGACCTCGGCACGGCTTATCATCTGGCCCGACATTACGAGGCGCAAAACGTCGTTCTCAAACTCGCCAAACAGTTCACGAACGGCGGCATTGCGCACCTCGGCATAGAAGTGCAGGAACATCCGCGCTTCATCGTCGGCTTCGCCATGCAGTTATAATTCGCTACGCGGAAATCCCGCGTTCCCTCTGCAACGGAACTTCTTTTTGCCCGCTTCGCCGACTTCGTTTAGTCTCGCTGCGATGAAATATCGTCGCTTTGGTCGGACCGAACTTCAGATGCCGGTGATTTCCTGCGGTGGCATGCGTTATCAGCACAAGTGGCAGGATGTCGATCCGAAGGACATTCCTTCTGCCGGACAGTCAAATCTTGAAGCGTGCATTCATCGCGCGCTGGAACTCGGCATCAACCACATCGAAACCGCCCGCGGTTACGGCACATCGGAAATGCAACTCGGTTGGGTGCTGCCGAAATTGCCGCGCGAGAAGATGATTGTGCAGACCAAAGTTTCGCCCCGCGCCACGGCTCGTGAGTTCATTGAGACGTTCAACACCTCGATGAAATATCTTCAGCTCGATTACGTGGATTTGCTGACTCTGCACGGCGTGAATAATCGGCAGCTTCTCGATTGGGCAGTGCGCAAAGGCGGATCGCTCGATGCCGCGCGCCAATTGCAACGCGAAGGCCGCTGTCGTTTCGTCGGTTTCACGACACACGCGACTACCGATATCATTCACGAAACCATCCGCGGCGGTGAGTTTGATTACATCAATCTTCACTGGTATTTCGTCAACGACTTGAACTGGTCGTGCATCGAAGCCGCTACCGCGAAAGATATGGGCGTGTTCATTATCAGCCCGAACGACAAAGGCGGAAAGCTTTACGAACCGCCAGCCAAGCTCGTGCAACTCTGCGCGCCGCTTTCGCCGATGCAATTCAACGACCTCTACTGCCTCGCGCGTCCGCAGGTGCATACGTTGAGTAGCGGTGTGGCGAAGCCGACGGATTTCGACGAACACGTCGCCGCATTAGAACATTACGACCGAGCTGCGGAAGTAATCGCGCCGATTGAGAAGCGATTGCGCGCCGAAATGGAGCAAGTGCTGGGAGCTGATTGGTGCGCGCACTGGTGGGAAGATCTGCCGAGTTATTCCGATGTACCCGGTTATGTGAATGTGACTGAAATCTTGCGGCTCTGGACTTACGCAAAATCGCTGGACCTCGTCGCGTGGGGCAAGATGCGTTACAACCTGCTCGGGCAGGCGGACCATTGGTTTCCTGGTGAGAACGCCGCACGCGTGCGTGACTTAAAACTCGATGCTATCCTCGCGGGCAATCCGTTCGCCAAACGAATTCCGGAAATCCTCGACGAAGCGCATCGAATGCTCTTCGAAGCGCCAAAGAAACGATTGAGTGAATCGTAAAAGAAAAGCGCCGGTTCACGAGAAGCCGGCGCTTTGGAAAACTTTTAAGCTCGCAGAATTTTATTTAGCGAACTCCGGCGGCGCGGCGGCGTTGAGTTCTTTGACCACTGCGTCGGTAATGTCACTATCGCCCGTGGTATAGAGCACCACTTCCGTCTGCGCGAGCGATTTAGCCGAAACATCCACCACCATCGTGTAACCGCCGGTGCGGGCACGCGCGGCGATGACTGATTTAATGTCTTTGATGACCGTTTCCATCATGCGCTCGGTCTTCATTTTGAGATCCGTTTCGTTGCGCGCGAGGTATTGTTTGAGACTTTCTTCGCTGTCGCGCAGTTCTTTGGCACGCGGTTCGAGGGCTTTCTTGCGTTTCTCGCGTTCCTCACTGGAAACCGCCTGATCGTTCGCATCGGTCACCAATTTTTGAAACTCCAGCGCCAGCTTTTTGTGCGCCTCCTGCATCGTTTCAAATTCTTTCTTCAATTCATTGCGGCTTTCTTCGAGCGCGAGCTTGGATTGTTTGGTTTTCCAGTAGTCATTGAAAACCTTCACCAGGTCCACCGTGCCGATGCGCGTCTGCGCCTGCGCAAACCCGCTGCCGACCAACAACAACGCGGCAATCAATCCCAACCGAAACGATTTAGTCATAAACATAAAGAATCAAAAACTCCGGCTTGCGCCAATCTCAAATTGGCCAGCATGAAGACTCTGACCCAAAAGAGTCGCGGGTGTTCACCGGAAAATCCCCTATTTGATCAGCCGGAAGTAACCGGGGGCATTGGAAGCGGGCACCTTCACCACATGCGCCCCATTGGTGAACACAGGTATCGCGTCCACCGCCGTCCATCCATTCGGCTGCATCTGGTTGGTATTGATTTCCAACGTGAACTCCGGCGCAAAACCGGGCCACGAAACAACGATATCGCTTCCGGCCGGCGCAATGGTCAACAGCGGTTGGCCAAGAATTTTAACAACGTAACCGTCGCCATCCGTGCGCCCCGCTACAACGCCAATCGGCGTCGTGCCGTAAATTGTTTCCCCGATGAAATACGCATTACCGGCCGAATCAAGCGCAATACCGGTACCGCGATCCGTGGCCGTTCCACCGAGATAGCCGGAGTAATTCAGCACCGTGCCATCGCTGCTGAGCTGCGCGAGAAACGCATCCGTTCCACCGGCGTTCGTACCGCGCAAAATGCCGCTGAGATCGTTCGTCGGAAAATTAAGCGATGTCGTTTCGCCCGTCACATGCGCCTGCCCCAGTCCATCCACAGCGATGCCCCACGCAGTTTCGCTCGCCGCTCCGCCAAAAACCGCCGAGTAAACGAGGTTTGTCGCGAACGGACTGAACTTCGTTACGAACACATCGGAAAAACTGACGTTGGAAATGACAGCCGTCGGTAGATTCGTACTTGTGCGCGGGAAATCGCCCGAGAAGGTCCGTCCCGCCACATACACCGCACCTGTTGCATCCGTCGCGACCCCAAACGCGCGATCGCTGTTCGTCCCGCCCAGGAACGTCGCGTAGAACGTCTGGTCTGTTTGATCAAACCGCACTACAAACGCGTCATCCGCCGCAGTTACGTTGGTGGATTGATTCAGATAATACTGAAACGCATTCGTCGTGACGGGAAAATCTGCTGACGCGGTATAACCGACCACGACAGGATCGCCGTTCGCATCAATCGCAACGCCTTGCGCAAAATCACGATTCGCGCCGCCGATTCTCAAGGAATATGCAACGCTGCTTCCCGACGGATCCAGCTTCAATAGAAACGCATCTTCAAATCCACCGCCGCCCAGCATCGCTGAAGCCGGAAAATTCGTCGCCCCCGTGTAACCGACCACGTAAACATTTCGCGCCGCATCCAACGCGATACCGCGCCCCACATCGTCGCCAAGGCCACTGAATCCGCTGCCGTCGCCTCCGTAAAATGTGGAGAACACCAGGTTCGTCCCCTCCGGTCCAAGCTTCGCAATAAATGCGTCCGCCGCCGGCACCGGAAATCCCGGAACGAGATTCGTCTGAATGCTGGGTTTCAACGCCGATTGCGTCGGAAAGTTTGTTGAAGCTGTGTAACCGGTCACGTAGGCATTTCCGTCGTCGTCCACTGCGAGAGCAAATCCGACTTCATCACCACTACCGCCGAGATACGTGACATACACATCCGTCAACGCACTGTCGTTCTTGTGACGCGAAATGAAAACATCGCCCACGCCGCTGAATGCTCCAGCGAGATTGGTTTGAAACGCGCCCGGCGTGGCAAATCCCGAAGCCGACAACGTATCGCCGGTCAGATAAATATCGCCGTCCGGTCCGATCGCGACGGCGAGCGGCCGATCATTTCCCGGTCCGTTCAAATACGCTGCGTAACTCACCACCGGATCAATCAACAACGGCAACGTCGAATCATAGTCGCCGAGCGCAAACTTCACGACATTGCCATCCGCCAACCGATAGTTCGCTTCAACCGTCTTTCGCTTTCCATCAACATTCTGATACGCCACCGGCTTGAGTTGACGCAATTCATCGGCGCCAACGCGCAAAACCAGATCGCCTTCCTCGGAAATTTCAATTCGCTGCGCGCCGAAAAACTTGAGTGCAATCACCTCCGGATTCGCACCGGGGGCAACTTCGAAATCATATTCCAACTGCCTCTGATTGCCGTAGTGCAAGACATCAATACCCGGATAAACGCCCGCCACGCGCACGCGTTCAAACGATGGAACATTCAGTTGCCAGCGCGATGCGTCATTGCCGATGAGATAATTCGCGCGTCCAGCCATCGGTCCCAGCCCCTGCATCGTCGCCGCAGGTTCAGCCCCGACGAACTGAATTCGGATATCTGCCGTTTCTTGCTTAATCGCTCGGCGCGTCGGAACTGCCTGCTCTTCCGAACCATTCGGTTTTCGTAATTGCACGACAACTTCGGTCGGTGTCAGCGCAAAGGCATACGCCGCACCGCGCGCCACGAACTTGATGCTCGCATCGAATTGTCCGTGATTCGCTTCAAATTTAAGCGCGCGTTCTCCCAGCACTGCACCAACGCGATTCTCCAATCCTCGCTCTGCTGTTGCTGCCGTCGCCGCCACAATCACTGCTCCAAGGCAAATCACGAGCACTGCACTCAAGCGCACAACGACTGAAATCAATTTGTTTCGATCCGACTGCATTTTTAGAAAGGTCGTTGCCAGCCAACGCCGAAGTGGAACTTGCCGTTGCCGTTGCTGAACTGGTCGTGGTGAATCGGAATACCGTAATCCAATCGCAACGGTCCGAGTTGCGGAATGTTCAACCGCAATCCAAAGCCCCAGTTGTCCGTGAAATCATCAGCGTTAAAGCTATACGGATTTATACCCACACTACCGATATCATAAAACACTGCAAACCGCAGCCCCGCGCCGGCATCGGATGTAATCAACGGAAGACTATATTCCGCTGTGCCGAACCAATAACTGTGACCGCCAATCGGTTCGGTGTAGAAACCACCTGCCGGATTGAGTTCCCGCGGACTCACCGCGCGATATCGCGTGCCGCGCAACGAATACATACCGCCGAGATAATAGCGTTCATAGAACGGCACCGTATCGCCATCCATTCCATCCACGACCCCACCGCGAACACCGAATTCCAAAACGTGCCCCTTGAACAAGCCCGGGAAATACCACGCCGTCTGCGCTTCAACCCGATAATAATCGCGTTGTCCGCCCAGATAGCTCGACGTGATTTCCGTGCTGATTTCGGTGCGTTGACCGCCGTTTGGCAACCGCACGTTGTTGCGCGTGTCGTACGCCAGACTGGCACCGATTTTCGAAAGTAACGAATAACCACCTTCGCTGAGAATCGTCAGCGGAGCATTCGGCGGTTGCAGTTCGCGAATCGGCCCGCCGGGTTCCGACGGCGGAACAGTGATTGGCCCATGCACCCAATCTTCGAACAGGATGCCGGCGTTTTCGAAATTCCAATACACACTGCCAATCAAATCGCCTGGACCGAAAATGCTGTCCAACAATAGCGGACGCGGCAGCGCTTTGCTCAAACTGACACGCACGCCGGAGCGCACTTCGTCATAAAGATTTCCGATACTCTGATAATCGAGACGGCGATGATACAACTCCGTACCGAGCGTCAGTTTTTGATCCAGAAACCACGGTTCAGACCAGGCCAGCACGTAATCCTGTCGCTCAGTACCGACTTGAATCTGCGCGCGGAATTTTTGGCCGCCACCGGTGAATGTCGGTGGATGGAAAATATCGAAATTTCCCATCGTCACTTCCGAATAAGCGACGAATGAATCGATGGAACTGAAGCCCGCGCCGAAACTGATTCGCCCGGTCTGTTGTTCCTCGACTCCGATCAACAGATTTTTGCGATTCGGAATTTCCGTGTCCTCCGGGCGCGCTTCCACTCTGGAGAAATAGCCCAGGCCTTCGAGACGTTGCTTACTCACTTTGACCCGCGTCATGTCGAAGACTTCGCCGGGTGCGACAGCCAATTCGCGACGGATGACTTTATCTTTGGTCTTGGTGTTGCCGCGGATGTTGATTTTCTCAATGTACGACTTCTGGCCTTCTTCGATGTTGAACACCAGATCCATCGTACCTTGTTCAACATTAGGCACGCGACGAACGCGTAATTTTCCTCCTCGGCCAACATCAATGTGACCGCGCGAATCGTAAAAGCTCTCCACCGCCTGCGTATCACGGGCGAGTCCTTTCATCGTGAAGGTGCTGCCTTCCTTCATCACGAAATCGCGATGCAACGTTGCCGCCTCGGCCCATGCCCGTCGTTCGGAAGGATCTTTCGGCGCTGGCCCGGGCGTAAAATCCGGTTGAACAGCGTGCGTCGGCAACATCGTCGTTCCGTTGAAGGTGATATTGCCAACCTTGTATTTCTGACCTTCGAAAACGTGCAGCCGGATTACCAGTCGCGTCGGCGTCTCGTTGACGAATTCGACTTTCTCCAAATCGAAATCAATGAAGCCCTGGTCGCGGTAATATTCTTTCAACCGCTCTTGGGCTTCCTCCCATTTCTCCTCCTGAAATCGTCCGTAGCCGACGAGCCATGAGAAATTCTTTCGCCACCAACCGAGCATCGCCTTGCGTAAAGCACTGCGCTTGACCTGATTCGCCCCGACAAATTCGTAATCAACAATTTTGACCTTCGGACTTTCCTGAATTTCAAACGTCGCCGTGCCGCGGCCTCCGGCTTCATCAATGCTCAGCGCATAACGCACCTTCGTCCCCGAATAACCCTTCTTCTGATACAGCTTCTCAATCTCCTGCGCGTCGGTGAACAGCTTCCGCTCGTCCAACGCTTCGCCGACTTTGGATGTGATCTTTTTGCGGATATCCGAGTCTTTAATCTTCTCGTTCCCTTCAATCCGGATATCCATCAGACGCGGATTGGCCTGCAACACGTACGTCAACACTACGCTACCTTCGGGCGTGGGATCGCGCGTGACCCGGATGTTGTAAAAAAGGTCGGTGGAATAAAGACTGCGAATGTCGTCGTCCACCGTGATGGGGCGATACGGTTCGCCGACGCGCGAACGGATGTTACCGCGAACGATTTCTTCGCTGACCGATGCCGGACCGGCAAAACGGATTTCAATCCGGGCAATTTTCGGTGGCGTTTCCTGCGCCCCGACCGAAGTCGCGTAACACACGCTCGCGCCCAAAGCGCAAATCCGCAGCCAGTCTTTTATTTTGGCATCAGTGCCCCGGGATATCCTCTTCGCTGACTTTCGCTGCGCTTTCAAATCGTGTGTACGGTTTCAAAAAGGTCAAATGCACGTCGCCGGTCGGTCCGTTGCGTTGCTTGGCAATCAGCAAATTGACCGGAATCCCATCGGGCTGCTCTTCCAGCGGCGGCGCGTCTTCATCGTCACTGGCCGGTTTGTAGAGCAGACCAATCAGGTCGGCATCCTGTTCAATCGAACCGGATTCACGCAGGTCGGACATCCGCGGCTTGCGGTTTTTGTCTTTCTCCAATTCGCGATTCAACTGTGCCAGCACAATGACGGGAACGTCCAATTCCTTGGCCAACGCTTTAATGCCACTGGAGATTTCGGCAATTTCCTGCTGCCGGTTTTCCTGCGCTCGCCGCGAAGTAGAGTTGAGCAACTGCAGATAATCAATCACAAAAAGCTTAATCCCATATTGTTGCCACATGCGCCGCGCCCGCGTCCGCAACTGCAAAATTGATAACCCCGGCGTGTCGTCAATATACAACGGACAGCTCGACATCTTCCCCGCCGCACTCGTCAGCTTCGGAAAGTCCGATTCGCTCATGAAACCCTCGCGAATGTTGCGCAAATTCACCCGCGCATTCGAACAGAGCATACGCAGCACAAGCGATTCCGCGGTCATTTCCAGACTGAACACGCCCACTGGCAAACGCTGATTCACCACCACGTGTTCCGCGATGTTCATCGCCAACGACGTTTTACCCATCGAAGGACGCGCCGCGATGACGATCATTTCCCCACCATGCATGCCATCAGTCATGCGATCCAGATCCGCAAACCCCGTCGCCAATCCGCCAAGCTGCCCCTGGCGATTGAAATAATTTTCCACGAGCCCGATGGCTTTGTTCACGAGCGACTTCACCGGCTCAATCGTGCCGCCCGAACGCGATTCACTCATCTTGAGAATGTCGCGTTCTACTTCGTCCAGCAGGGAATCAACCTCCCCGTCGTAGTCATACACGCGCGCAACGACATCCGTGCAGGTATGAATCATTTTCCGCAGCAAAAACTTCTCCTCAACGATATCCAGATAGTACGTGAGGTTCGCTGCGGACGGCACGGCATCCTGCAAGGCGTTCAGATACGCGATGCCACCGATTTGCTCCAACAAACCGCGATCTTTCAATCGCTGTTGCAACGTAATGATGTCAATCGGCTCGCGCTTGTCGTACATCTGCACGAACGCTTCGTAAATCGTCTGGTGACGCAAATCGTAAAACACTTCCGGCCCGGCCTTGAATTTTTCAATGCACGGCGCGAGGCAATTATTGGGATCGAGCAACACGCAACCCAACACACCCTGCTCTGCTTCATTGGAATGCGGCGGCAACCGGTCCACGCGATGAGCATCGCCGGCCGCAACTTTGCGCCGCCGCGCTTTCTTCAAATCAGGTGCACCACCACTATCAGAAACAGAATCGATCATAGGGCGGACATCTCACATCATTCACTCTCGCTACGCAAAGTTTTCTTGATGACAAAATGTTGCCAGTGCGCTGTGGATAATTCGTCTGAAGATTGATTTGTCTTTTTCCAAAAAATTTGCTGACCATGCGCACAGTTATGAAATCCGTTATCGCCTTCATCGCATTAGTTTTGACCATGCAATCCGTTTCTCAGGCTGCCGAAAAGACGTCCGCAATTTTCGCCGCCGGCAATCGCATTCTGTTTCAAGGCGATTCCATCACCGATTGCGGCCGCAGTCGCAACAACGATCCGGCGCATCGATTGGGACACAGCTACGCGTTTCTGATTGGTGCGAAATACGGCGCACTTTATCCGGAACGAAAACTGGAATTTTTCAATCGCGGCATCAGCGGCCACAAAGTCCCCGACCTGCTCAATCGCTGGCAAACTGATACCATCGATCTGCAACCCACTGTCGTCAGCATTCTGATTGGTGTGAACGACATCTGGCATCCGCTCAACGATGGCAAAGAAGTTTCCGTCGCGAAATTCGAGGAAGGCTACGATGAACTGCTCCGTCAGACGAAAGCCGCGTTGCCCAACGTGAAAATCATCCTGCTTGAACCGTTCATCACCCGCGGCAGCGCCACCTCAGCCAAATGGGATGTCTGGCAAGGTCATCTGAAGGAATTCCAGGCCGTCGTTGCCAAACTCGGCAAGAAATATGACGCGCCAGTGGTGAAATTGCAGAAGGCTTTCGACGACGCCTGCAAACGCGCGCCGGCTGAATATTGGGCCGCCGACGGCGTTCATCCGAGTTATGCCGGCAATCAGTTGATTGCTGACGAATGGGTGCGCGTCGCCACCGCTGCCTGGCCGGCGAAGAAATAATAACGTCTCATTCTCCCCATCATTCTCAACCTCGCGCTCGATTTTACATGGATCGCGAGGTTGATTTGTTTTTTGTCCCGATTCAAATCACATCCAATAGCGGACGAAAATCCGCCGCGCAGCGAAATCCCACCGGCGTTCCGCGCCAGACAAATCGCACGGCACTCGCGTGCAACGCATGATTCGGAAGAATCAGTTGCGCACGCTGTTCATCCGTTAAGCGCCGTTCCACCAACGCCAGATACAACGTCTCATCCGCGCCATAAATCTTATCGCCCACAATCGGATGCCCGATGTGCGCCAGGTGAATGCGGATTTGATGCTTTCGCCCCGTGCGCGGGAGCAGACGCAACAGCGTGAACTCCACCAAACGCTTTGCAACGTCCTTATTCTCCCCATCTGACGAGGAGAGGACCGGAGTGAGAGGTTTTCCGGCAAATCTCCGCTCTACCCAAAATTCCGTTTGCGCCGCCGCCCCATCCGGACGCACGCAATCTTTAATCGCCACAGCGCTGCGCTCATCTTTTCCCAACGGCGCATCAATCAATCCATGGTCTTCACGCACATGTCCGTGAACGATGGCGAGATATTCCTTTTCCACCATGCGCGTTTCCCAGAGTCGCCCGAGTTCACCCGCGACCGCTGGCGTTTTCGCCACCACGGTGACGCCGCTGGTTTCGCGATCGAGGCGATTAACCAGACTCGGTTTTGCCGCTGCGCCGAGATAAAGTCGCACCCGACTGATCAGGCTGGAATACACGTCGCCCTTGGTGGGATGACAGACGAGATCCGCCGGTTTGTTGATGACCAACAGGTCGTCGTCCTCGTGGATAATGTCGAAAAGCTTGTCCAAGTTCGGCCCTGAATTATCATTCGTAGTGGTGAAAGAAAAGTGGAACAAGTGGTTGATCGTGCTGTTGATGGTGACGCTGGCGATTTCGCGCATTCCCGGTCTGCTGCCCACGAACTTCAGTGCGGTTTACGCCTTCGTCTTTTGCGCAGGCGTTTTAATGCCCGGAAGCATGGCGTGGTGGTTGCCGTTGGGAACCCTGCTGCTGAGCGACATCCTCCTGAATTTTTACTACGAAAGCCTCGGGCACGATGTGTGGCGGGCTTCGACAATTATCTACCAACTCTTCAATTACATCGCGTATGCGGCACTGATTCTATTCGGCAAGCGATTCAAAGCCACGGCATCGTTTTTCGGCCTGCTCGGCGGCGGAATTCTCGGCGCGCTGCTGTTTTATCTCATCACCAACACCGCGTCATGGCTGTTTAATCCGTTCAATAACCCGGAATACACAAAAACATTTCTCGGTTGGTTGACTGCGTTAATCAAAGGCACGAACGGTTGGCCACAAACCTGGGAATTTTTCCGCAACACGCTTATGAGCAGCGCGCTGTTCACTTCACTCTTCGTCGCTGCCGCTAAATTCACCCCAGCCGAATCTCCGGCGGACAAAGAAGCCGGGGTGCGCGAACCGGAAGAAGAAGCCGAACCTCAGGCCGAACCGGAGGAAGCCGCCGCATGACGGATAACGGCTGGCGCGTGTCGCGCAACCCTCGCAAGCCCGAACCTTTC
>CALAYC010000252.1 GCA_937894935.1 uncultured Verrucomicrobiota bacterium
CGCATCGGTTCGGGTTTCACTTTCGGATTCCAGAACGCGACGATGTTATCGAGTCCTTCGTAATGCGTGCTGAGTTCAAGCAGGTGAACGTCGCCTTCGCCCCAGTTGCCGCGTGGCACAACCCAGACGCTGGGCGTGAGATGGTAGTAATTGAAAATGTCCTGATAAGCTTCAAAGTTGCGTTCGCGTTGTAACAATCCAAAGCCGCGAAGGCCTTTAGCGTTGAAGCGTTGATGGCGCATGACGGACGCGTTGTTGAGCGGGCGCCAGAGGAGTTCGCCGTTTTCCATGTGAATCAGCAAACCGTTGCTATCGTGTACTTCGGGGCGGTAATCATCGAATTTGCGTTCTGAATGTTTGCCGAACCAGAACATGCTCGTCAGCGGCGCGATGCCGACGGAAGTAATCGGTTTGCGATTGGGATTCACGGCGGCAACGTTGTTGGTTTCGCGGAAATAGAGCACGCATTCGACGTCCACGATTGTTGTATCGCCCGGCTGAATCAGAAATTCATACGCGCCCGCACAACTGACGCTGTCGAGAATTGCATAAAGGCGCAATTGCGTGTCTTCCTTCTGCGGTTTGCCGAGCCACCAATCGGTGAAGATCGGAAATTCCTCCGGACGATCAGATTCGCCGGAATCAATCGCCAGCCCGCGCGCAGAGATGCCGTAGCGTTGACCCTTACCCAACAAACGAAAATAACTCGCGCCGAGAAATGAGCCGAGTTCGTCCCATTTGCCCGGGCCGTTCAACTCATACAATAAACGAAATCCGGCGTAGCCGGTATCGGCGGGAATCTGACGAGCAATGTTGAGGTTGCGATAATCAAAAAAATCCTGAACGAAGCGAATCGGCTGCGCGTGTGTGAGCGTAAATTCATTTATGCGCACCGGTTCGTGATAAATGTAACCGGGATGAAAGAACTGAACTCGAAACGGCACTCCGTCATTGCCCCAGAGCGAGCGTTCGCTGCGGAATTCAATCTCACGATATTTGTCGTAATCGAGATTTTCCTGACGCAACACCGGCGGAAGATCGAGCCGGGGCGAGCGGAAGGGTTTACGAGCGCGTTCCTCAGCTTTCTTGGCGACGTATTCCAGCGTGACCTGAACCGATTCGCGCGCGACGGTGGCAGGCAGCGTCAGCAGCAGAATTACGATGGCAACCGGCAAGCTACGAAGAGTCGTTCGCACGCCGGAAGGGAACCACATAGCGGTCGAAAATCAAGTAGCTGTCGAGTGAAAAGACTTCACTCAAAGCCGACAAAGGAGAGGGTTCAACGGAAAAACGCAAAAGCGGCAACGATACGATTGCCGCGTTTTTTTGCGTACATGTTTGTCGAGTCCAATCCGCAGAGTTGATGCGGCGCCGATTTAACTTCAATATAAGTTCCAATTGAACTCGTGAATCAAGCGGCTGAACCAACGACAGAGCCCGGGGCAACGGATATTTCAAATCTGACCGAGCATTTATTTCGTCACGAGGCGGGAAAACTGGTGGCGGTGCTTACGGGGATTTTTGGAATCGAACGATTGCAACTGGCGGAAGACGTGGTGCAGGAGGCGATGGTCCGCGCGTTGCAAACGTGGCCGTATTACGGCGTCCCGAAAAATCCGGCAGCGTGGCTCACACAGGCGGCCAAGAATCTCGCGCTCGATACGATTCGTCGTGAAAAAAATTTCCACCAGAAGCAGCCGCAGATTATTGCGCACATTGAACAACTTCCGGGCGAAGGTGAAAGAGAACACTCACCGACGTTTGATAACGAAATCAAAGACGATCGCTTGCGGTTGATGTTCGTGTGTTGTCATCCACTGATTCCGTCGGAAGCGCAGGTGGTGCTGGCGTTGAAGACGCTGTGCGGATTCAGTCCGGCGGAAATTGCGAAAGCGTTTTTGACGACGGAAGCGGCAATTGCAAAACGCCTCACGCGCGCCAAGCAACGGATTCGCGAAGCGGAAATCCGTTTTGAAATTCCCGAAGGCGAAGAGTTGAGTCGTCGCCTCGATGCAGTGTTGCAATCGCTCTATCTACTCTTCAACGAAGGCTACAAAGCGTCGAGCGGTGCGTCATTGATTCGCGAAGATCTCTGCCGGGAAGCGATTCGACTGACGGGTTTATTGGCAGAACATCCGGCGGGAAATCGGCCCAAGACGCATGCGTTGTTGGCGTTGATGTGGTTGAACGCGGCGCGGCTGTCATCGCGGTTGGATGACGATGGGCACTTGTTGCGGTTGCAGGAACAGGATCGGTCGCGGTGGGATCAAGCGATGATTGCGCGCGGCATGTTTCACATCGCGCAATCCGCCGCGGGCAACGAGATCAGCGAATATCATTTGCAGGCCGGAATTGCAGCGGTGCATTGTGCCGCGCGAGATTACGCGGCGACGGATTGGGCGCGGATTTTGCAGTTGTACGACCAGTTGATGGAGTTTGATGACTCGCCGGTAGTGGCGTTGAATCGCGCGGTGGCGGTAGCGGAAGTGCAAGGGCCGCGCGCGGGCATCGCGGCTGTCAACGCGATTCAGAATCTGCAATCACTGGAATCGTATTACCTGTTGCACGCGGTGTTGGGTGAGTTCGAGATGCGACTGAATCGTGCTCGTGCGGCGGCAGAGCATTTTCGCAAAGCGACGCAACTGGCTGATACCCAATCGGAGCAGGCGTTTTTAGCGAAGCGATTGGCGCTTTGCGAGCAAGAGGCGTTGATGAACGAAAAATCCGATTGAGCCAGCCATTGTGGCCGACCCAATCGGATTTGTGCGGCTGCACTTTTTGAATCAATCACGCGGCGCGGCGAACTTCGCGATTCTGACTTTCGTCGTATTCCCAACCACGGCGAACCTGTTCGCGATGCTGATTCCAATCTCGATCGCGATAGGTCTCGCGCCAATCCCGTTGTAATTCGGCTTCCACCTGATTGTCCCACGCATTGTAGCGTTGGCCGTAATGAGCGCGTGCGCCGTAACCGAAGCGATACGCATCTTCGCGTTCCTCAATGGTGGGTTGGCCCCGAGGTGGAATCGGTTGGGTTCCGGCTGCCTGTTTAATCGTGTCATCCACGTCCTGATCGGTATCCGGTTGGCGACCGCCGAAATCGTGTTTCGTCTGATCCCAATCCCGTTTGAAGGCGGCCTTGACGCGTTCCCACGCCGAGTCGTGTTGTTGATTCCACCATTTAGGATTTCGAGTTTGGTTCATATGTTCTTTTGGTTGGTTGTTCGTTTTTCCGTCAATAGCGAGGCGGAGGAGCTGGTAAGCGATTCGGTTGATTCGTGCTGCTGCCCGTGCCGGTTTCAACATTGGCCGGATCTCGTGGGCCGCCAATCGCTGATGGATCCACAGCGTTAACCATGACGCCGAGGCGATCAAAGATCGGTTCGGTCGCTTGGAGATACGTTTGCAATGCCGTGAGGTCCTGAAGTTCCGTGGCGTTGGTGCGACCAAAAACGCCGGTGATTACGTCTGTGAGAATGCGGCCCAATGCGTTGGTGTTTTCGCCGGTAGTTTGAGCTGACTGACGCGGCACATTGTTGTTGGCGGTAGTGGTGTTGGTTGGGCTCAGGATCTGGCCCAGCACAGCGGTAACGCCGCCGGTTTGGTTTTGCATTGCGGAAGGCGAATTGGAATATGCCGTGACAAGCGCGGCGAGGACCGGTTTCA
>CALAYC010000253.1 GCA_937894935.1 uncultured Verrucomicrobiota bacterium
TCAAACCAACAAATCACCCCAAAGCCCCTATCCACGTTTTCGAAGAAAGATCAAATGGTGGGAAATGGCATGACGGTGCCGTTGCAATCGCCAAAAGAGTTTGGGGCGGGTATGATGATTAACCTGAGTTCCATGACTTACGACGAATTTGGGAAGTTGCGCTTTCTTGATTTCTTCCCGAAAACGGATTCTTACTACGTTGATGATGTTGGAGGTACAACATGTGGAATCGGTTACGCTTGCGTTGACGGTTACGGGTTCACGGGGTTTGCTAGTCCAGAAAACGCCCAGGGTCAAACCTCCGAGATCGCGCTTGATTTTAGACAGGATTGCCCAGTGATTGAAGGGCAGGCATTTTTAAGATTTTTAGGTCTGGAATTACTAAAGGGAATGCCTCTCGATGAGATAAAAATTCTACTTGGAGAGCCTGAGAAAAGTGATCCGTCAATGCTTCGATATATCATTGGAGAGAAGTGGCCATATTATTTGGGGTTGGGTATTGATGAGCATGAGGGCTTGCACACAGTATGGATTTGCCGCAAAGACTTGGCAGATAAAGAGACGCTGAAGCTAAAACAAATTTAGTTCGATTCGGCATATAGCATTGAGACTTAGATGCCAGAAAATGCTGCGATTTACATCGGTGATCCGTCAGTGATCGGAACAAAACTGTTTCGCCAGCTTGAAGGAGTACGTTCCCACACAGGCTTGAGCCAAGATGAGTCCGCCACAGGTTTGGGCTTTGAACTAGCCGCTGGTCGCATTGCCATGAACTTCATGTCGGAGGGGATTATGGCTGAACATCTGCAAGGTTTCTGTGGGTATGCCGAGCACGTCATCTCAAACAAAGACCGTCTGATTTACGCGGTATCCAGAATCCAGCACACGCGGTTGGTCTTGGGCTGTGTCATCGAACCGGGGTTTGATGACGAGGGAAAAATTCAGGATTTCCTTTTTCAATTCAACAGTCTCGTCAACGGTCTGCTCTTTCTCGGCGACACCATTTTTGATTACGACGGCGAGGCGCTCGGTGGCCCGTTGGCTGAGCAAAGTTGAGTTCGGCTCTCAAGGCGTCACCACTTTATACCACCGTCGCGCCGGACGCGGTTGGGCGTTGTCCAGCAAGGTGAAGTTCCCATAGGTATCCGCAATCCGGTTTGTGACCTGTGCCCAGGAGGTCAGATTGGTCGTCGCCAGCAAACGGTAATTTCTTCCTGAATACCCTGAGCCATCCACCCGGAAGCCGTTCGTCAGTGATTGTGCATTCGTGATCGTCGGACGGATCAGCCCCAAGCCCTTGCTGCTCCAAGTTACGCCTTCGCCGACAAATTTGCTGATGGGCACATACCCTTCCCAAAGATTCGGCGCGGGCATTTCGTCCGGTAATGGTCTGGTAAAATACTCTGCCATGTAATCATAAAACGTCATTTCCGTGGCGTTGAGCAGCCGTTGATGGCTTCCAGCCACAAAGCCGATGGAAAAATGCCGTTGGGCGCTTTCCGGTCCGGGCGTTCGGACTCCATGCACAGCCACAATATCCGCGATGGTCACCGGCTTGGCATAGGCAAAGAATTCCAAGTTTTCACAGTTAAACGCCGGGTAATTGGTGATGATATACAACGCGGGAACGGCGGACGTGCTGATGAGGCCCATCATGTATTTGTCAATTGGCGAAGCTTGAGTGAAGCCAATGCAGTCCCGCCGGACGCGGATGGTGCTGCCGTTGGTCAGGAATGTGGCATGAAAGCCGCCCACAACACTATCTGCGGAACAATTTTGAAGGTAATGACTGCCGTCGCTGGTTAATCCCAGTGTCGTGCTCGTGTGCGCGGACCAGAGGTGCATGTATTCGTGAAAAGCGTAATGAGAATCAGCGAGGCCTCGCTGCAAGGTGTCAAATATATTTAACCCTTTGAGGCGATTGGTGCTTCCGAAGGCGTTGCCGATGTCATAAAGAACCGATCCAGTGCCGGTAAAACTGATGCGTAAGCGATTATGTCTTCCGGCCGTGTAATTAGCGCTGGTGGTGGCCGGAAGATATTCGATGTGGTCCGTGGTCAAATAAGACAAAAAGTCGAAGGCATCGGGGAGAACACTAAAAACACGCTTGCTGGTCTCGGCCATGGAGGCGCTATAGCGGAGCCCGCGTTGGGCTTCGCGATTGGTGGTAATGAGGTTCAGAAAATGAGTGGAAGCCTGGATATTGCTGGCCAACAAGTTGACTTGTACCGCCGGAATGTCCGATTCTAAAACGCCCACGTATGGAGCGACGAGGAATTTGCTCGTGAGGTTGTTTGTCTCGACGATAGAGATGACGCCTGCGCCGACCATGTAAGCACCCGGAATCGCATTTGTCGTGGCGTCCCGGTAAATCGGCGGCGAAGACAGAATGCGATGCCGGATTGGCTCGGAAATGAATACGTAATCTCCCGCAATCCGATCACCGCCAAGGCCGTCATCGCGTAACGTGACCGTGTTCGATCCGGATTGTGAAATGAAAAAGTTGGTGCGAACCTCAAAAGTTACTCGGGTCGCCGGGCCATTCACATCCACTTCAACGCGGAATGATTCGATGCCGTCATCACGAATCACGTTGGGAATGCATTCCCAAGAGCGCATTCCGGCAGGGAGGAGGCTCAATGTCGCATGCGTTCCACCAGCAACCAGGTTTGCTGGTGTCCCAGTGGCGGAATCGCAGATGATCGGAACGCCTTCGCGGTCCACCCCGATGATTGATTCTTGCGGGATACCTTGTTGGGCAAGGGAAATGAGATGCTCCGAAGTCACCTGATCTTGGACCACCGCTATCACCGAATTGGTCGCCAGAAAAAGCACCACAGTTGCAGCGGCCTTTTTAATAATCTCGGATTTCATCGCTGAGCAATCTTATGTGCCTGACGCTACTCAACTGTAAGTCGCATCAAATTTCAATGTAATAGTAGGGGTATATGGGCAAAGCAAGCGTACGCCCGCTACCCCACATACGGAAGCCTGTTGCTCAAGCTCTCCCTGCCATACTTCTCTCGGCAATTGTGCTATTCATGCGTAAGCTTGGCAATCGGGGTGATGACGATGGAGGCGACGTAGGGCTTGGTGGGGTCGAGTTCGCCGTAGCGTTTGGGGGCCGCGCTGACGGCGGCAAGTTCATTGTCACGGAGAGCGTCGGCGAGGCGACCGAGCCGCCAGCCGGAAATGGTCACGTCGGCGGTGGAGAACGCCAGGGTTAATTTTTCCGGGGGCGTGTTTGGGTCATCCTTGGCGTCCGGATTTTCTTCCAACGTGTATTCGATCAGGTGACTGCTGTGAAAGCCCCGGCGTTGTTTGCCAATGCGGAATTCGATGCAGAAGCAATGTTTGTTGGTCGCTTGGTAACAGTCGTCTTTGAGTGAGGTGGACATAATGGATTGAGCTTGCGGTTAAATCTTGATGCCGCGCGAACGCTTTGGAGGTTCTGGCGGCGTAATGTCTCGAATGGATTTGCGGCGGGCGGCGTCTCGCTGTTTCAGAGCTTCCCGAACTGTTAGCGGTTTTGTGGCCTCAATAATTATTTCTTCCGGCTTCACTGCCGCTGCTGGTTGGATCGTTTCGGCTTGCTCAATTTTGAGGGCAGGGGTTTTCGTCAGTTGGCTTGGCCGGAAGGCATCGCCGAACCAGCGGCGGACATCTTCGAGGAAATTACTGATTCGTTGGACGGGCGACAGGCGGGTGTGTCGCATCGGGCGTGTTTCTCGCATGGAACGTAAAGGGGTCGGTTCTGTAAAGGGGTCGGTTCTTAAAGGGGTCGGTTCTTGGTATTGACAACTTTAAAGGGGTCGGTTCTTGGTATTGACAACTGTTGGTGGATTCTCACCTTTGCGGCCTGGCGCGCAAGTTACGAGTGGAGTATCCCGGCGCGATTTATCATGTGATGAATCGTGGGGATCGTCGCGAGGCCATTTTCAAGGATGACAAAGATCGCGAACGGTTTCTGG
>CALAYC010000254.1 GCA_937894935.1 uncultured Verrucomicrobiota bacterium
GGGAAATCGCGGTCAGCATAGATTGGAAGAGAACCCTGTAAAGCGGCGAATCAACAGCGATGAAACATGAAAATGCCGCTCCGCGCGTCCCCTGATTTGATTATTTGAGATTCAACCGCGTCATCACTTCTTCCGCCAACACTTCGTAAGCCGCCGCGCTGGCGCTGTATTTGTCGTAATGAATGATCGGCTTCCCGAAACTCGGCGCTTCCGCCAGTTTGGTGCTGCGGGGAATCACCGTTTCAAAAACGCGTTCGCCCAGAAGATTGCGCACTTCGCTCACCACTTCGTTCGACAGCTTCGTGCGCGCATCGAACATCGTCATCACCACGCCAAAAATATCGAGAGTCGGATTCACGCCCGCTTCGCGCAATTGCGCGAGCACTTTGCTCATCATCGAAATGCCTTCCAACGCGTAATACTCGCATTGCAACGGCACCAACACGCCATCGGTTGCCGCAAAAGCATTGAGCGTCAGAATTCCAAGCGACGGCGGGCAATCCACCAGAATCAAATCGAAGTTGCCGGAATCGCGAATCGGTTGCAGCGCCAGCTTCAAGCGCATCAGATGATTTTCCGAACGCGCCAGTTCGACATCCGCCCCGCATAAATCCACTTCGCTCGGAATCAACGAGAGTCGTTCGAACGCCGTCGGTTTGATTTTATCCTGTAGCAATCCTTCGCCGAACAACGGGCGATACGCGCTCGCGCCTTCAATCTTGTCCACGCCGACGCCACTGGTGGCGTTGGCCTGCGGATCGAGATCGAACAGCAAAACGCGTTTCCCGGACGCGGCCAGGCACGCCGCAAGATTGACTGAGGTTGTGGTCTTGCCGACGCCGCCTTTTTGATTGGCCACCGCGATGACTTTCGTTGACACGCGGCAGATTTAAGGCCAAGCGCGAAGGTGATTCAATTTTTCTTTGGCAAATTTCTTTCGCTGGATTTTGCCCCGAACCCGGCGCATCATTTCTTCATGAAGTTGATCATCATCCCGCATAACGTCACGCTGACCAAAGCTATCGAGGATCATATCGTTTCGAAAATCGAGAAGCTGGATCACTTTGACAATCGGGCTATCGATGCACGGGTGATTTTGGAACACGACCATACGCGCGTTCCCGCTAAAGCTTTTTCCTGTTCGGTGCGCATCAGCGTCCGCGGCCCGGACCTGTTCGCGGAAGATCGCGAAGAGGACTTGTACGCGGCCATTGACCTGGCGATCAAAAAAATCGTCAGTCAGATCCGCAAACGGCACAACAAAACCAAGGCCCGCAAACACACCGAAGCCGCGAAAACCAAACGGCGGCTCAAGGAAAACGGCCTTTAATCCTCAGTTGCAGATTGTGAGTACCGGGGCGAAGTGACTACCCTTCGCCCCACGAAACGTGGGCGACTCTCAACTTCCAACTTCACACCGGCCAGTCCTTCTCCGCAGTCGCATCGTTATCCCCATTCGCCGACCGGCCATTGCGGACGGCGCGGTGCTAATTTCCGGAAATCGCATCCGCAAAGTCGGCCGCTGGGAAACCCTGCACAAAGAATTTCCGCGCGCCGCAGTCCAGGATCTTGGCGATGTCGCGGTGTTACCCGGCCTCGTCAACGCTCATTGCCATCTCGAATACACTGACCTCGCCGGCGAATTTCTCCCGCCGCGTCATTTCAGCGATTGGCTGAAACTTATCGTCACGGCCAAAGGCGTGCGGACCGACGAACATTTCGCCGCCGCCTGGCAACGCGGCGCAACGCAGTTGCTCGACACCGGCACCACGACCGTCGCCGACATTGTCGCGTTGCAATCCATCCAACCACAACCCACGCCGCTACGTGTCATCTCGTTCATCGAAATGACCGGCGTGCGTTCCCGGCAATCACCGCGCGAAATTGTCGCTGCTGCCAGCTTGCGAATTAAATCGCTTCGTGCCAAAGGACGGCTTGCGGGGTTTTCGCCCCATGCCCCCTACTCCACCACCCCGGAACTTTTGCGCCGCACTGCCGCTGCGGCCCGCTCACATCGCTGGCGCGTGACCACTCACGTCGCCGAGTCCGCCGAGGAACTCGAGATGTTTCGTCATGCGAGCGGACGGATGTTGGAATGGCTGAAGCCGCAACGGGATTGCAGCGATTGCGGTCACGGCACACCGATTCAACATCTCGCGCGCTGCGGATTGCTCGGCCCGAACCTTCTCGCGATTCACGCGAATTGTCTGCTCCCCGCTGACATCGCGCTGCTGGCGCGAAACGGATGCAGCGTTGTTCATTGCCCGCGCAGTCACACATTTTTCAGTCATCCGCGCTTTCCGTTTCAACCGCTCGCTGCCGCGCACGTCAATGTCTGTCTCGGCACCGACAGTCTCGCGAGCATCGAAGGACGCGGTAAGAATCCACCCCAACTCAACCTGTTCACCGAGCTGCGCGCTTTCGCCCGCAAAAATCCCGGCACGCCCGCACGAACAATTCTTCAACTCGCCACCATCAACGGCGCCCAGGCGCTTGGTCTCGGCGGCAAAGTTGGTGAACTTTCGCCCGGTGCGTTCGCGGATTTAATCGCCGTTCCGTGTCGCGAAAAACTCGCCGATGTCGCGGAAGCCGTGTTGCACCATCGCGGTCCGGTCTGGGCCAGCATGATCAACGGCGTGTGGGTGCGGGCGCCAAAATAATTTTCGTGGCTGCGTTCGCGCGGAACGCCGCTAATCTTTCTCTGTGTCAGCGTTCAACCAGGAACTCGAAACTCGTTTGGCCGCCATCCGCAACGCCGGATTGCGCCGTGAGTTGCGTCGCGTAGATTCTCCGCAAGGGCCGCGCATTCAGGTCGGCGGGCGCACGCTGTTGAACTTTTCCTCGAACGATTATCTCGGCCTCGCCAATCATCCCGCACTCAAAGAAGCCGCCATTCGCGCTACAGAAAAATTCGGCGCGGGCAGTGGTGCTTCGCGGCTCATCTGCGGTTCGCTTGCACCGTTTCACGAATTGGAAGAAGCGCTGGCTGCGTTCAAAAACACCGAAGCCGCCCTGACCTTTTCCACCGGTTACGCCACCGCCGTCGGCACTATCACTGCGCTGCTCGGCAAGGACGACATTATCATTCTCGATAAACTCGTTCACGCGAGCATTGTGGACGCCGCGAAACTCAGCGGCGCAAAACTCCGCGTCTTCGCTCATAACGACCTCCACGATCTCGAAGAAAAACTTCGCTGGGCCGCCAATCTGAAGGTAGGGCGCGTCACTCCGTGCGCGCCGGGCAATATCAGTCAGAACGATGACTCACGCGCAGTGACGCGCCCTAACACCCTCATCATCACCGAATCTATTTTCAGCATGGATGGCGATGCCGCGCCGCTGCGGGAAATTGTCGCCCTGAAAGAAAAATACGGTGCATGGCTCATGGTGGACGAAGCGCATGCGACCGGTCTCTACGGAAAAAATCGTCGCGGCCTCGCGGAACAATTCGGCGTGAGCGATCAGATCGAAATTCAAATGGGCACGCTCGGCAAAGCGCTCGGCGCGAGTGGCGGTTACATCTGCGGCAGC
>CALAYC010000255.1 GCA_937894935.1 uncultured Verrucomicrobiota bacterium
AACAACACGAACGTTCCCAATGCCACCAACTCCTCGTTGACTCTGACCAACGCGAACACCGCTATCGCCGGAAATTATTCCGTCGTCGTCACCAACGCCGCCGGTTCGATCACCAGCCGTGTTGCTGTGGTGCAGGTGAAAACCACCGATTTCCCGCTGCTGTTTACCGACAACTTCGATACCAGTTCCAGCGCGCATTGGAATGTCTTCTGGGGCGCGGCGAATGCCATGCCGGATTACACCGCAGACTTTGCCCATGACTACAGCCTCACACCTTACACGTTCAACGGCGTTACCGCATTGATTCCGCCTGCGCCGAATTCGCCCGATGGCAGCACGCGCGCCGTTAAACTCACTGTCAACAGCGACGCCATCGGCGCTATTGCCGCGGTGAACCTTTATCCCAAAAACTTTTCTGTCAGCGGCAATTTCGCGCTCAAGTTCGATATGTGGATCAATTATCCCGGCAACGCGGGCGGCACCGGCACAGGCGTCGCCGGCAGCACACAGCACGGCATCTTCGGCATCAATCACCTTGGCACGAATGCGAACTGGGCTGCGCCTTCCACCAGCGCAAGCGACGGATTCTGGTTCGCCGCCACCGGTGAAGGCGGCGACAGTCGCGATTACCGCGCCTACGTTGGCAACCTCAGCGGCACGCAAATCGAGTTGCTCACGCCCGCTACGAGCGGATTGGTCGGCACGAATCATTCCCAGGCGGCGTTTCAAACGATGTTTCCCGCGACGCGTTTCGAAACCACCGGTGCGCCCGGCAAAAACTGGGTGGAAGTCGAAATTCGCTACACCAACAACATCGTCGTCTGGCTCATGGACGGAACCGTCGTTGCGCAGCACACCAACGCGACCAGCTTCACCAGCGGTAACCTCATGCTCGGCTTGATGGACGTCTTCCCATCCATCGCCGCGCCCGCCCGCGATTCTTTTGTAATCTTCGACAATGTCCGCGTTGAAAACCTCGCTCCGGACATCCGATTCACGTCCATCACACGTCAGCCCGCCGGCCCGATCACACTCGAACTTACCAGCGCCCTTGGCGACACCTTTTGGCTGGAAACCTCCACTAACCTCGTCACATGGCAACCACTCGCCTCGCTGACCATGACGAATCAACCGCTACAGTTCACCGACTCAACAACGTCTGACACGATTCGTTACTATCGCGCTCGACGTTGAATCGCCTGACGCTCCGCTTATGGCAACACTGAAGATACAGTAGCAAAAACTCCGGAGCACCGGTCTCCGACCGGGCGTCAAGCCGGGCGGGGAGAGGGAGAAGCGAGGCCGGAAGCACGTGCCTTCAATCTGGAAATGGAACGCAACTTTCCTTGCACGGTTCGCTCTAAACCGCACCCGGTTTACGGCAAACTGTGCACGGATTAGTCCGATCCGTTGACGGATTGCTCTGATCCGTGCATGGACTGAAGCATTCCGCCGAAGCTCGCCGCGAAATTCCGGAAAATTCTGCCGCCACCGCGGGAACTTTTTCCATTATACCCGGCAGCCGAGCTGCAGAGATCCACATGAGTCCTGAGGGTTGGCGACAAAATATGTCCGGTTTTGACCTTGGCGGTTATTCTTTTTGTGAGTGAACACGCGCTCTGACCAACAATTGTTACAGGATTTCGCCCGAGATCGTTCCGAGGCAGCTTTCGCCGAAATTGTACGACGCCGTTTTTGGCCCCGGAGCGCCGTGCGAAATCAAATCACGCTGAATTACCGTCTCTGCTCGCAATGCGCGGCGAAACATGAAATCGCGAGACAGCATAACAGAGATAAAGAGAAAGTATTTCTGCGATTCTCTTTTCCCGAGGAATATGGGGGCGAATGCGTGAAGAATTTTCCACGATAATTATTGGCGGTGGACCGGCCGGAGCTTGCGTTGCGGCCATTCTGGCGGAATACGGACATCGGGTTCTCGTATTGGAACGGGAGAAATTTCCACGTTACCACATCGGCGAATCACTCATCCCCTTCACCTTTGGTCCGCTGAAGCGCATCGGCATGATTCCGAAGATGAAGACTTCCCACTTTGTGAAGAAATACAGCGTCACGTTCGTGCAACCGGATGGTCGCCGTTCGCAACCGTTTTATTTCTTCACGCGTTACGACCGCGAAACCGTGGCGCAAACCTGGCAGGTGCTGCGCTCAGAGTTCGATCAACTGCTGTTGGACAACGCCCGGGAAAAAGGCGCCATCGTTCGCGAACAAACGAAGGTGAACCGGTTGTTGTGGGAGGATGGAAAAGTCGTCGGCGTGGAAGTGACCGATTGTGTAACGGGTCGCGATTACGAGATTACCGCACCCATCACGCTGGATTGCACGGGCAAAGAGGCGTTCACCGCCAATCGCCAGGGTTGGCGCATGAATGATCCGTATCTGAATAAGGTCGCGGTGTGGACGTATTATCGTGGTTCAAAGCGCGGCACAGACATTGATGAAGGCGCAACGACCGTGGCGTACGTGCCCGACAAAGGCTGGTTCTGGCACATCCCGCAACACAACGACATGGTCAGCGTGGGCATCGTGGCGGAAGGAAAATATCTGACTCGCGATGGCGTCAAAGAACCGCGCGAAATTTTTCACCGCGAAGTGGAACAGAATCAATGGATCAAAGAACATCTATCCACCGGCGCGTCCACGGGAGATTATTACCTCACGAGCGAATATTCGCGTCATTCCCGATATTGCGCGGCGCCCGGTCTGGTTCTGGTGGGCGATGCGTTTGCGTTTCTCGATCCTGTTTTCAGCAGCGGCGTCATGCTGGCGTTGAAGAGCGGCCAACTAGCAGCGGAAGAAGTTCATCGCGGCCTGAACGAAGACGATTTGTCTCCGGAACGTTTTTCCGCCTACGGCGTCACGGTGCGGCAAGGCGTTGAGAACATGCGCAAACTCGTCTATGCGTTTTACAATCCGAATTTCTCCTTCCGCGAAGTCATCAGAAAACAC
>CALAYC010000256.1 GCA_937894935.1 uncultured Verrucomicrobiota bacterium
TCAGCATTCTCCGATGGCAAAATCGGCGAGACTGCGCTGATCGGAAGCGCGCGTTGTAAGTCCACGCGACTGCCGGTGGCGAGAATGAGCGCGCGCTCGATGACGTTTTGCAGTTCGCGCACGTTGCCGGGCCAATGATATTCCTGCAAACGACGGATATCGTCGGGATGCAACGGCTCAATGCGACGCCCCATGCGCCGGGCGAAACGTTCCAGAAACGATTGCGCCAGCACCGCGATGTCGGCGCCGCGTTCGCGCAAAGCCGGCACGCGCACCGGAAATACGTTCAGCCGATAGAACAAATCCTCGCGGAACTTGCCTTCGGCCACCATCGCACCAAGGTCGCGATTTGTGGCCGCGACAACGCGCACGTTCACCTTGCGGGTGCGCGCACTGCCGAGCGGTTCAAATTCGCCTTCCTGCAACACCCGGAGGAGCTTGGCCTGCAAGTCGAGCGGCAGTTCGCCGACTTCATCCAGGAAGATCGTCCCGCCGTCTGCAAGGGCGAAACGGCCTTCGCGTTTGGTCGTCGCGCCCGTGAATGCGCCGCGTTCGTGGCCGAAGAATTCGCTCTCCATCAGCGTGCCGGGAATGGCGGCGCAATTCACACGCACGAGCGGTTTGTCCTTTCGCGCACTGGCCTCGTGAATGCAGCGCGCGATGAGTTCCTTGCCCGTGCCGGTTTCACCCGTAACCAGCACGGTGGCGTCCGTGGCAGCGACGCGCTGAAGCGATTCGAACAACTCCTTCATCACCGCGCTGTTGCCGAGCATTTCGCCCATGCCGACGTAATCGCGGGTGTTGTCGCGCAGAAATTCCGCTTCGGCACTGAGGAGTTCGATGCGGCGCTCGGCGGCGAGGCGGTCATCAATGTTGCGCAGGATGACGGTGTGAAAGACCGCGCCACGGTTGGTGAAACGGGAGATGGTGGCCTCCGCCGGAAACGTGGACTTGTCCCAGCGTTGCACGAGAAAGCTTTGCGGAATCCAAAGCTGGCGATTGCCCTCGGGTTGCGCGTCGATTTCTTTGGTGAACGCTTCGAGACGCGCGATGCTTTCCGCTGGCAGGAACTCCCGAAGATTTTCGCCCAACAAATCTTCAGCGGTGCAGGAGAAAAGGCGTTCCGCAGCGGGATTCACGCGGGTGATAACACCAGCAGCGTCGAGCACAACCACGGCGTCCATCGCGCTGTCGAGGAGCGCGCGGAGTTCTTCCTCCCGCACCCGAACTTCCTGTTCCTGTTGCAGGCGGCGCATCTCGGCAGCGGCACGAGCAGCGAAGATTTCAAACAACGAAATCAATCGCGGATCCGCCGGCATCGGTTTGTCATCGAGCACGGACAGATGCCCCATAACTTCGCCACGGGTATCGAGCAACGGCACGCCAAGATAGCTGACGGCGTTTCGCGTGACGTCATCCACCTCTTCTTCCGGATGCAATTCCAACACGCGATCGGGAATGTGGACGAGGCGTTTGGATTCGACCACCGCTTCGCAGGCCGTGCCTCTGTAAGGATATTCGTAGTGCGGAATAAAATCGCCTCGCAGCCAGAAAGCCAGCGCGCGAAGTCGCTTGGTTTCCGGCTTGTATTCCGTCACCCACGCCCCGTAGCTACCCATGACCGTGGCCAGATTCTTCACCAGCGCGCGGAAGAAAGCCGTGCCGATTTCCGACGCCGTGCCTTCGACCACCAATCGCAAGGCCGCAGCGTCATCCAAAGTTGTGGAACTTCTGGTCACGAGTGGAGCAAGAATAGGTTCCGCCCACCGCAACCGCAATCGTCACCGAGTGGAACTTTCGGTGAATTGACCGTGACGCGGTTTTGAACTGTGGCAGGAGACGTAAGCCTTCTACCTGCTGCGACAGGTCCTTCGGACGCAGTAACCCTCCGGGTTCACTTGTAGCAGCGGACGTGAGTCCAAGCTAATAACTCTGTTCGCGTATTTGGCGTATTTCGTGGCTCACCATTCCACGCTGTGAACGCAGGTTGATTGCCAGCACGCCGGTTCATCCGCTAAGCTCTCATCGCAATATGCCGGATCAGTTGGCTCACAACGCTCCCCGCACTCCGCCTCCACTCGCCGTGGATCTGGATGGCACGCTCATTCGCACCGACATGATGTGGGAAACGCTCGTCCGGCTGTTGCGCAAAAATCCGTTCCTGGCGATCGCATCGCTCGCGTTGCTGTTTCGCGGGCGTGCCCGATTCAAGCAATTCATCGCCTCGCACGCGCGCGTGGATGCCGCCAACGTTCCCTATCACGAACCGTTCCTCGCGTGGCTCAAAAAACAGAAAGCAACCGGCCGAACTCTCGTTCTTGCGACAGCTTCGGATCGTAAGATGGCCCAACCGGTCGCCGATTTTATCGGGCTTTTTGACGACGTCATGGCAAGCGACGGACGGACGAATCTGCGCAACGCCGCGAAACGCCGCGCCCTCAATGAACGATTCGGCGCGCGCGGCTACGATTACGCCGGAAATTCACGTGACGACCTTGGCGTGTGGCCCGACGCGCGCGAAGCAGTCGTGGTGAACGCGCCGGCATCGCTTTCACAACGCGCCGCCACGCTCACGAAAATTGCCGAAAGTTTTCTCGATTACACCTCACGCGCGAAGTGCCTGATGCGCGCGTTGCGTCCGCATCAATGGATCAAAAATCTGATTCTGTTCGTGCCCGTTCTGACCGCGCATCAATTGGAAAACACAACCATCGTTGGACGCGCGATTCTGGCGTTTGTTGCGTTTTGCCTCGCGGCTTCCGCAGTTTATCTGCTGAATGATTTGTTGGACCTTGATGCGGATCGGCATCATCCAACCAAGCGCAAGCGCCCGTTCGCTTCCGGCGATTTGCCGCTGCAATACGGATTAGTCGGCGCGCCGGTGTTGCTGCTGTTATCGCTTGGCATTTCGTTCTTCCTCTCGCCGGCGACGGTGCTGGTCATGGCCATTTATTTTGCGGTTTCGACCGGATACTCGTGGCACGTCAAACGATTGGCTTTGTTCGACGTGTTAATTCTCGCCGCGCTTTACACACTGCGATTAGTAGCGGGTCATGTCGCGACGGGAATCGCATGGTCGAACTGGCTGCTTGCATTCTCAATGTTCATCTTCCTCAGTCTCGCCTTGATGAAACGCTTTCAGGAAATCCAAATCGTTCGTGGCCAGAACGGTCACGAACTCAAAGGACGTGGCTATACCGCCGCGCATCATCCGCTCGTCATCATCGGGGGACTTGTGAGTGGCGTTGCGGCAGTCGTGGTGCTTGGACTTTACGTCAACAGCACCAAGGTTGTTGATCTTTATGCCCGGCCGAAGCTGCTTTTGCTCGCGTGTCCGTTGTTACTCATCTGGATTTCTCGCGTCTGGCTGCTGACCTATCGCGGCAAAATGCACGCTGACCCGACGGCTTTCGCATTCAAAGATTGGATCAGCTACCTCATCGGCGCGTTGACATTGCTGGTGATGTGGCTCGCAACTGGAAAATGAACTTCGAACGTGCAGATCGGTTTCACGATGTCGTCTCCGCCTTGGCGTATTCGCTGGCGCAACCGCACGAGACCATTCCTGAACTCGCGCCACCATACAATGATTTGACGCGTTTCATCATGTCGCAGCATGCGCAAATGCCGGATTATCTGTGCGCGCCAATGAAACTGGCAGCGCTCTGCTTCGATGCATCCGGTTTCTTGCGCGGCGGAAAACGATTCCATCGCCAGACTCCGGAGCAACGTGCGAAACAGATTGCCGCATGGAAAAATTCCTCGCGCAGTTTTCAGCGCGATTTGATTCGTTATTTCGAAAGCCTCGCAACACTCGCGCTCTACAGTCGCAAACCGGAGGACCGATTTTCAAATCGCTTCAGTTCTGAGTTCAATCCATCAGCCGAGGCGAACGACGCACCTTCGGAACTACGCGCTGAAATTGTCGTCATCGGCAGCGGTCCAGGCGGAGCGATTACTGCATGTTTATTGGCAGAAGCCGGTCGCGACGTTTTACTGATTGAAGAAGGTGCGTATCGGCCTCTGAGTTCTTGCACGCCGTTTTCGATTGATGAGATGCGACAGAAATATCGCAATGGCGGACAGACCGTTGCGCTCGGCAAAAACAAGATTGCCTATGTCGAAGGCCGCTGCGTTGGCGGTGGTAGCGAAATCAACAGCGGTCTTTATCATCGCACGCCGCCGGAGATTCTTGAACGCTGGCGCAAGGAGTTTCGCGTCGAAGCGTTGAGCGAAACGGATTTGCTGCCGCATTTCGAACAATGTGAGCGCGATGTTTCCGTCTCGCCGCTTCCGCATCCGGCACCGAGCGCTTCGCTAAAACTTCACGATGGCGCAACTCGTTTGGGGTGGAAATCGCTCGAAGTGCCACGCTGGTTTCGTTACGACCAAACGTCGGAAGCGCAAAATTCAGAACCTGTCTCAGGCCGCCGTCAATCTATGACCGAGACGTATCTTCCGCGATTCCTGAAATCCGGCGGTCGCTTGCAGTCCAACACCCGCGCCCGGCGATTGCGACAGAACGGCACCAGTTGGGTGATTGAAGCCACGCACAATTCCGGCGCTGTCGTACGCATCGCTGCCGATTACGTATTTGTTTGCGCAGGCGCAGTGCATACTCCTGCCCTGCTCCGCCGCAGCGGCATCAAAGCAAACATCGGCGACTCGTTACAGGTGCATCCGACAGTCAAAATCGTCGCACAGTTTCCGGAGGCAGTGAATCACGCGGACATGGGCGTGCCGGTGCATCAGGTGAAAGAATTTTCGCCGCGATTGAGTCTCGGTTGTTCAATCAGTTCGCCGGCCTACATTGCGCTGGGATTACTCGATCATCCTGATGCGGCACGCAAGACGGCGCACACCTGGGAACAAACGGCCATTTATTACGCGATGATTACCAGCGAAGGTCGCGGCACGGTGCGCACATTACCAACGTATCGCGACCCACTCGTGCGTTATTCTCTGACAGAGAAAGATCGACGAAATCTCGCTACGGGATTGCACAAATTGGCTGAGGCGCTGTTTGCGGCCGGGGCGACGAAACTTTTTCCGAGTCTCACGAACGGACCACAGTTGAATTGCGAAGGTTGCCTGAGCAAGCTGCCTGAAGTTTTGTCCGATGGGTGCGCCAATCTGATGACCATTCACCTCTTTTCTTCCGCGCCGATGGGCGAAGATAAATCTCGCTGCGCTACGGATTCATTCGGTCGCGTGCGCGGGTTCAGCAATCTGTTCATCAACGACGCGAGCCTGCTTTGCACCGCGCCGGGTGTGAATCCGCAAGGCTCGATTATGGCTATCGTGCGCCGCAATACGTTGAAATTTCTCGGCAAACTCTGACATGAATCTCAACACTCAACTCGTTCTCGTTACCGGCGCCGCTGGCTGGCTCGGCTCGCGACTGGTTACGCTGCTGGTGAACG
>CALAYC010000257.1 GCA_937894935.1 uncultured Verrucomicrobiota bacterium
ATAATTCCAATCGAGTTTGCACCAACCCGAGGATGGAATCGCCGCCGCGCCGCAATGCCTCGGCCCAGCTTTCAGGTTTGGGATCGGCCTCGTTCATGATCTCACTTACGCGCAACCAGCACGCCGATCAGCAATCCCACGCCAAAGGCAACGCCGATGGATTCATACGGATGCTCGCGAATGACCGTGTCAGCTTTCTTGGCCGCAACCCGCGCTCCCTCGAGGGCCTGGCTTTGCAATTCGTCAATGGTCGCTTTCGTGCGGCTCAATGCGGCGGACAACCGTGAGCGGGCTTCCTTCGCTTTTTCGCTGACGTCGCCAGCGGTTGCTTTGAGCAATTCCTCCGAATCGTGAGCCAAAGCGCGGAGATCTGCCAACACGCGCTCGCGTGCAGCGTGACTGTGTGCCTGTTCGAGATTTTCAAAATGGGTTTCCATAATTTTGCCTTTCTAATTGTGGATTTATGTTGTTCCGCGAGTGTGACGCAAGTCTTTCAGCGCCACTGCTGTTGCTAGCTGACCCAATGTGAACCCAAATGACATAACTGGCAAGACTTACACCCGTTTTTTACCAAAATATCTTATCAACAGATCGCCGCGGAGAATCCGAAGCGCTGAGCTTGGATGTCTCCACCGCGTCCAGTAACCTGCCGCGCATGTCGCGCGACTATGTCCTGCAACCGTTCCAATCTGAAGTTCACCTTCAGATTGATTACGCGCGCGAACTCAATCCCCAACAATACGCGGCCGTCACCGCCCCACCCGGTCCAGCACTCGTCATCGCCGGCGCCGGCTCAGGTAAAACCCGCACACTGACTTACCGCGTTGCTTACTTGCTCGAACAAGGCATTCCGCCGGATCGCATTTTATTACTCACGTTCACCAACAAAGCCGCCGGGGAAATGATGCGGCGCGTGGCGGATTTGCTGGGGCAGGAACTCAATACACTCTGGGGCGGCACATTCCACTCCATTGGCAATCGCATTCTTCGCCTTCACGCGCATCTGCTCGGATACGGACGCGATTTCACCATCATGGATCGCGAAGACGCCAAACACCTCATCGCCACGTGCGTTGCCGAAGCGAACATTGATGTGAAAGCCACGCGCTTTCCGAAGCCGGAAGTGTTGGGCGACATTTTTTCACTCGCGTTGAACAAACAGAAGTCCGTCGCAGAAATCATCGGCACGGAATACGGTTATTTCGACACCATCGCGCCGCAAATCGAAGACGTCGGGAAACGTTACGTTGCCCGCAAACTCGCCACCAACGCGATGGATTTCGACGACCTGCTCGTCCTCTGGCTCAAGCTCCTGCAGGAACACAGTGACGTCTGTGAACTTTATCAGCGGCGTTTCCAATTCATCCTCGTGGACGAGTATCAGGACACGAACAAACTTCAGAGCGACCTGATTGATCTGCTGGCGGCCCGTAGTAAAAATGTGATGGTCGTCGGCGATGACGCCCAAAGCATCTACGCCTGGCGCGGCGCGAATTTTCAGAACATTCTCAAATTCCCGGAGCGCTATCCCGGCGCGCAGGTTTACAAGATTGAAACCAATTACCGCAGCACGCCGGAAATTCTGAGCGTCGCCAACGCCGCCATCGCCGCCAACGTGGCGCAATTCACCAAGGAACTCGCGCCTGCGCGCAAGTCCGGCATGAAACCCGTGCTCGTCGCCTGTCAGGACGCCGCGCAACAGGCCGCGTTCGTCGCCCAACGAGCGCTGGAACTTCGCGACGAAGGCGTGGCGTTGAACAACATGGCGGTGCTGTATCGCTCGCATTTCCACGCGCTCGAACTGCAGCTCGAACTCACGCGACGCAATATTCCGTTCAGCATTACCAGCGGCATTCGCTTCTTTGAACAGGCGCACATCAAGGACGTGACTGCCTATCTCAAACTCGTCACCAACCCGCGTGATGAACTGTCTTTCAAGCGCCTTGTCTTGTTGCTACCGGGAATCGGCGGCAAAGGCGCAGAAAAACTCTACAAGAGTTTTTTCGAGCAGATTGGAGATGGCAGATCGGAGATGGGGAAAACACCCACGAACACGCCTCCTCAACTCCCGTCTGCTGGCTCCCATCTCCTCGCCGCCGCCCTCCAACGGTGCGTCAAGACTGTGCCTAAAAAGGCGGCGTTGGCCTGGGCGCAATTCGCCACGACCATTTCCCAACTCGAAGCTTCAGACATCCGCACCAGTGCGGCGAAAATGATTCCGCTTGTCCTCGAAGCCGGCTACGACGACTACCTGAAGGAAAATTTCGCCAACTACCGCACGCGCCTCGACGACCTGAAACAACTCGCCGTCTTTGCGCAACAATTCGATTCAGTCGAAGAATTCCTCACTCAGATGGCGCTGCTGACCAACGTCGAAGCTGAGGATGACCAACAGGCGCAAAATCGGGACGATGAGAAAATCCGGCTCTCAACGATTCATCAGGCCAAAGGCCTCGAATTCGACGTCGTGTTCAGCATCATGCTCTGCGACGGGTTATTCCCTTCAGCACGCTCCTCGGAAACAGACGAGGGACTGGAGGAAGAACGTCGGCTGTTTTACGTCACCATCACCCGCGCGAAAAACGACTTGTATCTCTGTTATCCGCTCATGCGCGCCGGATACGGAAACACCGGAATCACCCTGCAACAACCTTCGCGTTTCCTGGAAGAAATCCCGAAAGATTATTTGGATGAGTGGAATCTTCGGACCTATTGATGAGTTAAACGGCGCAACA
This sequence comes from uncultured Verrucomicrobiota bacterium, assembly GCA_937894935.1. Taxonomy (GTDB): domain Bacteria; phylum Verrucomicrobiota; class Verrucomicrobiia; order Limisphaerales; family JADLHS01; genus JADLHS01. The sequence continues at coordinate 2,736 of CALAYC010000257.1, forward strand.
TTGACGTCCTTCCAATTGCGTTAAGCAGCGGGGCGCCAGTCCAAAACTTTCAATTGCACGGCGCGTTTACCGTTGTAGTCATTAATCAAAGGCACAAAGGCGAGTTCGAAATTCCCCACCGGCAATTGCTCTTTACCACCATTCCACCATACCGCTTCGTGCATCACCGTTCCATCAGTGACCCACATCTTCACATGCTGTTTGTTGACGCCGAGGCGTTGGAGCGGACGTTTGTGCGTCAATCCGCGCGCAAAGAATTGCACCGCCGGATTCCCCTGCCCCGTCGGTTTGAGTTGCTCCAGCTCCGCCAAAGATTCCAATGAAATCGCATTCAATGGAGTTTCCGCATCGAGCCGCAGCGGCGGTTGTAAATCTTCGCGCTTCAATGTCCGCTGAGCGATGCTGTTCAACCGCGCGCGAAACGCGTCGAGGTTGTCCGGATGAATCGTCAGTCCGGCAGCCATTGCATGACCACCGTGACGCACGAGCAGGTCATCGCATTCCCGCAACGCCGCCGCGAGATCAAACCCCGCGATGCTCCGACCCGACCCGCGCCAATGTTCACCTTCGCCACCGATGATAAACGTGGGCCGATAAAATTCCTGTAACACGCGCGATGAAACAATTCCCACCACGCCGATGTGCCAGTGCAATCGCCCTTCCACGATCACGAAATCCAACTCCGGATTGAACCGCGAACGCACCGCACCAGTCACGTCTTCCACAATACTGCGTTCGATTTTTTGCCGCTCGCGATTCTGCGAATCGAGCCGCTGCGCCAACGGCAATGCTTCGTCCACACTCTCGGCCAGCAGCAAGTGCAGCGAATCTTCCGCTGTCTCCAATCTTCCGGAAGCATTCAAGCGCGGGGCCAATTGAAAACCAACATCGGTCACACCGAGTCGTTCGGGTGATTGCGCCACCTGCTTCAACGCCACCAATCCCGGCCGCTGTGTTGTGTTCAATCGCTCCAGTCCGGCCGATACAAAAATCCGATTTTCGCCAACGAGCGGTACGAGGTCGGCAATCGTTCCCAACGCCACGAGATCCAGCAAGGGGCGCAAATCAAATTCCGCCGCGCCGGGCAATCCGATTTCGCGTCCTCGTTTCACGAGTGCATGCGCGAGTTTGAACGCAAGGCCAACGGAACATAGCTCCGTCGCAATGTGATGAACGCCGGTTGCGAGAGAATTTTCCTCCGCATCACTTTCGACGATATTCGACGTTCGCAGTTGTCGTTGCGGATTGACCAGCGCGACGGCTGCCGGAGCAGGATCAGAAATCTGGTGATGATCCAGCACGATAACATCCACGCCTCGTTCACGAAGTCCGGCAATGGTTTCAACCGCCGTCGAACCGCAATCCACCGCAAGCAGCAAAGTGCTGGGATACTTTTTGAGACAATTATCCACCCCGTCCGCACTGAGGCCGTAACCCTCATCAAGGCGGTGCGGCAGATACGAACTCACGCGCCAACCGAGCGCCCGCAGCACTTGCAACAACAACGTGCAGGACGTCACACCGTCCACATCGTAATCACCAAAGATCACGAGTGACTCACCCAACTCGCGGGCTCGCAGCAATCGCATCACCGCCTTATCCATATCCGGCAACGAAAATGGATCGGCCAATTGTTTGAGTCGCGGTTTGAGAAACGTTTCGATTGCGACCGGTTCGCTGAAGCCGCGATTTACCAGGCATTGCGCCAGCAAGGGAGAAACTTTCAACCGGGCCGCCAGTGGTTCGACCAGCAGCGGTTGCGGCGGAGCGACCAACCAGCGGAATTTCATGGTGCCTGCGGCGGCTGAGATTCCGGAGCAAGTTTCTTTTTCTCGCGACGTCCCACGATGATGGAAGCCAGGATGGAAATCAGCAGAATGGCCGCCACCACAATCAATGAAACATTGCTCGAAATCTTGATTTGAAACCAGAGCTTCTCTGCCACGTTACCGTGCGGAGCGAGCAACATTTTAACACCGATAAACACCAGCACGAACGACAGGCCCACTTTGAGATAGCGGAAATAACCAATCGCTCCCGCCAGCACAAAATACAACGAGCGCAATCCGAGAATCGCAAACACGTTCGACGTGAAAACAATAAACGGTTTAGTCGTGATTGCGAAAATCGCCGGAATTGAATCCAGCGCGAAAATCAAATCGGTGGTTTCCACCATCAACAATACCAGCGCCAAGGGCGTGAGCATCAGCTTGCCGGCCGAGCGAATGGTGAATCTTTGCCCGTGAAACTCGCTCGCCACCGGAAACATCCGGCGCGCCAGTCGAAGTACCGGATTCTTCTCCGGATCCACGCCCTCGTCATCGGTGAAAAGCATTTTGATGCCGGTAAATACCAGAAACGCGCCGAAGAGATATAGCGTCCAGGCAAACTTCGCGATAATCGCCGCGCCCAGCGCAATCATCACGCCGCGCATAAGCAACGCCCCGAGAATGCCCCAGAACAACACGCGATGTTGATATTCCGCCGGCACGCGGAAATAGGAAAAGATCAACGCGATGACGAAGACGTTATCCATCGAGAGCGACAGCTCGATGACATAACCGGTCACGAACTCGACGGTATCGTGTCGCTCCCAACCATGAACTACCGCCGGCGCAATCAGTGTCCCGAACGCCAACGAAAGCAGCACCCACAACGTCGTCCAGCCGATGGCTTCTTTGAATTTGACGACGTGCGCCGTTTTGTGAAAGACCCCAAGGTCCAGCGCCAGGAAAAAGATGATGCAGGCGACAAACCCGGCGTAATGCCACATACTGACTTCAAGCTCGCCCAGCATCGTTCAAGTGTTTATTGCATCGCCGCCGCGCTTCGACAGTGCGTCGGCCGAGCAGATTGCCGCCTTGGCGAACCCGCGCCAGGTATCATGGTTTTGCGGGTGCCGTCGCTGCGGCGTCACCGGTCTCGGCAGCCACCGCGCCTGAGCCAATCGTGGGCCGTTGACCTTTGTGCCACCACAACACCAGCGCACTGGCGATGAAAATCGATGAATACGTTCCCACCAGAATTCCAATGAGGAAGGTAAACGCGAAATCATTCACCGGCCCACCGCCAAAGATAAACAGCGACATGGTAGCCAAAAACACCGTGCCCGACGTGATAATCGTTCGGCTCAAGGTTTGATTCAGCGCGCGATTCACCAACTCGCGGAACGTACCACGCACGCCCAGTTTCAAATCTTCCCGAATCCGATCAAAAATCACCACCGTATCGTTGATCGAGAATCCGATGATCGTTAACAGCGCCGCCACCGTCGTGCTGTTAAGTTCCCGTCCAGAGAGGAAATAACAGCCCAACGTCATCAACACGTCGTGCACCAGCGCCACAACTGCTCCTACCGCGAACGAAAACTCGTAGCGGAATGCCACATAGACGAGGATGCCCAGCATTGAGAGCAATGACGCCACAATCGCTGCTTTGGTGATTTCTTTGCCGATTACCGGCCCCACCCGGTCCGTGCTCAACACCGACAAGTTCGCTTCCGGGAAACTTGTTTGGAGTTTCTGCACAACGTTCTTCGTAATCCCTTCCGCTTCGCTATCGGAAATGGAATCGGCCTGTCGCACCGTCACCCGCAACGTCTTGACTCCCGTATCCAGCGCCGTTTGATAGGCGATCATCGAGTCGCCGACCTTCAGTTCTTCAATCGCTTTCTCGATCCGATCGGTCTCCGGCAGGTGACTTTGGTTAATGCTGAAAGTGATCGTGTCGCCTCCGGTAAATTCCACCCCGAACACGCCCTGCCCGCGTTTGATGCCCCAGGCAACTCCGATGAGAACGATACACCAACTGATCGCAAACGCAGGCTTCGCCCAGCGCATGAAATCGATGCTCGTGTTGCGAATCAGATGCAACATGTTCAGGTCCTTGATCAGATTCTTCGCCAGCAACCAGTCAAAGATGAGCCGCGTGATAACCAACGCCGTGAACAAGCTGGCGCCAACACCGATTGCAAGCGTCACACCGAAACCTTTCACCGCCGCCGTTCCCATCCAGATGAGCACAAATGCCGAAATCAGCGTCGTAAAGTGCGAGTCGAAAATCGTCCCGAATGCCCGGTCGTAACCGGCGGAAATCGCACCTTTGAGCGATTTACCCTTGGCCCGTTCTTCGCGAATGCGTTCATAAATCAGCACGTTCGCGTCCACCGCCATACCAACGCTCAACACGAGACCCGCGATGCCTGGCATCGTGAACGTGGCTCCAATGGCGCACATCACTCCGACCACAATGATGACGTTGCAGAGCAAGGCGATGTTGGCAACGATTCCAGCCAACAGGTAATAAACCATCATGAACACGACCACCAACAGCACGCCCCAGATGGAAGCTTTGATACCGCTGCGAATGGTGTCCGCACCCAATGTCGGATCAATGTTATTGGAGTAAATGACTTTGAGCGGCGCCCGGAGCGGATTTTCCAACACGCCCGCGAGTTCGCGCGCTGACGCCAGATCAAAATTTCCGGTGATGCTACCACTGCCGGTCATGATTGCGCTGTTGATGACCGGCGCGGAATACAACTGTCCGTCCAGAACAATCGCCAGTCGTCGTCCGATATTTTCACTCGTTACCTGACCAAACCGTTCCGCGCCTTCGGGTGTCAGTTGAAAATGAATTTCCAGTCCGCCGAAATTTCCACGAGTCGCAACCGCCTGCTTGACGATGCTGCCCACCAGACCGGGTTCACCCTTGCGCTTCACTACCACCCGCTCCACGCGAGGCTGGTTGGAGTTCGGAACGCGCTCTTCCCGTCGCAACTCTTCATAACCCGGCGGCACGGTTCCTGACGCCAACAATTCTTCCGAACGCTCATGCACGAGACGGAATTCCAGAAACGCCGGCTTTTGCAAATTGGTAATTGCGCGATTACGGTCTGCTTCCGAAAGACCCGGTAACTGAATTAAAATCCGATTATCACCCGCCGGCTGAATGATCGGTTCAGCCACGCCGAAACGATCCACGCGTTTGCGGATTACTTCCACCGCCTGCGACAACGCGCCTGAAACTTCATTCGTGTCCGCCAACTTGGACACATCCATCTCTACGAGGAACGACGTGCCACCCGCCAGGTCGATACCCTTTTTGATCTTTCCAGCGACCTCGCGATACAAGCGATCCAAAATATACTTCGTCGGCTGCGCCTGATTCTCCGACCCCATCGCGAAATACGGGACGATGTTGTTGGTCCCGATCGCCGTTTCCAGACTGGAATACGCTTTGTCGCGATTGCCCGCTGATAATTCCCGCGCCTGATGAACAATGTTGGAAATCGTCGTGTCGCCCGGTACGACCTGCGCGCGTTTCTCGAAATGTTCGATCAAATCGCCGGATACCGGCGGATACGCTTCAAACAGCGACCACAGCAAAACCAGTACGACGATGGTCAGACGCCAGAAATTATTTCGGATCATGGGAAGATATCAGGATTCGCTTTTGCTGTCGCCCTTGTCACTGCCGCGCTCGGTGATTTCGGCCACCGCAGATTTGATGATTTCCAGTTTCGCATCCGCCGAACGCACGGTCAGGGTATTGTCGCGGACAGAAACCACGATGCCGACGATACCACTGGAGGTCATAATTTTGTCACCAGTCTTGATCGTCTTGAGCATGGCCGCGTGCTGCTTCGCCTTCTTGGATTGCGAAAAGAACATGAAGCCGATCATGACAACCATCAGCACGAGCATCGGCAACATAGTCCAGGCTTGCGGCTGACCTTGTGGTGGCGTGCCCTGAGCCAAAACGGCGGGTAGAAAACTTAAGTCCATAATTTGATTAAAGGAGCGCTCAATCTAGGAAAACAGCCGCCAATGGCAAGCGTATTGAACGCGATTCATGGTTTGGTTACGGGTTTTAGCGGACAAAAAAGGCCGCGTTTTACGCGGCCTTTGTGAATCATCAGTTCTTTAAAACTAGCTGCGCGCGGCGGGTTTCGCCTTCGCCGCATCGAGAATCTTCTCGGCAATGCTGTTCGGCACCTGCTCGAACGTCAGCGGCTCCATCGAGTAGGACGCACGGCCCTTCGACAACGAGCGGATGGCCGTCGCGTAACCGAACATTTCGGCCAGCGGCACCTGCGCGTTCAACACGGTCTGCCCCTGCTTGGCTTCGATACCGTTGATCACGCCACGACGACGATTGATATCACCGAGCAGATCGCCCTGATATTCGTCCGGCGTGGTGACTTCCACTTTCATGATCGGCTCAAGCAGAATCGGACCACCTTTCTTGAACGCATCTTTCATCGCGAAAATACCCGCCATCTTGAACGCCAGTTCGTTCGAGTCCACTTCGTGGAACGAGCCGTCCACGATCTGCACTTTCACGTCAATGACCTGATAGCCGGCATACACGCCACCTTTAATGGCTTCTTCAATTCCATCGATTACCGCCGGAACGTACTCCTTCGGAATCGTTCCACCGACAATCTTGTTTTCAATCTCAACGCCCTTACCGCGTTCGTTCGGTTCAATCTTGATGATTGCATGACCGTATTGACCGCGACCACCGGATTGGCGGATGAATTTGCCTTCGCCATCAGCCGGCTTGGTGAGCGTTTCGCGATACGCAATCTGCGGCGCACCGGCATTGGCTTCCACCTTGAATTCGCGCATCAACCGATCACGAATAATTTCCAGGTGCAGCTCACCCATACCCGCGATGATGAGCTGGCCCGTTTCCTCGTTGGTGAAGCAACGGAACGTCGGATCTTCTTCTGCCAATCGTTGCAAACCTTCAGACATCTTATCGCGATCGGCCTTCGTCTTCGGTTCAATCGCCATGCTGATAACCGGCTCAGGGAACGTCGGCGGTTCGAGCGTCACATCGAACGACTCATCGCACAGCGTGTCGCCCGTCGTGATGTTGCGCAAGCCGACCAGCGCTGCGATGTCGCCTGAATACACACGTTCAACGTCTTTACGTTCGCTGCCTTGAATAACCATCAGACGGCTCACGCGCTCACGTTTGCGCGTGCGCGGATTGTAAATGGAATCACCCTTACCGATGCTGCCGGAGTAAACCCGGAAGAACACCAGCTTGCCGGCATACGGATCCGTCCAGAGCTTGAACGCCAACGAGCAGAACTTGCCGTTATCGTCCGTCTTGACTTCGACGACATTTTCAGTGCCCGGCTCAGTACCTTGCGCCGGCGGAATGTCCAGCGGACTCGGCAGATAATCAATCACCGCGTCCACGAGCACTTGCACGCCCTTCTTCTTGAAGGCTGAACCGCACAGCACCGGAATCAGTTCAATTTTGCAGGTCAGGCGACGGATCGCCGCTTTGAGCGACGCCGGATCAATCGGTTTCTCTTCGAGCACCATTTCCGCAATGGTGTCGTCCTTGTTCGAAACCGCATCAATCAATTCCGCCAACGCCGCCTTCGCGCGTTCCTGCTGCTCCGGCGCGAGATCCTTGATGTCATACTTCAGACCTTCATTGGCAACATCGCCCGGCCCCCAGACAATCGCCTTCTGGTTCACGACGTCGATCACGCCTTCGAACTTATCTTCAGCGCCGATCGGCAACATGATCGGATACGCATACGCCTTCAACTTGGTGCGCATGTCGTTGAGAGCGTTTTCAAAATTCGCGCCCGTGCGGTCCATCTTGTTAACGAACGCAATACGCGGAACTTTGTACTTGGTCGCCTGCCGCCAGACGGTTTCCGATTGCGGCTGAACGCCAGCGACACCGCAGAACACGGCGACCGCACCGTCCAACACGCGCATGGAGCGCTCCACTTCCGCCGTGAAATCCACGTGACCAGGAGTGTCAATGATGTTGATGCGATGGGGAATTTCGGTGAAAGCTTTGTACAAACCTTCTTCCTTCTTCTGTTTCCAGAAGCAAGTCACGGCGGCTGAGGTAATCGTGATGCCGCGCTCTTTTTCCTGCTCCATCCAGTCCGTCACGGTGTTGCCGTCATCGACGTCACCGATTTTGTGGATGAGCCCGGTGTAGAAAAGAATACGTTCCGTGGTCGTGGTTTTGCCGGCGTCAATGTGAGCGGCAATACCGATGTTACGGGTGCGTTCAAGCGTGTACTCGCGATTCGGCGAGTTCGGCGATGTTGCAGGTGCGGTCATAATTTCAAAACAATGTCGGTAAAAAAAACGCCCGGAGCTTGTGGCTTCCGGGGCGTGTTAAAGGTTGAATACTACCAGCGGAAGTGGGCAAAAGCCTTATTCGCTTGCGCCATCTTGTGAACGTCATCGCGCTTACGAATCGCTCCACCCTGCCCTTGATAGGCTTCCATGATTTCAGCGGCCAACGCTTTGCTCATCGGAACCCCTTTCCGGGCATCCGCAAAATCAACAATCCAGCGCAAGGCCAACGCAGCCTGACGATCCGCCGGAACTTCCAACGGCACTTGATAAGTCGCGCCACCGACGCGGCGGGCTTTGGTTTCAATGCGCGGCTTCGCGTTGTCCACGGCGCGCTGCAAAATTTCCACCGGGTTGCTCGCCGGATTCTTCTCTGAAAGCTGATCAAACGCACCGTAAACGATGCGCTGCGCGGTGCTCTTCTTGCCGGAGACCATCACGGTATTCACCAACCGCGACACCAGCGTGCTCTTGTATTTACCATCTTCCGCCAGAGGGCGTTTAGTTGCTTGACGACGACGTGACATGGAATTGCGTTCGTTAAATCGTTAAAATCTTACTTTGCGGCCGCTTTGGCTTCCTTCGGACGTTTCACGCCGTACTTCGACCGGCTCACGCGGCGCTTCTCCACGCCAGCGGCGTCCAACGTGCCACGCACAATGTGATACCGCACGCCCGGCAAATCTTTCACACGACCACCCCGCACCAACACAATCGAGTGCTCCTGCAGGTTATGGCCTTCGTCCGGAATGTAGGCGATGACTTCGTAACCGTTGGTCAAGCGCACCTTGGCAACTTTCCGCATCGCCGAGTTCGGCTTCTTCGGAGTGCGGGTCATGACCTGGATGCAGACGCCGCGACGGAACGGCGAATTTTCCAAAGCCGGAGACTTGGACTGATACTTGATTTTCGTGCGGCCCTTGCGGACCAATTGATTGATTGTCGGCATGCTTAAAAATCTTTCCGCTCTGGAACCCAATGACCGCCAGAGAAACGGAGCACAGAGAGTAGCAAAGCCGATTTCGCCCGCAACTAGTTTTTTCAGCAAAATCAGCACTGCTGATTGCCATCGCGGCCTCACGGGATAAACCGTTGCAATTGGACAAAATCAGGCGCGAAAAATCAGCCTCAATCTTCTTCAGCAAATTGTTACAAACTACAAAACCTGATGTCAGTAAGAGCAATCACCCGAGAGAAAAAGATTGCCCGACCGCCGCCAAGGATTCACAGTTTGCGGGCTCGGCGGAGAGATGGCTGAGTGGTTTAAGGCGCACGCCTGGAAAGCGTGAGTAGCTAAACACTACCGGGGGTTCGAATCCCCCTCTCTCCGCCACTTTTTCCAGTGCTCCTTTAGCAGCTTTCCTGGGTCTGAGATTCCGGACTCCCCGTCCCGACAACAGCAACTGTAAAAGCCAGAACCTTCGCCCTGTTCAAAAGACGCGTCGATTCCAAATTGCGACGCTTTCATTCAAGACGCTATGAAACCAAATCATCTATACGTTATGCATGTCCCATCTCAGTCTTTTCAAAACAATACGGGTTCGGTTCGTAAATTTTGTCGCTCGCTTTCGTAATCGGTCACAACTTGCTGCCACGCCAACGACGCGACGGATCGGTTTGGTCATAGCGCTGGCGCTTGGAATCGTCCGGTTTTCTTTTCCGGGTCAAGCTGCTCCCTTCAGTTATCTTGATAACGGCACGGTGAGAATTGGCGTTGATCTGGGCAAAGGCGGCTCCATCACCTACCTGTCAAAATCCGGAACGAGCGACAACCTCATCAACAATTACGATCTGGGGCGACAAATCCAGCAATCCTATTATGCCGGTCCGCAGCCTTACAACCCCAGTAACAACATGCATCCCAACTGGCCCAATTGGCCGTGGAATCCCATCCAGACCGGAGATGTGTACGGCAATCCTTCCCAAATCCTCGCGCACACCAACACCGGTCAGATGCTCTATGTAAAATGTGTGCCCATGCAGTGGGCGCTCAAAAATGTGCCGGGTGATTGCACCTTTGAATCCTGGATTTCGCTCGCCGGAAACGTCGTCACCGTGAGCAACCGATTGATCAACCTGCGCGCCGACACGAATCAATATCCGGCGCGCCATCAGGAACTGCCGGCGGTATATACCATTGGCCGGTTGTATCGCCTGGTCAGTTATGCCGGCCTAGCCCCGTTCACGGGAGATGCCATCACCAATTTCCCCACTACTCCGCCGCCGTGGGTTTACTGGCGCGCCACCGAAAATTGGGCGGCATTACTCGATGCCAACAACTGGGGACTGGGAGTTTATCATCCGGGCACCGTATTGTTCGCCGGTGGTTTTGCCGGCAACCCGGGCAGCGGCGGACCAAACAGCAGTTCGACCGGTTACATGACGCCGTTACACACCGAGATACTCGACGGCAACATTACCTATACCTACAGCTATCAACTTATTCTCGGCACCTTGACTGAAATTCGCAATTGGGTTTACGCGCAACGCTACCGCCCGGATTGCGATTTCAGTTTCCAGACGGACCGACAGCATTGGAGCTATCCGAACATTTCCGATACCGGTTGGCCACTGACCGATAATCGGGTGCGGGTAAAGCTCGCCAGCAGCAATCCCATGATGCTCTCACCCCTCACCGCTTTTTACGCGACCAACGTGCCGAAAATTTACATTCGCGCTGCCTACAGTATCGCCAATCCCGCCGGACGTGCCACCGGACAGCTTTATTGGGAAACCAACAATTCCGGCGTGATGACCGAATCTGCCAGCGTCTCGTTTCCGGTTATTCCCGACGGCCAGTTTCACACTTATGAACTCAACATGAGTTCCAATCGCTATTATCACGGCTTGATTACGCAACTGCGCTTTGATCCGGCGATCCGCGGCGACGCTGGCGATTATGTTGATCTGGCAGCCATCTCTTCGTCGCCCATAGCGGGTTTGTCCATGGAGAACCTGATTCGCAACGGCAACTTCACCGTCAATGCTGCGAGCTTTACGAACTGGCCCGGCTACACGTCCTCCGCCAGTCCGGACAATCCAGCCATCATCACAGATTGGGAAAATATTAATGACGGAGGCGTCGGCTTGAATGGCACAGGAGTAAGTTTTGCCTCCGCCAATGTCTTTGGTCCGACAAATCCGGGCGGTCGCACCTACGCATTTATTCAAGGCGGGACGAATGGTTTGCGTCAGTCTCTGACCTTACGCCCTAACACCACCTATGTATTGGATTACGAAGTTGCCGCACGGAGCAGCAATACGGTCAGCTATCAGGTCCAGATCACTGACGAGGCGCAGACGTATTTTACCACCGAGAATGTAGCGGCAGATAATGCCTGGTTCGTTCGCGTTAAGAAGACGTTCACCACTCCAGAGACGCTCGTCGGCAATCCGACGATTCAACTACTGAATCCGACTCCGGGCGACAACACCGTTGTTTTTGCCAACGTGTGCCTCCTGCCGCATTGGCCCACTCGCAACGAAGCGCCGAGTTTTAACACAGGCATTAATCAGACGGTGCTGGAAGATTCCGGTCCGCGCTCGATTGCCTTCTGGGCCACCGCCATCAAGGCTGGTCCGTCGTATGAATCCTGGCAACAGGTCAGCTTTATCTGTTCCAACAACAACAACGCTCTTTTTTCCGTTCAGCCCGCCGTGTCAACCAACGGCACCCTCACCTTCACGCCAGCAACAAACGCCAACGGGATTGCAACCGTCACTATTTGGGCTCGCGATGACGGAGGCACTGCCGATGGTGGACAGGATACCTCGCCTCCAAAGACATTTCTTATCACCGTCCAAGCGGTCAATGATCCGCCAATCGCCGCGCCCGATACCATTTATGTGTACTGGAACAGCACCACCACTTTGGATCTATCGAACCTGTTGATGAATGACTCCGATCCCGAAGGTGATCCACTCACCATAACCGCACTGACTCCGGGCGAGAACACCGCTGCCGTCACTCTCACCGCCACTGATTCCCTGCTCTACACTCCAACCCCAGGCGTGAGCGGACCAGCATCTTTTACCTACCTCGTCAGTGATGGTAAGGGAGGACAGGCTACCGGTGTTGTGTCGGTAAACGTAATAAAGCCTGAAATCACCGTCGGACAGTTATTGCCCGACAATCGCTTCCACTTGGATTTTCAAGGCCTCCCGAATCACTCCTATCGACTCCAGTGCTCGACAAATCTTACTGACTGGATGGATCTCGCTACCATCACCGCCGCCGGAAATGGGCGGTTACAGTACGATGATAGCATGTCCGCAATGAAATTTTACCGCTTCGTGTGGCCGTGATAATTCAAGATTTACCTCAATCCTCAAAACTACGTTTCAACGAACAAGAAGCACAGCTTACGGCTCCCGAAGCAATCGATAGGTTTGTCCCGAATTGATTGTTAAAGGCGCAGACCGACCGATTAATGTGGTCTGATCTTCCGCGTAGAGTTCGAAGTGTCCCTTGCGGTTACCAGCAGGAATTTTCAGCAGCTGCCGATCCGGGCCATGCGCGCTGTCGCCTGAGTAACGTGTTCCATCCTCAGAAACAAACACCGCTTTCTTCTGAAACCAACGGGCGAAGATCCGGTTTTCATTGAGCAGGCTCGTCGCCCCGGCTCCGTAAAGTACCCCCACCAACTTCCGGTTCGGATCCGACGGAGCACCACGCACTACCCATCCTTGCGCCACGATAAAACGGTCAGACTCATTCTGACTGGTCAACAACGTGATCGGAGTATCAAACCGGAGTCCATTTGTAGAGAGCGCAAACCAGAGTTGGGATCGGTTCATGTGCAATCCCATCAGATAATATTTCGTCGTGCCGACCTGAAAAGTTTTGATGTCATTCACGGCATACCGACCAGGCAACACCAACGCTTCGTAGGTGTAATGCTTGCCATCGGAACTGGTCGCGCGCTGAACCCCGGCAAAATTTTTGAAGTCACCAAAATAAAGCCGATACACTCCATCTTCCGGCAGAATGACATTCATCCCGTTGATGTCGGAATTCGCGCTGTAACCGTTGATCGTGACAATATCCGCATCGGTAACCGTATAGGGTTCTCCTATCCGGCCATTCCAATTCGTGCCGGTGGTGTCGCTTTGAAAAAATGCCGGTTTGTTCAAATTGTTTGTGGTGGGAAACAGCGTTCCCAGCATGATAAACGAACCATTCTCCAGGCGGACGGCGTTGACGTTGCAGATATGTTCGTAAGTTCCCGGCACCACGATGGTGCGCCGGTCAGTCATCGTTTGGAAATTCGCGTCCGTGCCCAAACTGTAGAGCCGGTCTTTACCGTTTGGTACGCCATCCCACGCGCCATAAAACAATCGGTATCCCGTGGGGGTTTCTACTGCGGAGGGCGCATAGATATTTCGGTATTTACCTTCCAGTGGCGTGAGCAACGGAAAGCGAATGTCCGGCACCAGGTACGGCGCATTCGTCTCCCAAAATTGCGGATTGAAAGGACCGGCTTCAACGCCTTCCACCTGCACATAGTCCGGCGTCCCCTTGTCAGAAATGCGTAACGGCTTGATCAGTTCGACCGCACTGACGGCAATCGGCATCAACAGCGCGAGGATTAAAACAGACGGATTGCTCATTCAGTGTTCTTACAAAAACACCGGTGCGGTGTCTTGAACGAATGCGTCAGGATTTAGAATAAAGCTGCAACGGATTGGCCGCTATCAGCGGCTCGACCTCTGCCGTTCGCGTCAGGATTGTTCGCCCCGCTTTTTCATCAGGCTCGCTCGATATTGACCAGGCGAACGTCCGAGACTGCGATGGAAATGCCGACAGAAATGACTTTGATCACTGAAGCCAAGCTGAATCGAAATCTCCGCAATGGATTCGTTCGTCTCCTCCAACAACTTAATCGCCTGAGCAATCCGGATGTGATTCAGATAACTCCCCAAAGTCATCCCGGAAGCCTCTTTGAACACACGCCCAAATACGGCCTTGCTCATGCCGCAGAGTGACGCTGCCGCGTCCAAAGAAATCCGATCGGCATAATTCTTCCGCGCCCAGTCGAAAATCGGTTTGAGTCGCGCGGCCTGTTCCTGTCGGCGCAACAACTGAGCGCGTCCGAGCGCGGAATCCCGGAATTCCTGAATCAACACGTTGAGCAAAACCAACAACCACGCTTTGCAGGAAGCTTCCCGATGAAAACCGTCTTGATCAAAATAGCACTCTAATAAATGTGCCAAAGCTTTGTGCGCTTCGTTCGCGCGAGGCGAGGCAGCGGACAAAAGCTGCGGAGCGTTCTCGGCCTTTTTAAAGAACGGAAGCAAAAACGCATAATCCGTCAGCGGACAGCCCGGGGTAAAAACACACTCCTGCAAAAACGAAATGACGATCACCCGGGTTTTCAGTCCGGGCGTATCAACCACCTGATGCGGCTTCAGATGATCCACCACCAGAACGTCACCCGGATTCAATTCCGCGACGAGGTCGCCCATGCGTTCGCGTAAAGGACCGTCCAACGGAATCAACAACTCAAGCCGTTCATGCCAGGTCAGGCGTTGTGTGATGCGCCCGGCCTGGAAGGCAAAAAGCGTAATCGAAAATGGAAACGCGGCCGGCAAATCCAATTCATGTCGCCCCTTCGCATCCAACTGGTGTGCGATGCGATGCGACTGAAAATTCAGTTTGCCGGCGATTTCGCGCAGCTTTTTGAGTGGCTCTGAATCAACGGATTGATGCACACCTTAAGGCTAAAAAGACGTCACTTTAAGTCAACAGCACATCGGAACATACCAATGTAAATCGCGCATCTACCCAATGTTAAATGCTCTAATCCAAAGGCAATTCCTCCGTGCTGTTGACCGCACGTCGCGAGAATTAAGCGATGCGTAATTTCTTCAAGCGCACCGCATAATCGTATTCCGGACGACGAGCCGGACGATCAAACAAGGCATCAGCCGCCGCATCATCAATGAAACGTTCCGTCTTCGGATTCCATCGGACCTTGCGACCCAATTTCATGCTGATCCAACCGACGCAGCAAGCCGTCACAGTGCGAGCGGATTCCTGAATCGGCGCAATCGGTTGACGATTGGCGACGATGCTTTCGAGCCAATTGCCGTAATGCGATTTGCTGGGCATCCAGACCACGGCATTGCTGCCGAGCGGGGCGAGCAACTTCGGATCGCTGACCCGCAAAGCTTTATCTTTGCTGTCCGGCTCATTCGGATCACTCGCCGTAACTCGTTCCGCACCGCGCTTACAGAACACCCAACCTTCATCGCCTTCGAAGTGAATTCCCACTTCGTGTTTGTTATCGAGCTCCAGTTCGACACCGCCCGGATACGTCATTTCCACGTGATAAGTGCCATGAACCGTCCAGGCGTCGTCAGTGAAAAACTTCGCTTCGCCTTCTGCGGTCAACGGCCCACCGAGTTCTTCGCCCATGGCCCATTGCGCAATATCCAGATGATGCGCGCCCCAGTTCGTAATCATGCCCAATCCGAAGTCCTCCGTGGTGATCCAGCCGGGTCGCCCCGAAAGACTGTTCTGCGGATGCACGCGTATTTCCATGTAATCCTGCATCGGCGCCGGACCGAGCCAACGTTCGTAATCCAGGTTCGGCGGCACCGACATAAGCGCGGGCTTTTGCCCTGAGGGTCGATCGAGTCCAACTCCAATTTTGACACGACGCAACCGTCCGATCCGACCGTTGCGAACCAGTTCACTCGCAATGCGAAAACTGTTCCAAGGAGTTTCCGACCGCTGTTGCGAGCCGGTTTGCAAAATGACTTTGCTGTGCTCGACGGCTTTCCGAAGCCCGATCGCTTCACCGATTGAGTACGTCACCGGCTTTTGAATATAGATGTGCTTCCGCGCGAGAGCGGCGTCCACCGCTACGTAAGCATGCGAATGATCCGGCAGGCTGATGATCACCGCATCAATTTCCGGAGAACTCAGCAACTCGCGATAATCCGTCACCGCTTTGACGTTCACGTTCTTTTCGCCGCGACCCGTGTAATGGTTCTCTGCGAGTTTCTTTCCTTCCAGCAACCGCTTCGTGTCCACGTCACACACCGCAACAATCCGCGCCAACGGTTCACGCATAGTGTAGATCATGTCGGAACGGCCCATTCGACCACATCCAATCTGCGCGATTTGAATGCGGCGGTTGGCAGAAAAGCGCGGCGAACGACATCCAACCAACATTCCCGGCAGCGCCAGTCCGGCGGAAAGGCCCACTGCGGTATTGATAAAGGAACGACGTGTTAGTTTTTTCATAAGAGATCAGGATTCAAGTTCAAGGAAGTTTACGAAGTTTGAGATTACGGAAGGAAACCGGACTGCCATGTTCCTGGAGCAGAATGTGGCCCTCACTCCACTCACCAAAGCCGACGATGTTCTTGTATTTGCTTTCGGCCACCAACTGTTTGAAGGCTTCCGAGCTGCGATCGAATTCCGCCGTCAACTGACCATTCAACCAGAATTGCACGTGCTGGCCTTGCGAAACAATCCGCGCCCGATTCCACTCACCCATCGGTTTAACAATCTTATCCGCCGGTGCCGGAATCAAGTCATACACCGAACCCAAGGTGCGATTTCCGTCACGTCCCAGCTTCGCGTCAGGATGATTTGCGTCATCGAGAATTTGAAACTCCAGACCAATGGCCGATCCAACCGGCGTCGGACGACCGGTCACTTTGTCAATCGGCGACAGGTCCGGTTGTGCAAAAATCTTGATGCCACTGTTGGCTCCAGGCGTCATGCGAAACTCCAACAGCAATTCAAAATTCGCGTAGCGTTCTCGCGTAATAATGTCTCCTCCGGCAGCGGATTCCTCACCATTATTCGCAACCACCGTGAGCGCCTGGTCCTGAATCCGCCAACCCTCCTTCGGAAAGTTTTTCGATTTCGCACTCCGCCATCCGGTTTTGTCGCGACCGTTCCACAACAGCACCCAACCCGCGCGCTCCTCTTCCGGCGTGAGGGTATTCGGGGCTACCGCAATTTCGCGCAACCGGATGTTGCGAAATCTGACCCGCTTGCCAGCGCCGTCTTTGTTGACGCCATGCACTTGCAAACCGATGCGTCCTTCCAACGTCATCGCGTCATTCATATCGGTGCGCAATTCACCATTGAGCCAGGTCCGAATCGAAGTGCCCACGCACCGGATGCGCAATTGATTCCACTCACCGGGTTTGGCAATGCTGCGACCTTGCTCGCTGAAATTGGTGGTACTGCCGCCGAGTTTTCCGGGATAAAGCCAATTGCGCCGCACCTCGTCATAGACTCCCGCCGCCCACATGCGCGGAGACATGTCGATCTCGCATTGATAGCCATGAAGACGATCCGCCGGAACGGTCGGCCGGCGCCCTTCCACATAGATTTTCCGCGGCTCGGCAAACAGTTCGCTGCGGAACTGCACGCCGGAATTCAGTCCTGCATCAATCAGATATTCAAGTTCCAGTTCGAAATCTGAATAGGTGCCGCTCGGACACAAAAAAGTATTGGCCTTGGTCTCGATTGCTTCCCCGACGATGCAGCCGTCTTCGACATAAAATTTTGCCTCCCCGCTGTGTCGTTCCCAGCCATCCAGATTTTTGCCGTTGAATAAATTGACCCAATTTTCCTGGGCATAACTGCTGGTCGCAATCAGGACCGTTAAGAGTCCGATTACTCGATAGTGTGGTTTTTTCATACGTCTTGTTTACAAATTTTCCGATTCAAACACCTCGACGATTATCGCGTCGCTCCCACTTCCGAACTGAAGTGGAATTTTCCGGACTCGACTCGCAAGATCGCATAGTCGCCATCCATGCGGATGAACCGCACGCCTTGCGCCTTGGCCAACGATTGTTTTCCAACGAGGATGGATTCCGGACCTTTCGCCAACACATAAACGTCAGCTGAAGTGTTCGCTGGAATCGTGACTGCGAGTTCGAAATTCGTCGCTGTACGCTTCCATTGACTTTCAATCCGCCCGGCAACGGAATCGTAGTGCGCTTTCACCCAGTTAATCGGGGCAATCTCGCGATTGCTGTCCGGCGTCGGCGGCTGCGGACGAATCACAATGGTTTTGAAACCCGGACTTGCCGGACGAATTCCAGCCAGATTCTCAATCATCCATTCGCAGACCGCACCGAAGGAATAGTGGGCAAAGGAATTCATCTGCGCGTTTTGTTTTCCGTTGTTCCCCTGGAAGCCATGTTCCTTGGTGTAGCTATCCCAACGCTCCCAGATCGTCGTCGCGCCCTGGCTGACTTCGTAACCCCACGACGGGAACTTCCGGCTCTGGAAATGTTTCACCGCCAAATCATTTTCCCCCACGCTGCTCAACACCGGCAGCAACGGACGCGTGCCGAGGAAGCCCGTGGTCATGCCGGAGTTGGTGGCCGTTTCGCCATCGCGCAATTTCGCGGCGAGCCGTTGCCCCGCCTGGTGGCGCAACTCCGTTGGAATCAAATCCATGAACAGCGCCAACGCGTACGCGGTTTGCGTGTCCACAGTGAGCGAACCGTCCGGCTTCAGATAATGCTTCGTGAATGCTTCCTTGATTTTCTTATGTAAAGCAGCGTATTCCGCAGCTTCAGCCGTTTTCCCCAACGCCTCCGCCATCTGCGACATCAAATGAGTTGAGTACGCGAAGTAACAGGTGTCGATATAATCAATCGGCGTTTTTTCTCCCATCGACAGCCAATCGCCCCACTCGTTACCGTGTTTTACTCCGAGGTAGTTGGAACTCGATTTCTTTCGCCATTCCAGAAAAGCGACCATGTTGGGCCAGCAACGTTCCAAAATGCGCGTATCGTCATACGCTTGCCAGATGGTCCACGGACAGATGATACCCGCATCGCACCAGGCCGTGCCGAAGTCCCAGACATGTTGGAACGGCATCGGAGCGTACCCCGGAAACGCGCCGCTCGGACGTTGCGATTCCATCAATTCCCGCAACCATTTCGTAAAAAACGCCGCCACGTCCGCGTTGTAAGTCGCGGTCTTCACGTAAATCTGCGCGTCCCCCGTCCAGCCGAAGCGCTCGTCGCGCTGTGGACAATCGGTGGGCAAATCGAGAAAGTTCGCGCGCTGCGTCCAGACAACATTCTTGAACAACCGATTCGCAATCGGGTCCGAACATTCGAAGTTGCTGCTCAGCGGAGTGTCGCTTTGCAGGACGATTCCAGTGATCGCATCCGGCTTCGGCTTCCCCGGGTAACCGGTCACTTCCACATACTGAAATCCGTGAAAGGTAAATCGCGGCGTCCACGTCTCACCGCCTTTATCACCACGCAAAATGTAAACATCCGTCGCTCGCGCCGTGCGAAGATTCTCCGTCATCAACTGACCGTCCGGATACAACATTTCACCATAGCGCAATTGAATCTTTGTCCCCGCCGGTCCTTTCACTTTGAGTCGCACGACTCCGGCGAAGTTTTGTCCGAGATCGAAAATATAAACGCCATTTGTCGGAGCCGTGACAGAGACCGGTTTGATTTCCTCCACCGCACGCACCGGCACACCAGGAAACGCTTCGAGTTTCGGCGGCCGCTTGAAGCCCAGATCAATCGGACGCCCTTTCACTTCAATTTTCGCACCGGGCGTTTCGGGATTTCGCCATTCATAGAATGTCGCGAACGTGCTGCCGTTCTCCGACGCAAGAATCGCCTGATTCCAGTTCTTGTCATTGAATCCCACTTGGGTCCATCCGGCCATTTCCAACCGCGCGTCATGCATTTCGCCCATGAGGAAATCTGCCTCGCGAATCGGACCGTTGGTTGTGACCTTCCACGTTTTGTCCGTCACGATGGTTTCCTGCGTGCCATCCGAATATTCAATTTCAAGTTGCGCCATCAGCGCCGGGGTTTTGCCGTAGGTGTAGCGACCGATTTTTTCCGTGCCGATGCTGGTCAGCAGACCGAAACCGATATAGCCCGAATACCAACCATCAGCGACCCACGCGCCAATCGCATTTTCACCTGACGCCACCAACTTCGTTACATCGTAAGTCTGGTAATAGGCGCGCTGGCGATAATCCGTCCAACCCGGAGCAAAGTATTCGTCGCTCACGCGCTTCCCGTTCAAGTGAAGCTCATAAATTCCCAGCGCCGTGGCGTAAATCGTCGCGCGCCGGACTTTTCGGGCCACGGTGAATTCCTTGCGATACTGCTGGGCCGGCGGAAGATAAAGACTGTCTTTGTTGGTGAAAACCGGCGTGGTGTCGCGAAATGAAATGTACTCGGCGCGCCAATCATCAGCCCGCAGCAACCCCATCGTCCAGAAAGCGGATTCGCTCCACTTCGCTTTGCCGTTTTTATCCCAGACACAAACTTTCCAAAAACATTCCTGCCGCGACGTGAGCGGACGTCCTTCATAACTGATGTTAACAGTCTCATCGCTGATAACTTTTCCGCTGTCCCAGAGGTCGCCCTGCTCGGCCGCCAGCTTGGCGAGACTACTGGCCACCAGAATGCGGTAAGCCGTTTGAAATTGTCCTTGTTCCTTCGACTCGACCCGCCACGTCAACCGTGGTTTGGCCTCATCAATGCCGAGCGGATTGACGCGATATTCCGTTCGCAAATCAACCGGTCGCAACGAAACCGCATGGACCGGGTTGATTGCGAGCAGCAAACAACCCAGTGTCAGGGCAATTAAGGTAATTATTCCAGTCGCAGTCTGACCGGTCTGTTGAATCACAGTTCTTGTAGTCCTCATAAAACAACCTCCGTAGATAACTCCTTGGTTTCGCAGCCTTCAGTAGAAGGCTTACAACGATTTCTTAACGGCTGACTGATCGGCTGCCATTTCAACAAAAATTCGCCGCCGATTCAATCGCTCCAACGTTCGATTCCGAATCGCATCCAGCAACACCGCGATGAAGATCACGCCGCTGGTGATGAGCGGATAGAGATACGGATTCACATTCAAAATGTTTAAACCATTATCAATTGTCTGAATCAGCACCGCGCCAAGCACGGTACCGGGGAAAACTGCGCCGCGTCCGCCAAACAGACTCGTGCCGCCCAACACCGCCGCCGCAATGGCCATAAACTCGCGATTGTTTCCGAACCCCGGTGAAACCGCAGGCGCTTGCGACAACGCAACAATGCCCGCCACTGCGGCACAGAAACCGCATATCACATAAACCAAAAACAGAATCCATCGCGTATTGATACCCGCTTTGCGAGCTGCGTCGAGATCAGCACCAACCGCATAAATCTGTCGCCCGAACGGCGTGCGGGTCAGCGTCAGGTGCGCTAGCACCACCACAATCGCAAAGATCAACACCGGCAGAGGCAAACCGAGAATTCGCGCCGCGCCGAATTCATAAAAACTTTCCGGCAGGTTCATCGCTCGCGTTTCCGTGAGGCGCAAACCGAAGCCTCGTCCCAGATAACGCGTCGCCAACGTGACGATGAAGGCCATGATTGCCAGTCGCGTAATAAACACCGCATTCAAAGCGCCGTACAATCCTCCGATCGCCAGCATGACCACAAGCGTCGCGGACAACGACCAACCGCCTAAAATCAATTTTCCGCCCACGGCCGCCGCCACAAACATGATTGAACCGACCGACAGGTCCACGCCTGCGGTCAACAACACAAACGTCATACCCACCGCGAGAATGCCGGTGGACGAGGTTTGAATCAGAATATTGACCGCGTTGGTCGGTTGAAAAAACGCCGGCGACAGCACGCCGAAGATGATCAAGACGACGGCAAAAAGAATCAGCGACGCCTGATTGAGCAGGCGCAGACCGATTGGATTGGAGCCAGTGGTCGTCATACTGAAGCTCCCTCATGCAGCGCGGCGCGAAGGATGCGTTCGCGATCAAACTCAGACGCCCCCACCGTGTCGCGAATTTCTCCTCGCCGCATGACCAGAATTCGGTCACAAATGCCGATCAGTTCCTCCACTTCTGAGGAAATCACCAACACGCCGGTCCCGCGCGCTGCGAGTTCGTTGATCAATCGATAAACTTCATGCTTTGCGCCGACATCAATCCCGCGCGTCGGCTCATCAATGATGAACACCTTCGGTTCATTCAACAGCCATTTGGCCAACACAACTTTTTGTTGATTGCCGCCGCTCAACGTTTTCACCGGCTGCGCATCGCGAGCTGAAGGAGTCAGTTTGACCGCTTCGCGAATATTCCTAACTGCCGCCCGCGATTTTTTTTCACTGACAAATCCAAACAAGCCGCGCGCAAAACGCGGCAACGCGACCAGTGCGGCGTTATCGGCAATCGCTGCTTCCATGCACAAACCTTCCATGCGTCGATCTTCCGTGAGAAAAGCGAGACCGCGTTGGATGCGTTCGCGCGGCGACAAACCATTCAAAAGTTGACCATTCAGGCGAATCTCCCCGGCGGCACAGGGATCGAGACCGAAAAGAATTCGCGCCAATTCCGAGCGCCCCGAACCCATCAAACCGGCTACGCCGAGAACTTCGCCGCGACGCAATTGAAACGTGATGTTACGAGCGACACTGGGTTGAGATACACCGCGCACATCAAGCGCGATGCCTTCCTCCGGTTTGGTGTCACGGCGCGGAAACAACTGTGTGATTTCGCGTCCCACCATCAACGCAATCATGCGTTCCATCGGCAACTCGGACGCCGGAGCGTTTCCAACAACCGCGCCATCGCGTAACACGACGATCTCATCGCACAAATTCAGCACGTCGCTCAGGCTGTGCGAAATGTAAATCATCGAGATGCCGCGCTCACGCAGCTTCGCCATGATGGCGAACAATCGTTCCGTTTCGCGCGCTGTCAGCGATGTGGTCGGTTCATCGAAGATGATAAGCTTTGCATCAATCGCGAGCGCTTTGGCGATTTCCACCAATTGTCGTTCGCCAGCGGAAAGCCGTTCCACCAGCGTGTCCGGCCCGTACGGAAGCTGCAATTCGCGCAACAGTTCACTGGTCCGTTCACGAATTTTGCGCCGATCAATAAACGGCAACCACGTTGCAGACCGCGGAAAACCACCGATAAAAAGGTTCTCTGCGATGGAAAGATTTCCAAAAAGATTCAGCTCCTGGTGAATGAATGCGATGCGCGCGTGTTCCGCATCACGTGGTGATCTGGGCGTGTACGGTTGCCCGTTCAATCGCATCTCGCCGGCGTCAGGCTGGAGATTTCCGCCGAGAATATTCATCAACGTGGATTTGCCCGCGCCATTTTCACCGACGAGGCCGACCGTCTCGCCCGGCTTCACGGCAAAGCTCACGCCCTTCAGCACTTTTACGCCGAAGAAACCTTTCTCGATGTTGACAAACTCAATCATGCGCCGGCCATGAATCGGTTTCGCAACGCATCCGTGAATGCCGCTGCGAGAATGACCCCGCCCTTCACCATGGCGATGGTATAAAAGTTAAGCCCGATCAGATTCAGGCTGTTATCCACCAGAGCAAGAAACAGAACGCCAAACACCGTTCCGATGACGTGTCCCTTTCCGCCGTAAAGACTCGTTCCGCCGATGACTACTGCTCCGACGACATCCAGCAGGTTGTCGCGCGCCATTTCCGGATTTCCGGTTTCTAATCCGGCAGTAAACAGAATGGCGGCGATTCCCGCAAATAATCCGCTGAAGACGTAAGTAAAAAAAGTCACTCGCCCCACCGGCACACCCGAAACGATGGCGGCGCGAGGATTATGACCGATGGCGTAAAGCCATTTACCGTACAACGTTTTGGTCAGCGCAACGTGAGCCAACAAAATCGCCGCACCCGAAATCGCCGCGACAATCCAAAGATTTTGCCCAAGCATCACGAAGCCGGACGGCAGCCCACCAATCTTCCGGGAAAGCGTGAACCAGATGGCGAGACCGCTGACGAACATCATCGTCGTGAGCGTGGCAATGACCGCAGGGATGCGGCCGATTGTAATCGCGGCTCCGTTTACAGCTCCAACTACCGCACTGATCGCCATCATCGCGAACAGCCCGACCGGAATGGCCCACGCACTGCCAGCAAGCCAACCTTCATCGGCGCTCATAATTTTACCGCCCACCACACTCGCCAGTGCGATGATGGAAGTCACCGACAAATCAATACCGCCAACAATCAACACCAGCGTCAATCCGACTGACACGACGAGAATCGGCAAGCAGTAGGCGAGAATCGTTTGCAGATTAGACCACGAAGCGAAGCCCGGTGTGAACGGTGTGAATACCGCAAAATAAACCACGCACAATCCCAATACGAGATACTCGGAAAGGAACAGGCGTTTGACGACATTTATCCGCCGTGGCGCAGGAGTTGAAGTGGTTGATGCGGCAGAAAGCATTTCACTACTTGCTCACGTTCGCACCCCACATGCGGACTTTTTTCTCCTGAAGATTGCCTTGATGAATGACAAACCCCGGATCGAGAATCATGGTTGGCACATCTTTCTTCGCCAATTGATCCAACAGCGCCTGCACGGATTGTTCGGCTTCGAAGTACACATCCTGCACTCCGGTAGCATCGAGGTAATTATCCACCAACATCTGATACGCCGTCGCATCGCCGTCAAATCCGCCGAGGATGACGTGACCGGGCTCGCCCACTTTATGATATTTGTTCGCGGACTTCAGCGCTGCGATTACGGAAGGAAAGAGAAAATCCGACGACGAAAAGATAAACGAAATATCCGGATGCGCCTGCAATGCGTTGACCACTCCCGCGCGGGCTTTCTCCTGATTCCATTCCGACGGAACTTCCGCCACAACTTCTACGACGGATTCCTGACCTTTCACCGCATCGTAAAATCCATCCTTACGGCCGACGGCATTAATGTCACCGAGATCTCCCACAATGAGCATCGCCTTATGTTTTCTTCCGGTCTTACGCGCTTGCTCAATCATGAAATCAACCGTCTCGCGCGTCAGCTTGCGATTGTCGGCCACGAC
>CALAYC010000258.1 GCA_937894935.1 uncultured Verrucomicrobiota bacterium
CTCCTGGAAAGTTCGGCAAGCGTTTTGCCAGAGGAAACGGAAACATCGAGTTTTGTTGCGGACATGTGTGGCAGGCTTTCGCCGGTTTTAATCAGAAGCCACGCGATTTTATCACTGTCATCGTTGCGCGTGCGCACGAGCGTCCAATGGCCTGCCAGTTTTTTTCCGTGAAGCACGAGGGAAAGTTTGCCTTTGCGCCAGGCCTCGGTCGGCGTGCTGCCAGCGACCTCATATTTTCCGCGATCCCACAATTGCACCGTGCCAGCACCATAATTTCCGGGCGGAATCGTTCCCTCAAACTTTCCATACTCGATGGGGTGATCTTCTACTTCCATGGCGAGTCGGCTTTCGCCTTTATCGCGCGGAACACCTTTGGGCACGGCCCAGGATTTGAGAACGCCATCCATTTCCAGGCGAAAATCATAGTGCAAGCGCGTCGCATCATGTTTCTGCACTACGAAATGCAACGAACGCGACTTGTGTGATGAGCGTAGTCGCTGTCCCGTTGGTTCTCGGGTTTGTTTGAAGTTACGCTTGGTCTGATAAGTTTTGAGGCTGGCAGGCATACAAGCGATTGGATCAATCGAGCGTAACGAGCTGGCAGTGCTGCACGATGCGGGCGGTGGTCCGTGATTTGAATGTTGACGCTGGATTAAACCCTGGCAGCGACCATCTGATCGCATTCCTCGACGCAGCGTTCACACGCCTTGGCGCAACGTTGGCAATGTTCAACCTGATGCTGACGACATTCCTCACCACAGGCGCGACAGACTTCGGCGCATAATCGGCAAACGTCGTCAGCGAATTGCGATCCCGACGCCATGAACGCAGCGGCGGTGTAGCAGATACGGGCACAATCGCGGTCCAGCGCAATACAGCGCGCCATCATTTTGACTTCGTCTTCCCGCAAACACGCAGTTGCGCAATGCTCACATACGGCAGCGCATTCGTTGCAGGCTTCAATACAATTTCGATATTTTTCGTGCATAACGTTTCGATGTTGTGGTGGTTCGTTCAAGCCGCCTTTCGATGTCTGGTTGATTTGCGGGCGGATTTTTTAGTTTTCGTGCCTTTGGCTTCGCTCAGGCTCTTTCGCAAAATGTCGGTCAGATCGATGACGTTGGTAGCGCGACGAGTTTTCTTCGTGCGCGGCGGACCGGTTTCGCCTTTTTGGACCTTGACTTCGATCACTTTCATTAACGCTTCCTTGTATTCATCTGTGTAACGTTCCGGCTGCCATTTCGTGGTCATTTTGCTGATAAGCTCTTTCGCCATGTTCATTTCGCCTTTGCGCACGGTTACGTTTCCGGGAAATTTCAATTCGGACGGTTCAATCAATTCATCCGCGAAATGCATTAACTCCAGCATCAATCCCGCGCCGTTCGGTTTTACGGCGGCGAGATGTTCCCGGGTTTTAATCACGACTTTGGCGATACCGACCTTGCCGGCTTCCGACAACGCATCACGCAACAGCACGTAGGCGCGTTGTCCGCCTTTCTGCGGCTCCATGTAATAAGGCTTGTGAAAGTGAATCGGATTGATGTCTTCCAATTTTACGAAATCGTGAATGTCCACCGTCTGGGTTGCCTCGATGTCCACGCGTTTGAAATCCTCTTCCTTTAACACGATGAACTTGTCTTTCTCGTATTCGTAACCTTTGACGATTTGCTCCCACGGCACTTCTTTGCCGTCCGCTTCGGCGACTCGCTTGTAATTCACCGGACTGAGATCACTCGCGCGCAACAGGCGGAACTTCAGTTCTTCCCGCTGTGTCGCCGGAAACAGCGCGATGGGAATATTGATCAAACCAAAGCTGATGGAGCCTTTCCAGATTGCACGTGCCACAAGAACGATTCAGCGGTTGATGTGCCAAGTTGTTGTGAACCCTCACGCGTTGGTTTTCTCTGATTTTGCTAAAGCATTTTGCAGCGGTTCAGATACGCGCCCTTGCAAATTGCAACTTAGCGAGGAACGTGAAGGGCGATTTCGCTTCGTTGCCCGGTTTGCCAACGGTGTTCTTCAACTGGTACGTCTTCGGCTGGCGACTGAGAACTATTCGTTATCATGTATGGCGCGACTCAAACGATATTTCGGTCTTCTCAAGGCAACGTTCAAATCGTGGAGCGAACATAAAGCGCCACGGCTCGGAGCGGCGCTCGCGTTCTATACGATTTTTGCGATTGCGCCACTTTTCGTGATCGTGTTGGCGATCGTGAGTTTTTTCTTTGGCGAAGTTGCGGCGCGCGAGCAGTTGTTCACGGAACTTCGACAGTTGGTTGGCGAAGAAGGCGGGCGCGCGTTGGAATCTGTGGTTGTAGCGGGAAAAGATTCCGGTCTTGCGACCCGAGCAACAATCATCGCAGTGGGAACATTGTTCATCGGCGCGACCGGGGTCTTTGTACAACTGCAGGATTCGCTGAACACCGTTTGGAATTTGCGCGGCAAATCGGGACGTCCGATTCGGCGCTTTGTCCGAATCCGATTGGTTTCCTTCGCGATGGTGCTGGCGATTGGATTCTTGTTGCTGGTTTCACTCGTTATTAGTGCAGCTTTGGTGGCACTGGGGAAATATCTGAACGAATGGATTCCGGGACAGGAAGTATTCTGGCAAGTCGTCAACTTTGTGATTTCGATCGGCGTGGTCACACTGCTGTTTGCGATGATTTTCAAAATCATGCCGGACGCGCACATTGCATGGCATGACGTTTGGATTGGCGCGCTGTTGACGGCGGTGTTGTTTGCCTTCGGCAAATGGCTGTTGGGACTGTATCTGGGGCGCAGTTCAGTGGCGTCGGTTTATGGTGCAGCCGGTTCGTTGGTGGTGATTCTGATGTGGGTTTATTATTCCGCGCAGATTTTGTTATTCGGCGCTGAGTTCACGCGGCTTTATGCGATTGAATGCGGCGCAAAAGTGCGCGCCGAAGAAGGAATGGAATTCGTCACGCTTCAAGAGACCAAAGGACCAGATACCGCCGTCCCGTCACATCAGGCAAAAACATGATGGAAGCCGGTGTGCCGCTTGCCAGCGATAACGCGCCCGCTGTAACCTTGCTCGATGTTCGATGACACAATCGCCGCTATTGCCACGCCGCTGGGCGAAGGTGGTCTTGCGGTAATCCGCATTTCCGGTCCGCGTGCGCTTGCTGTGGCGGATCGAGTGTTCACGCCGTGCGGAGCCAAGTCGTGTAAACCGAGCGAAGCCGTAAGTCACACGATTCATTACGGCAAGGTAATGCGCGACGGTCGGCAGCTGGATGAAGTGCTTTGCGCCGTGATGCGTGCGCCACGTACGTTCACGCGCGAAGACGTGGTGGAAATCACCTGTCACGGCGGCGTGCTTTCGACAAAAACTGTGTTGGATCGCGTGTTGGAATGCGGCGCACGCCCCGCATTACCAGGTGAATTTACGCAACGCGCGTTTCTCAATGGTCGCATCGACCTCGCACAAGCCGAGGCCGTGGCGGATTTGATTCACGCGCGCACCGAACTCGCGCTCACTGCGGCCAACGAACAGCTCGCCGGTAAACTTTCGCAGCGGATCAATCAATTGCGCGAGGAACTCATGCTCACCCTCGCGCATATCGAGGCGCACATTGATTTTCCGGAGGAAGACATTGCGCCGGATACGCAAACGCAACTGGAAGGACGCATGGTGCGCGCGATTGAGTTCATCGAAGAACTGTTGCGCACTGCGAATGAAGGGCAGATTCTGCGCCGCGGCATTCGCGCGGCAATTGTCGGTCGTCCCAATGCCGGCAAATCCAGTTTGCTCAATCAATTGCTCGGACATGATCGCGCGATTGTTTCGCCTGTTCCCGGGACGACGCGCGATACCATCGAAGAAACCGCTAATGTGCGTGGGATTCCGGTTGTGTTCATTGATACGGCCGGCTTGCGCGAGGCCACCGATGAAATCGAAAGTGAAGGCGTGCGACGTAGTCGCGCGTCGCTCGCAAAAGCCGAGTTGATTCTTCACGTATTGGATGCCGGCGAGCCGCTGCATCCGGATGATGAAAAACTGCTCCACGATTTCGTGGATCGAAAACGCATCATTATTCGAAACAAAATTGATCTGCCGACTCGATTGGTTTTTGAATCCAAAATCCGAAACTCAAAATCCGAAATGGTGCCGCAGGTGGATGTTTGCAGTAAATCCGGCGCAGGCATCGAGCATCTCAAGGATACGATTAAGTCGCTTGTCTGGTCGGGCCGAATCTCCGCGGACAACTCGCAAGTGGCGATTAATTCGCGGCATCAGGATGCGTTGAAACGCGCGTGTGGCAGTTTGCGACTGGCTTTGGAAGCTTTACGCGGAAATGCGTCGCTGGAGTTCGTGGCTTTGGATTTGCGCCAGGGCATTGCGGCGGTTGGCGAAATCGTCGGTAAAACGACGACCGAAGATCTGCTCGATGCAGTGTTCAGTCAGTTTTGTATCGGAAAATAGAAGATCGGAACTGAAGTAGGGGACGTTATCAGGTTTTCACTTTGTTGCGCCGGTTACCTTCGAGCGATTCGCACTTTGCGATCGGAACTTTCCTTCGCGCAGGAAGTGGATCGTTTCTTCGATCGCCTTTCGATTCCGCATCAGAAACGGATGTGCTGTGCGTAACACGATGTGATCGGCCATACCTTTTAACTTCGTCCGTTCTACAGAGACTTTTCCATCGTCGCTGCCCGGAATCATCACGAAACTGTTGATCCAATTGATGGTGCGATTTCCGGCGATGATTCCGACATCTACACCGGGTGGCGCGCTGGGTTCAGTCATTGCGTCGGAGCAAGTACCGAGTTCGTTGCCGGCTGGTCCGTTAATGGCCTGAAACAAACGCCACGAACCGATGCAATCCACGACTTCGCTGCCTTGATTCGGCGGGCCCAGCATCACGACGCGACCAGCGAGGGGTAATGAATGACGATTGAGATATTCGCGAATCAGAATGGCCCCGAGCGAGTGACCGACAAAGTGAATGCGAGTCGCGCCAGCGTTTTCGCAATCGCGAATTGCCGGTGCGAGCACGGCTTCGCTCAGGTTTGCGACCGTGTCGGTTCGCGACGGATAATCAACGTTCCAGACGCGATAACCGGCGTCACTCAACGCGTGGGCCATTTTCTCCATGCTCTTACTCGTGCGACATAACCCGTGGAGCAGAATCACGTGTTCATTCATAGGCGCAGCAAAAAGAGCAGGGGAAGGAACGAGAAACACCAGTGCAATCAAGATGTGCTTCAACAGCCAGGACCCGCTGAATCGGATTTCACTATCATGCGAGCCTTTCACTTGAACTGCGTTGTCGCGGGGAAACATGGTTCCGCTTTTTCCATGGTTCATTCATTTGCGCAACGCGTTTGCTGCGGCTTTTTGAAACTCGCGGCGCACGTCGCTGCCGTCGCTGTTCGGGAAATTCGCCCGTTGCACCATCAGCACATACGCAACGCCCCGGACAGGATCAATCCACGCCTGCGTGCCCCAGGCGCCGCCATGGCCGAAACTGCCGGGCGAAAGCATTTCCGCGACGCCTTCATGCGGAGTGCGTAGAACGCAAGTGCCGATTCCCCAGCCGTAATTTTTACCGCGATTGCCCCAGACGTTGCTCTGAAAAAAGCCCGTCGGCATATCGCCGGTTTGAGGCGTGGACAGATATTTCAAAGCCGTCGCACTCAGATAACGCCGTCCATCCAGTGAACCGCCATTGAGCAGCATTCGACAGAACCGTGCGTAATCGGTCGCGGTGGAATAGAGTCCGCCGTTGCCTTGCGGCGGACGATCGCGCGGACCGAATTCCGGACGCGGTGGAACGGCTTCCAGCGCGCCGCTCTCGCGATTCTTCGCATAAGCAGTGACGAGACGGGCGCGTTGTTCGGTGGTGGGATAAAACGTCGTGTTCGACATTCCAAGCGGATCGAATAGTCGCTGTTGCAAAAACGCATCGAAGCTCATGCCGCTGACGACTTCGACAATGCGTCCGGCGGCGTTGATGCTGCTTTGGCAGTATTGCCATCTTTCGCCCGGTTCAAATTGCATCGGCGCGGCGAGCCAGAGCGGAACAAGATCGGCAAGAGTCTTGGCATTGCGTGCCGCCTCGCGATCGGCTTCACCCAAACCGGACGTGTGCGTAAGGATTTGCCTGATGGTTAAATTTGCGGGTTTGCCGGACGGCGTTTTCAAATTGCCAAACTCCGGCAAATACTTCGCCACTGGATCAGCGACATTGAGTTTTCCTTCATCCTGCAACATCAGAACCGCCACGCCGGTCACCGGCTTTGTCATCGAAGCGATCCAGAACAGTGTGTCATGCGCCATCGGACGTTTGCTGGCGACATCAGCGAATCCGGTGGTTTCCAGATGCAACGTTTTATCTTTGGTGACGACGACCGTGACCGCTCCAGCGATTTCATTTTTCGCGATCATGGCTTCCATCGTCGCGCCGACGCCGGGTAACGAGGGAGAATCAGCGAGAGCGGAAATGCCGGTAAGCAGTGTCAGGCCGACGAGCAGCGAGAGGGGCTTCATGGGCGGCAGCATAACGCCGTTACGCCGGGAAGCAAGAAGGCGGTGACTGCAATTTACGGACGATTCGCCGGGATTTTTCCGAGGTGAAAAATCATAAAGCCATGCAGGAATTGACGCAGTTCTCGCGCTTGTGCCGCGCTCGCGGTCAACGTGTTCAATTCCTGCCACGGCGTGTCGGTTAAACCGTTCACCAATGCCTGGGTCGGAGCGCTGAGTTTTGAGTCACTCAAATCAGGGCGGAGGCCGAGTTCATCGAGGAGCTTCAGTTCAAACGCGTAAACAGTGCGCGCTTGCGGCAGTTGTTGTGGTAGATAGGCGAGGAAATCTTTCAGCAACGCATAAATCCCAGGCAGCGGTGTTTCGCGTTCGGTGGTTTGCTCAATCAACGCTGCGACGTAACCGGCTTGTTGTAACCACCCGAGTTCCTGTCGCAATGTCGCGTGCGTTTCCGGCAGACCAACTTCGCGCAAGGCGTGCAATTCCGATTTACGACTGCGCGTGAAGGTAAATTCAGCTTCGTAAAAAAGATCGAGCTTGCCGGCGTATGGCGATTTCGGACGGCGCGCGCCTTTGGCAGCGGTGCTGATGCGACCATGCTCTGCCGTCAACCAGTTTACAATCAAACTGGTTTCCGTCAGTGGACGCGTGCGGAGAATGATGCCGTGAGCGGACTCGATCATCGCACGCAGAGTGTAACCAACGTGTCAGAGCGGGAGCAAATGCGCTCAATACTCATTGAGTTCCAATCGCACGACGTCATACATCACGCCTTGCGACCAGGTGTTGGCGTGTGATTTCAAAACAATGACGTTTACGCCTTCCCGTAGCAGGCGCGCGTCGAAGCTGATGGGGCGTTCGACCCAATATGCGCGGATGCCGTCTCGTTGCATCGCACTGGTTGAAGGTAACAGACCGGTGTCGCCAACGGATTCGTCGTTCACGAAAACTTCCACTTTGCAACCCGCGTGCGTGCCGCAAAACGCCAGTCGCAGCGTCGCGCGGCCACTCGGCTGCTGATTCAATGCAAACGTAATGCGCCACGCGGTGGAATCCACATCGCGCCCGGAAGTGCGCACGAATTCTGCGAGTTGATCTTCCGTCTCGTCCGCTTCGCTGACCGGTGGAAGATTATCAGTCAGCAGCCGCGGCGGTTGGACGTAGTTCCAATCTTTGCTCCAGTCGCTTTCACCGATGATGAAATTGACGTCATCCGGAAATTCCTGCGCGTAGCGGAAATAAAGCCCCCACTGCCAATAATGATCGCCGTGGCGATATTCACGCGCGGTTCGGTCAGGCACGCCAATCTGCCAGAGCGTGTGACCGTAGCGTTTCGGCGTCCAGGTAATCAGGCCGAGATGGCGCGATTCACCGGGTTTCACGACGATGTTCGTGACGGCATGTTCGCCAATGACTCCATCAGCAATAACGCGCAGCGTGTAGGTGCCGGGGCGGACGTTCGGGATGAGAAATTTCCCGCTGGGATTCGCGTTAATCCAAAACTGATAATATTTCGCATCGCGTTGCCAATCGACTTCCGCCGGAAAACCACCGCGAAATGTGGCGAAAGAATTCGTTCCTGCAAACGGTGCGCTGCCGAATTCACCTTGCGGTGCGTTGCCGCGACCGAATCCCCCGATGCGCGGCGGGATGTAGTCCGGTGCAGTCAAGCCGATCCAGATATTGCTGACCTGCAAATCCGGTTCGAACAGATCGCGAATCTGAACCTGCCCGCTGACGGAGCCGCGTTGCGCTTCGTTGGGATAGTTCGGGTCAGATACCCACGCGTACGGCCACGTGCCAATTTCCATGAACGCCCGATTTAATGCGTCCTGCCACATCGCATCGTGTGATTCCGCGGCATTGCAATAAATCGCAAACGGTCCGATGACTTTCGTCCATTCTTCGTCTTCGGCGACGACGAGCGAGCTGCCGCCGTAATGACTGCCGTGCCACATGTTAAGCAACGTAGGCGTGCCGCCCGGATTCACATCGAGATGTCCTGTGAGTTCGGCTTTGGTGGGGCCGCCGGCCATGTATTCAAAACTCGGGTTGATGAACCAGAAACCGACTTTGTGCTTGGTGCTGGACCAACCGTAAGCCGGAATATCGTAGATGAGCGCGGCGTAATCGTATTTGTGTTCGACGTGACCTTTGTGAATACCGGTCGTCAGCCGCCGCGCTTCCTTGAGATTCAATGGCGCGCCCGCATCCCAATCCGCGCCAGTAGGCATTTGACGGCGACGATCTTTATCAATCGTCATGTAGTCGAACACTTCGGGATTCAACTTTGCGGCGTAACGCGCTTCCGCCACGCTGAAGGGCGGATAACCGCGTTTATGTGACCATATGAGATAGGTGTAAATCCAACTTTCCCCGCGGCCGAGTGAGTATCGCACATCCACATCCAACGGCGCGTTCGGTGCGTTTTCCGGATTATGAAAGCTGCACGAAATTTCAACGCGCGAACCGCCGTTGGTTTGCGGATCAATTCGCACGGTGGTGAATTTCCGACTTCCGCCCCGCGCGCGACCGACGCTCGACCAATAACCGCCCAACGCGCCGCCGCTGCTGGTTTGAGCAAGTAATTCCAAGCCGCGATATTTCAGCGAGAAAATTTCGCCGGTCGGTTTGTCGATGCGAACGCTGAGAATGCCGTTATCGAGAAAATAGGTGCGATCACTCTCGCGTAACGTCACCGGCGCGTCGGTTTGATTCGCGCGCAATGAGGTGGAAGCAGCCAGTAAAACTACTGACATCAGAGGGCGCAGTATTCGTCTCAATGCATTTGTTTTCATGAAAACCCGCGATCAGCGATACGAACTTCGATTACGGCCAACCGAATTCCCCGCAGCGTCTTTCCTCATTCGGTTGCCTGATTGCCAGCGTTTCACATTGCGAGTTCTCGAATCTGATTAGGAACGTCGCGATACAAAACGGGCTGGTAAACGCGTTGATTGTTCCTGGCAGAGTTATCGGGCGCAAGATGAAATCCCGGCTCATGGATTACTCGACGGCGGTGTGGTCGGTCCTTCATCCACGTCGCTCGACGTGCTGCGGACACGTTGATATTCGACGCGGTTGACATTTTCCGGCAACGGCGGTCCAGCGTACAACACGGCCAACTCCGCCAAGGCGGCACTGGCATCATTACCATAACCGGACTTCGCGGTTAAACGCAGATGCGTTGCGGTTTCTGTCTGCGCAAAGCGAAGCGTCTGTGGCTTCCAGGTGGAAGGCAGTTTTGCATCCACGACTTGACGCCAACCTTGGCCATCATCGCTGAGTTCAATCGTGTAGTCGCGAATGTCACCGAAATGATCACGGTCGTTCTGGCGGTTCATGATGACGAGGCCGTTCATTGCGACGGCGTTGGTAAAGGTAATCGTCATGGTGTGTGGATGTGTGCGTCCGTCCGCCCCACGACCGCGTCCGCCGGCGAGCCAGAATGTGTTCGGATCGCCATCAATCGCGGCGTTTCCATTTCCGCTGCTGCTGGTGACTTGCGCGCCGAGTTTGCGCATGACCAATGTATCGAACCATAGATTGCGAATCAGCTCAGGTGCGACGGCGACCGTTGGACGGAATTTTT
>CALAYC010000259.1 GCA_937894935.1 uncultured Verrucomicrobiota bacterium
TCCGGCAGATATTTTGCCACCGTATCATCCAGATTCAATTTGCCTCGCTCCACGAGCAACATCACCGCCGGTGTGCAAGCGATGACTTTGGTCAACGACGCAGCATCGAAGATTGTATCTTCCGTCATCGCTTCTTCCGTCGGCACAACCGCGCGCCGCCCGTAGGCTTTGTAGTAGCGGTCCTTACCTCGCTCCAACCAGAACACACCACCCGGACATTTGCCCTCGCCAATGGCCGTCGTGATAGCAGTATCAATCTCGGCAAGCTTGTCGGCGTGAAACGCCGCCGTTGCCGGAACGGAGAAAGCCAAGAGTAAAAAAGTTCCCAACGCCAACATCAAGGCTCCAGAGAAATTCCCAGCGCCAACATCAATAAATCGTTTTTGCATCGCCGCATCGGCAGCGTAGTTACGATTTGAAATTTGAATCTTGGAACTTCTCTGCTGCTTTGAGCCTTGAATTTGGAGCTTCATAATTTTTCTCAAACTTTCACGCGGAACACGGCGCTAATACCGCTTCAGTCATGCCGTGAACGATTTTTTTATCCGCCGGAACAATCGTCGCCAGCACACCGCCGAGTTGCGGTCGCGCGGCATCGCCTTCTCCAGCGACAAAATAATACGGACACAACCGCGCCCGACCTTTCATCGGGACAACTTCATTCTTCTCAAAATCAAACCATGACGTCTCAACGAGCGACGGTTTGTGAAATCGCTGCAACACATGTGGCGATTTCTCGAAATCCGCCAGCGCCGCATCCACCGCTTTGGACCAGTCTTCATGCGACAGGTCGCTGCCCAGAAACACCCCGCGCGCGCCCCAGGCGTTTTCTGAAAAACCCGACACCTTCAAAATCAAATCGCGTTCTTTTTGCGACATCGCTTTGAGCTGTTGCCAATCGGTCAGATTCAGCTCCGGAATCGCTGCGTGCGGCGGCAGCGGCGTTGGATCGACAATCCACGTGTACGGCACGAGCTTCTTCAGGCGATTCAAAAACGCTTCGCCGAGTTCCTGTCGCCAGAAGCCGTGGAGATTGCGATTCCACAGCAGCGCGAACAGCATTTTTTCCTCGAACACCGGCTTCGGCGGCGGCGTAACACGAACTTTATTCTCCGCCGCGAGATCGAAAATCTGCTGCGCATTCGCCACGTTCGACAAATCAAACAACTCGAAGAAGCGATACACCGCATCGCCCGCAGCGAACCCGGTGTAACTCGCATCGCGCACGGCAAAACGCGCACCGAGTTGCTCCGCGAGCCAGTGCATTTCGGGACGATAAGTAGCCGCTTCATCCGAAACAATGACATGAACGTGTTCAGCCGAGCCGAAGATGCTTTCGAAGCCTTGCAGCATTCCCGTCGCGCCACCGAGCGGAGGAATCGGTGGGGATTGATGATTCAGAGCGGCGTAAGTCCGGTTCAACCACGCGGTCAATCCGATGCCACCAGGAACAGAATCCAGTTCCGTCACGCGCAATCCGTCTTCGGTGATGAGCAGGTCAGGACGAATCACACGCGGAACTTCGTTTTTGAATGCGGGCGACCGTTGCAACGCGATGAGTTCGGCCGGCTTCCCGAGATCCAACCAACGGGCGACCCACTCCGGCATTTTGCCTTCCGCACTTTTGCGATAGAGCAGATTCGTGGCGCGATAGAATTGCAGCAGAACACGCCCGAGTGATTCGATTTCTTTAGCCAGTTTTTCGCCGAGCGAAAACGGCTTCGGCGAAACCCGCCATTGATGCCCCGCAAAAAGTCCGTCGGGCGGAAGTTGATCGCGAATAAAGCGCGCCTGCGTGGCGGAAGAATCTGGCTCAATTGTCGGTTGCACAGGTTTCCACCGTAGAAGAACCCATGGAAGGCGTCAAAATTGAATCAAACTGCTAAAGTGTCTCCCAAATCCCGCCAGGGCTGTAGCGGCCAACGTGAGAAGGCAAAAATTCTGGGAATTTTCCAACCGTCCACCTCGTTACCTCGGCGGCTACGAATTTAGAAAACCCGGTCTGATCACTATTCCTTCCACTCCTTCGCCACTTTTTCGGCGGTGCGCATCACGCGGAGCACATTCAGCCCGGCGATTTTTTTCACTTCTTCCTTGGTGTAACCGCGTCGCAGCAATTCGGCCAATAGGTCCGGGTATTTCGACACATCTTCCAATCCGCGTGGCGGGCCGCTGAATCCGTCAAAGTCCGAACCGATTCCAATGTGATCCACGCCGATGAGCTTTCGGATGTGATCAATGTGATTCACGACATCGTTCAGGGTCGCCGCGTTGGGATCTGGATTCGCCTCGCGCCAGCGGGCGAGCGCCGCATTGATAGCGGCTCGATCATCGCCATGAATTCCTGCCAACCGCTCCCGCTCCGCCCGCACCCGATCGAAGTAAGCGCGATCCCGTTCCACCACGTACGCCGGTAAAAAGCAGACCATCACCACGCCGCCGTTTGCTGCGGTCAGCTTCAACACATCATCCGGCACATTGCGCACATGATTGCAAAGTGCGCGAGCCGAAGAGTGCGAAAAAATCACTGGTGCTTTCGACACCTTCAATGCATCGCGCATCACATCATCCGACACGTGCGACAAATCCACGAGCATGCCAAGGCGATTCATCTCGCGCACCACGCCTTTGCCGAAGTCCGTTAATCCGTGATGCCGCGGCTCATCGCCCGCCGCATCAGCCCAATCTGTGTTCGCCGTGTGCGTCAACGTCAGATAACGCGCGCCGAGTTGATACATCATGCGCAACGTTGCGAGCGAGTTATTGATAGAATGTCCACCCTCCATGCCGATGAGCGACGCGATACGGCCCTTTTTATGAATGCGCACGACATCGTCTGCCGTGAGCGCGATTTCAAACGTCTGCGGATAGCGCTCACACATGCGATGCACGACATCAATCTGCTCCAGCGTCGCCTGCACGGCTTCCGGTCC
This sequence comes from uncultured Verrucomicrobiota bacterium, assembly GCA_937894935.1. GTDB lineage: Bacteria > Verrucomicrobiota > Verrucomicrobiia > Limisphaerales > JADLHS01 > JADLHS01. Next base: position 2,934 of record CALAYC010000259.1, read on the forward strand.
GGAAATTCGCGTCGGCACGTAAACCGACCAGAATTGTCCGCCCACCCCACCGGCGCGTAATCGCGGAATATCCGTGTGCATCGTGGGTTTCAATCCGGCGGTGTCGTGCTCCAGATCAATACCGGTGAAATCAGTTTTGCGACTCCGATACTGCCACGGCACGTCGTTATGCCCGTCAATCAGCGGCACTTGTTTCAAAATCCGGCGCGCCTCGGCGAGATAGCGATCGGGTTTATCCGCAGCGAAAGTTGAACTCAGCGTCAAAGCGAGAAGAGCTATGGTGACAACGGCAAAAACAGTAATACGCACCGGAAAACTGTGTCAGCGTTCAACGCCTGTCGCACGCGGATTTTTTACACATAACCATGCGCTCCCGATATCTCTGATGCCGCCGCGGGCGACTGTAGTTGCGTCCCTGCTTTTTTCCGCAGGAGCGCACATTTTCCAACTTTCTTTGCACGAATTCAGGAAGATTCTCCGGTTCACTTCTGCTATCAGTAACAGCGTTCACCTGAATCTGTCGTAATGCGCCTACCACTTTGCCGTCTTGCTGTCGCCCTGTTCGCTCTGCTGTCGCTCGCTGCACCAAACGTGTCGCGGGCGGGAGCGATATTGGTGGATCAATTTTCCAGCAGCAGTCTTAATTCCCTTACGCCCGCACCGCCGACCGGTAATTCCACCGCGTATCATCTGTTCTCATCAAAAAACTGGAGTCCCGCACCAACTCTTTCCGCGAATGATTTCAAATTCGGCATCGCCACCACCAGTTCCGGCCACATTGAAACGCACGCCTTGTTTTCCGCCAGTCCCGTTGCGCTGACCGCAACCGGCGACTTCATCGAATTAACCGTCACGTTTATCAATTCGTCCGGTCTGCTGACACAATCCGGCCAATTGGGCTTTGGCCTCTACAATTCCGGCGGCGTAGCACCGTTCGCGGGAGGAATGAACGCGACTGCTGTCAGCGGCACAACTGACATCACCGGCGGCGTTCAAGGTTGGCAGGGCTATCTCACGCGCATCGCCTATAACGGCGGCAACCATCGCATCGCCGTGCGGCCCGCGCAGACCATCACCACCGGCAACAATCAGGACCTCATCACCGAAGGCAGCGGCAGCCAGAGTTATCAGAACAATGTCAATCTCGCCTCGGCGGCTTCCACGCTCACCGCGACGGCGGGTTCACAATTCACGCTCGCATTCCGCATCACCCTCAGCAGCGCGAATTCGCTGCAAATCGAGAGCCGCCTCTACTCTGGCATCAACACCAACGGCACGTTACTTCACAGCCAGAGCGCTTCTGCCAGCGGCGGGAACTTTCTCACGAGCAGTTTCGACGCACTCGCCATCGGTTGGCGCGACACCGGCAACAGCGCGCCAACGCTGATCAGCATTCAATCGCTCAGCGTCACCACGTCGTTACCGGTCGGCGGTCCGAGCGACGCCGTCGCCGGAATTTATTTTCTTCAACAACCGACTGACGCCAGCGTGGGCGTGGCGCTTTCTCCCGCCGTAACCGTCATTGCCACAAACGTCCTCGACGTCCCTGTGACCAATGCGCCCATTACCATTTCGCTCGCCAGCGGCAGCGGTTCGCTCAACGGTACGTTATCACAACTGACCGGCGACAACGGCATCGCCACGTTTGACAATCTCAGTCTCAGCACCGCGG
>CALAYC010000260.1 GCA_937894935.1 uncultured Verrucomicrobiota bacterium
AAACAAAAACCCCGCCAGCGTTGCCAGCGGGGTTTTGCAAATCTCCGGTTGCGAATTAACGCTTGCTGAACTGGTAACGCTTGCGCGCGCCGGGCTGACCGTACTTCTTGCGCTCTTTCATACGCGGATCACGCGTGAGCAAACCCTGGCTCTTGAGTGACGGACGAAGATTCGCGTCGAACTCGAGCAACGCACGGGCGATACCGTGGCTGACTGCGCCAGCCTGACCGCTCGGGCCACCGCCGAACACATTGACCTTTACATCCACCTTGTCCGCCGTGCCCGTAACGGTCAACGGCTGCGCCGCTGTCGTACGAAGCGTTTCGACGGGGAAATAGTTATCAAAGGCGCGGCCGTTGATCGTGATCTTGCCGCTGCCGTTTGCGATGCGGACGCGCGCAACCGAGGTTTTGCGGCGGCCGGTGCCGAGGAATTCAGGAGTCTTGGTAGCCATCTAAATATCGAAGTTGATGGTGATCGTTGAAATTAATTCGCAGCTTTGAGCGGCGCCGGCTTTTGCGCGGCGTGCGGATGATTCGGTCCTTTGAACACTTTCAGCTTGGTCATCAAAACGCGACCGAGGCGATTTTTCGGAACCATCCCTTTGACGGCACGGGTGATAAGCTGCTCCGGTTGCTTGGCGCGGAGTTGCCCGACGGTGTAATACTTTTCGCCACCCTTCCAACCGGAATAGGTCATGTATTCCTTGTCGGTTTCTTTTTTGCCAGTGACTTTGACTTTCTCGGCGTTGATGACGACGACAAAGTCGCCCGCATCGAGGTGAGGCGTATAAACCGGCTTGTTTTTTCCGCGCAAAATATCAGCGATCTGCACGGCCAAACGGCCCAACACAGCGCCGTCGGCATCGATCACATGCCATTTGCGCTCATCCAAATTCACTTTCGGCAAATACGTTTTCATTTCAATCCCGTCAAAGGGACGCAGACGTTATCAAATGAGCGGTCGAAGTCAATAGCTCTTTCCGCTGGATTTCAGCCCGTTAGATGCGGCAATCTGGCCACCCGTTTGGCCCAAAGCCCAAGATGAGCAACGAAAACGCATCGTCAGCCTCGTCCACCCGACGCCTGCTCGTGGTGGCGATAGCGCTTTATGTCTTCGACCAACTGACGAAATTCCTTGTCCTGCAATTCCTTGGTCATGGCCAGGAACGCGTCATCATCGACGGTTTTTTCAAATTCGTGCACTGGGGCAACACCGGCGCAGCGTGGAGTCTCTTCCGCGGCAACAACACCATTCTGGCGGTCATCGCTGGAATAGCGCTCGTGGCCTTGTTTCTTGCGCGAAAACATTTTGATACCCGCACCCCGCTCGGACAGGCAGCTTTTGGAATTATTTTAGGCGGCATTGCCGGTAATCTGACAGACCGATTGATTCCCAGCCGCCAACACGTCATTGATTTCCTCTACTTTTATGTGAACACGGAGCGGGGCGAAGTCGGTTTCCCGGCGTTCAACGTCGCCGACAGCGGCATCTGCATCGGCGTCGCTCTAATTTTCTGGGTGAATTGGCGACTCGAAAAAGCCGCTCGGCTCGCCCGCAAATCTCCGCCTGCTCCCAACGCGAGTTGATCTCACATGTCGGCTGACCGCACGGAAACTTTCACGGTGGACCGGTCGCGCCCGGACGAACGATTCGATTCATTCCTGCGCGAAAAATTCTCCGCCTTATCCCGCAGCGCCGCGCAACGGCTCATCGTGCAAGGACACGTCACCGTCAACGGCCAACCTGTTAAGCCAAATCACTCGCCGCGCGCCGGAGAAATTGTGCGGGTTGAATTTCCCGAAGCCAAACCCGCCACCGCCCAACCGGAAGATATCCCGCTCGACATTCTTTATGAAGATGCCGCGTTGCTGGTGTTGAACAAACCTGCCGGAATTGTTGTGCATCCTGCCGCCGGCAACGAGGAACACACCCTCGTCAACGCCCTGCTCCATCATTGCCAGGGCGAACTCAGCGGTATCGGCGGCATCGCGCGCCCCGGCATCGTTCATCGTCTCGATAAGGAAACCAGCGGTTGCTTAGTCGTCGCCAAAAACGACGAAACCCACGTCGCCCTTTCCGCGCAATTTGCGGGACGAAGCGTGGAAAAAATCTATCTCGCGATTGTGTGCGGCATCGTCCCGCGCGACGAAGGAAACATCCGGGCCGCGATCGCTCGTCATCCCACCCATCGCAAACGCATGGCCGTGCGTGATGATGACGAAGGTCGCGCAGCACACACCGGTTATCGCGTCGTCGAACGTTTGAACGGCGCAACACTGGTCGAAGCGGAATTGTTCACCGGTCGCACGCACCAGATTCGCGTTCACTTTCAACACCTCGGATTTCCGGTCGCCGGCGACACCACTTACGGTCAACGCCAGACGCGCAAGCTGGCGGAATTAACGCGCTACGAAGCTCCGCGGGTTTTGCTGCACGCGCATAAGTTGAGTTTTGTTCACCCGCGTCTCGGCAAAAAAATTAATTTCACCGCGCCAATTCCTGCGGACATGGAAGACGCGCTGAAGTTTCTCCGAATCGATTGAGGAAAAATTGCGTCGCATATTCATGTGCGCATTGCCTTTTGTTTTGACAACTGCGCCCGCGAACAGTGCCATGTCGTAAATACATTCGCTTTTGCAGATGAAAAAATACAACGTTGGTATCATCGGTTAGGGTTGGGTTGCTTCCGCGCACATTCCCGCCATTAACGCTTCGCCTCTCGCCCAAGTCACAGCCGTTTATTCGTCGCGACCACTGGATTCCGCCGAACTGAGCGCCAAACACGGTGGCAACATCACCGCTTACAATGATCTTGATGCGATGCTCGCGAATCCCGACATCCACGCCGTCTCGATTTGCAGTTATCCGCAACAGCACAAAGCGCAATTCATCAAAGCCGCGCGCGCCGGCAAACACATCATCATCGAGAAACCGCTCTGTCTCTCGCTCAAAGACCTGCGCGAAATGGAAGCCGCCGTCAAAAAAGCGAAAGTTAAAACCTGCGTCTGCTTCGAGTGCCGTTACTCCAGTCAATTCATCGCCACGAAGGCCGTGATTGATCAAGGCCTGCTTGGCACGTTGCATTACGGCGAAGTGGATTACTATCACGGCATCGGACCGTGGTATGGCCAATTCCGTTGGAACACGCGCAAAGACGCCGGCGGCAGCGCCCTGCTCACCGCGGGTTGTCACGCTCTCGACGCCCTGCTCTTCTGCATGGGCAACGACGTCGTCGAAGTCACCAGCTATGACACGAAATCCAAGAGCAAAATTTTCGCGCCTTACGAATACCAGACCAGCAGCGTGACCATTCTGAAGTTCAAAAATGGCAGCATCGGTAAATGCGCTGCCATTGTGGATTGCCTCCAGCCGTATTATTTCCACACCCACCTCGTCGGCAGCGAAGGCAGTTTGCTCGATAACAAATTCCACTCACAAAAACTCAAGACGAACCGCCACAAGTGGAGTCAGCTCGCCATGAACACGCTCGATTCCGGTGACGTAGCGGATCATCCCTACACCACGCAGTTCGAAGCGTTCTTCAACGCATTAGCCGCCGGCAAAGAGATGCCGCACACGAATTTCGCGGAAGCCGCGCGCTCGCATGAAATTATTTTTGCCGCGGACAAATCTGCCGCAACCGGCAAGCCGGTGAAGCTGTAAGCGAAACACCCACGGATGAATCGGAAGCAGGTCAGTGTGGATGACGGAACGCGCATATCTAAACCGTTCCGTCCGCCGTCCTCCGCCCTCTCCGTTCCAAAGGTTGCCATCGCCATCGGCGCGCATCCGGACGACATTGAATTTTACATGGCCGGCACGTTGGTGCTGCTTCGACGCGCCGGGTGGGAGACGCATTACCTCAACATCGGCAACGGCTGTTGCGGCAGCATGCAATACGATGCCCGGAAAACGCGTCGCATCCGTCGGGACGAAGCCAAACGCGCCGCGACAGTGTTGGGCGCGCATTACCACGAAAGTTTCTGCAACGACCTGGAAATTTTCTACGAATTGAAGACGTTACGTCGGCTCGCAGCGGTGATTCGCGAGGTAAAACCAACGGTGGTTCTCACGCATCCGCCGGTGGATTACATGGAAGACCATACGGAAACTTGTCGGCTGGTGGTATCGGCGGCGTTTTCTCACGCCATGCCAAACTTCCGCTCGATTCCTCCGCGCGCCACCTCCGAATACGACGTCACGATCTACCATTGCATGCCTCACAGTTTGCGCGATCCATTGCGCCGGCTCGTCATGCCCGGCGCGTTCGTGAACACCACCAGCGTGCAAGCCGTGAAACGCGCTGCCCTCGCTGAGCACCAAAGCCAGCAAAACTGGCTCGACGTCACCCAGGGCTTGAACTCGCTGGGCGACAAAGTGGATGAAATGGGGCGCACCGTCGGCAGGCTCTCGAAGAAATTCCAATTCGCCGAAGGCTGGCGACGGCATTTGCATTACGGCTTCAGCACGAATGAAGTGGATCCGTTACGCCAGGCCTTGGGGAAGAATTATCTGATTAACAAAACCTACGAACGCAATCTGAACCAAGAATTCTAGCCATGCCCCGCAAACTCAGCGCCATCTCGCCCGATTGGTGGGACTACACCACGCTGGACGACGACCTCATCCGCGATGCGGCCGCGCTCACACCGGAACAAATGTGCAAACTCTCGCGACCCGGCTTCAAGGTCGTGATGTATGACACGCTCGAAGATTTTTATCTCGCCGAGGCGCTCGAATACATTACCGCGTGGAAACAATCCACTCCGGACAATCCGGTCGGCATTTGCGGACCAATTGGACCAACCGAGCAATTGCCCCTGGTCGCACGGCTCGTGAACGAACTCGGCCTCAACCTCCGCTCCGCGCATTTCTGGGGCATGGACGAATGGTTCCTCAACGGTAAGGAAGTGGATGGCACGCACCCGCTCTCGTTCGAAAAAGCCGACCGCGAAATGTGTTTCAATCGCATCCGCAATGAACTCGTGATGCCAGACACAAACCTGCATTTCCCGAAAGGTGACGTGACGGCCTATCGGAAAAGCTGGGACGCCGGAGTACGTTGCGCCGTGATGCAAGGCGGCCAAGGGGATGTAAAACATTGGGCCTTCAACGATCCGCCGAAGCGAGAAGGCAAATACAAAGACAGCCCGCCCTCCCCCGAGGAATATCGCCAACTCGCAACTCGCGTGGTTGATTTACATCCGCTGACGGTGGCCCAAAATGCACGAACATCCGGAGGTGGAAACATTGCACTCGTGCCAACACAGGCGATTTCAGTCGGACCGGTTGAAACCTGGAAGGCGGAGAAAGTCTCCATTTGGCATGCGGGCAATCACGACAACCCGTTCGGCCAACGGCTCACGTGTCTGATGATCGCGAAACGAATTCCCGACGCCGCTGTCCCGATGTCACTGCTGGCCGACCATCCGAACGTGCAATTCAATTACTATCGCAAAGGCATCGGGTCGTGTGATGTCGAGATGCATTAAAAACGCATGGCTGCGAAATACTGGAATCGCCTCTCTCACGAACGCGAGCTTTGGCAACAAGGCCTGAACTTTGTCGCGGGCGTGGATGAAGCCGGTTGCGGTCCTTTGGCCGGACCGGTCACCGCCGCCGCCGTGGTTTTCCCGCGTTCATGGCTGGAATCCGGTTTACCATCAAAATTCCGCGGCTTGAACGATTCCAAACAACTCGATCACGAACAGCGCGAAAAGTTTTTCGAGTTAATCACCACGCATCCGGAAGTTCGTCACGCTATTGCCACAGTGGACGTCGAGATGATCGATCGCATCAATATTCGTCAAGCCGCGTGGCGTGCGATGAATCAGGCGCTCGACCAATTACAACCGCGCCCCGAGCACGTGTTGGTTGACGGGCTGCGCATCAAATGGTTGACCTATCCGCAAACTGCGCTCGTGGAAGGCGACGCCCGCAGTTATTCCATCGCCGCCGCCAGTGTGCTCGCCAAGGTCACACGCGATCGTCTGATGTTGGAATACGACCGACAATTTCCCGGCTATGGCTTCGGCGAACACAAAGGCTACGCCACGCCGCAACATTACGCCGCCTTGAAAGCGCTGGGGCCGTGTCC
>CALAYC010000261.1 GCA_937894935.1 uncultured Verrucomicrobiota bacterium
GAGCCAAGTTATGCCGGTGGTAGTGGGAACATATTTGTCGTGAAATCCTCCTAACAGTGATGTGGCGCTATGGCAGCAGCACGGGATTTTGAAGGCCTGGTGGCTCAGTATTATGAGCCGTTGTATCAGTTTGCCTTCAGCCTGGCGCGGGCGGAGGCCGATGCATGCGATCTCACGCAGCAGACGTTCTATGTCTGGGCCACGAAAGGCCATCAGTTGCGTGAGCGGGATAAAGTGAAGACATGGCTCTTTACGACGTTGCATCGGCTGTTTTTGGAATCCCGCCGACGGCAGACGCGTTTTCCGCATCAGGAAATCGACGCGGTGGAACTGGATCTGCCGGTCATTCAACCGCGCGAAATCAGCCGGTTGGATACGGCGCAGGTGCTGGCAGCATTGGCGCGGGTGGATGAGACATATCAAGCGCCGGTGGCGTTGTTTTATTTGCAGGATTGCTCGTACAAGGAGATTGCCGAAATTCTGGATTTACCGATGGGCACGGTGAAGTCGCGGATTTCCCGTGGCATCGGTCAATTGCAGAAAATGTTGGCTAAAGATTTACCCCCGACGCGAAAACGTTTGTGAATTGTGACTGACGAACAAGCTAAAGAGACATTACTCGCGTATCGCCCGTGGACGGACGATGCGCAGGATCCGGAAGTGGCCGAGGCGCTGGAAGTGGCGCGTCAGCGACCGGAGTTGCAGCGGTGGTTGAAAGAACATTGCGAGCGACAGGAAGCGCTGCGTGCGAAGTTCCGTGAAATCAGCGTGCCGGAAGGATTGAGGGAACAAATCCTCTCAGAGCGTCGCGTGGAATTTACTCCGGCGCGACCGATGCGGCGGATTTTAGTCGGGGCTTTGGCGTGTTTGGTGATTATCGGCGCGTTGGCTTCAATCCTCTATCAACTCTTACCGGCTCCGAGTACGGAAGATTTGACGTTCAGCGGTTATCGTCAGCGGATGGTGAAAACGGCCTTGCGCGCTTACGGAATGGATTTGGAAACAAACAGTCTGACGGCGGTGCGCAGTTTTCTCGCGGAGCGGCAATGTATTGCAGATTTCACTTTGCCACCTGCGCTTGAAGCGACGGAAACCATCGGGTGCGGCATTCTCCAATGGCAGGGTAATCCGGTCACGATGGTGTGTTTTCGCACGAGCGAGACAATTGATCCTGCGCTGAAGAGCGATCTGCTTCTGTTTGTCATCGCGGAAGAAAACGTGAAGGACAAATTACGCGAAGCAGAAAAGATCGTTGCGGAGGTCAGCGAAATGCAAACGGTGAGCTGGCGCGAAGGTGGAAAGATTTATCTGCTGGCGGGCTTTAACCAAGCGGTTCTGCGGCAACGGCTCTAACGGATGGAGATTTCTCCGCGCGGAAGTTTATTTCGGAAGCTTGACGCTTGTGCGCGTCAGCACCCAGTTCAAGTCAACGGTATCGTTGGCGACGTAAAGCGGGTAGGGGACGGCATCGGGTTGATACGGCTGCTGCGTGGTGCGGCTGGCCCAGCGATGAATCAGAGCGTGGCCGTCAGCAAAAGCAAACGGCGCGGCGCCGACGTGTTCCGAAGCGGGCAAATCAATCCAGTGACGCAGATAGAATTTGTTCAGGAAGTAACCGTCGTTGATGCTGTCCGGATGTTCTTCGACAAAAACGAAAATATCTGAAGGCCGCGGAATGTCAGTGGTGCGGAAAAATTGGGTGTAGGAAGGATTGTTCAGATTGTCTTCGGCAGGAGATAACTCGCCCGCGTCACCCATCATCGCGTTCATCGAGTAGCTGCGAACGCGGTGTGTCCAACCGGCTTTGCGTTGAATGTCGCTGAGCACGCGATCGCCGGGGCAACGATAAATCGCAGTGGAAAAATTTGCGTAAGGTCCGAGGCTGGCTTCCGTCAATCCAGCGGTGTTGGTGTTGTCCGAATCCAGTCCCCACGTCAGGTTGTTGTTGACCCAGTTGAGATTCGTTTTTCTGGCAGGATCTTTTCCGCCTGCTTTGCCGCCGAGGTTATATGGCAGACGACCATTGTGGTCGTCGGAATACAAAAACCACGCGAGCGTGAGTTGTCGCGTGTTGTTGACTGATTGAAAACCTTGAGTGCGCGCGCGAGCCTGATTGAGAACCGGGAGAAGCATCGCAGCAAGGACGGCGATCAATGCAATGACGACGAGTAATTCGATCAAGGTGAACGCTGCCGCGGGTTGCACGGAACGGTCTCGCCTGATTTGTTGCCGCTGACTCATCGTTTCCAATTTGAGTTGGAACTGCTAGTGAACTGGTAAATAACTATCACTGAGCGGCGACGAGTGTCAATCAGGTGCTCGCGCGGAAAATTTCAGGAAATTCCGGAGCGGTGCTCAAAGATTGAAGTGTTGTTCAGTTTTGCTTTCATTTCTCTAATGCTGAAGTTGCTGATTGCCACGAGAAATCGCCATAAAGTGGGCGAGATTCAAACCATCCTGGGGGAAGGATTCGATTGTCTAACGTTGGAGAAAATTTCCGGTGCGCCGGAAATTTTAGAAGATGCGGAGACGTTTGAAGGCAATGCGCGAAAGAAAGCAGAGGGCATTGCCGCGTGGCTTAAAACTTTCGCCGGAGCAAAGCCGGACTTCGTCATGGCAGATGATTCCGGGTTGGAAGTGGACGCGTTGGGCGGAGCGCCGGGAGTGCATTCGGCGCGATTTGCGGCGTTGGATTCAGGTGGTGCTGGCAATTCGGCTGACGTGGATAATAACGCGAAGCTGTTGCGTTTGCTGAAAGACGTGCCGCTCGAAAAGCGTGGCGCCCGATTTCGCTGCGTTATTGCATTGGTCGAACTTCAGAGTGGTTCGTTGCAAACATTCACGGGGACGTGTGAAGGGCGAATTGAGTTTGCAAAATCGGGTGCGTGTGGGTTTGGATACGATCCGCTTTTCACACCGATCGGTTTTAATCAGACGTTTGCCGAGTTGGGCGAAGCTGTGAAGAATCAAATCAGTCATCGCGCTCAGGCGTTGGCGAAATTGCGAGGGGCTCTTGCGCCGCGAATTTCCAATTGTTCCAATCCGGCCGCTGTGTAATCGTTCGCAGCCGCTGCGTTCACAATCAAAAAGCCCAAGTTGTTATCATGAATTTAATCCGTGCCGGGGGAGTGTTTTGTCGCGTTATTCTTTTGTGTTGGCTCAGCAGCATTTCCGCATCAGCCCAGTATTCCGGCACGAACGGTATCTTCGCCGAGTTCAACACCAGCATGGGCAGTTTTACCTGTCGGTTGGATCACGTGCTCGCGCCAAAAACTGTCGCGAACTTTATCGGTTTGGCGACGGGTGAACGGGCGTGGTTGGATTCCAGTTCGGGCGTGATCAAAACCAATCCGTTGTACGGCGGAAATACTTTCCATCGCGTCGTGTCGGGGTTTGTCATTCAGGCAGGCGCGCCCGGTGGAGCGCCTGCTGGACATCCTGGCTATCGGTTTCGTGATGAATTTCATCCGAGCCTGCGACACAACAGTTTTGGCGTGCTTTCGATGGCGAACAACGGTCCGGATTCCAATGGCTCGCAGTATTTCATTACGGTTGGACCGCAGCCGGGATTGGATGACGTGCATTCGGTTTTTGGAAAACTCTACGGCGGCTCCAATGTGGTTTATGCCATCAGCCGTGTTGCGACGGATAGCAACGGAAAACCACTAAGCAATGTAACGATTAATTCCATCGCCATTCGCCGGATCGGCACGTCAGCGCAGCAGTTCAACATTCACACAAACGGCCTTCCCGTAGTGACAAACTTAACAGCGAAACTGGTGCAATCAGGCAATAGTCTGAGTCTCAATTTCACCAATCAGCTTAATACAGAGACGAAGGTGTTTTATTCGACGAACCTAGCTGTTTGGGCCGGGTTATCACTGGGATTTGAGGTTAATGCATCGTCGGACGGGAGCGTTGAAGTAACCGCGAGCGCGCCGCAGGAGTTTTTCCAGTTGAAGCAGATTCGCTACAACGAAACGCTCCGGGTTCCGCGCGCGATTGGAAACAAGGAGATGCTGTTCAACCTTGACGCCAATGGAACTATTGCGCTGCTTTTCGATGCCGGGGGCGGTGGACTTTATAGTTGGAGCAACGGCCCGATTGGAATTCTCGGCTATAACTGGATCCAAGATGCGCACCGCGGTCGGTTGCTTCCACTCGTGCTATACAGTTCGAACATCGAACTGCATTTGCATCTCAGTTACGATTCTGCCACGAGCGGAACGCTCAAAGGAAGTGCCTACGAGCTGCAACCTCCGGCTCCACCGTTATTCCTCGGAACAGTTTCCGGAACATTTGTCAGCACCCCGTAAATCTGCCTCAACGCGGACGTGGCAGTTTTTTATGAATCAAGCTGTTGCTTGCGACCATGCGGATTTTATTTTCGCTAGGCACGGGTTCAGTCCAGAACTTACCGCCTGCACATTCAATCAACAGGCCGCCCGCCGCGATGTCCCAAAGGCTGACGCCGCGTTCGATGTAAGCGTCGAAACGTCCGCTGGCCACATAGGCGAGGCCCAATGCCGCCGCGCCCATCATGCGCATTTTGCGCACTCGCCGCGCCATCCAGATGAAGTGCGGTAACGCGTTTTCCAGACTCTTTCTGCTCTTGGCGAAGCCGACGCAGACGATGGTTTCTTTCAGCTCTTTGCGATCGCTGACGCGCACAACGTGTCCGTTCAATCGCGTTGGTTCGCCGCGAATTGCAGTCCAGATTTCATCGGTGAACGGATCGTAAACAACGCCGACCACGGTATCGTATTCGCCTTTGGCATTTCGTTCCTGCAGCGCGATGGAAACGCACGCGTGCGGAATGCCGTACGCAAAGTTCACCGTGCCATCAATCGGATCGACAACCCAGCGTAATGCTTCCTGTGTTGAACCCGAATCTCCTTCTTCGCCGAGTAATGAAATTTTCGGAAACGTTTTTCGCAAATGTTTTTCGATCAATTGCTGGCAACGCACATCAAGTTCGAGTTTGATATCGTGCGAGGTGGCGGCGTTGACCTTCTTCGATGCGCGCAAATTCTGGCGCATTAATTTCCCGGCTGCGTTGGCAGCTTTTGCGGCGACGGCGAGAGCTTTCTTGAGTTCAGATTTCTTCATCCGCTGTCAGAATGCCGAAAATGCGCCATTGATGCGAGTCGAAGTTTTGAGGCTCAGGACGTGAGCGCTTGTGCATTTTCCCGATTGCATTAGCCAAAGCGAATGCGTCTCCTGAGAGCGACGAATGGAGCAGCAGTCGCAAAATAAATCGCCGCTCGACGATACCTGGATGTCGCGGTTCGCCACGCATTTGACAACGGACCGCGGGGCGTCGGTCTATACGCAGCGAAATTATCTTCAGGCGCTGACGGAATTTTATTCGTGGCACAAAGACGAACGGAAAGTTGCGCCCGCGTGGGAAAAATTGCAGCGCGATGATTTTCGCAGTTATCTCCGATATTTAGGTCGCCAAAACCTGGGGCGCGCGGCGATCGCGTTGCGATTCTCCGCGCTGCGAACGTTCTATCGATTTCTCATTCGTCATGGCGCGGTGGAGACGTCGCCGATTAAAAATCTGACGTTGCCGAAATTGCCGAAGCGCTTGCCACAATTTCTCACGGTGAAGCAGATGGAAGATTTGCTTGCCGCGCCGCTGGCAGGATTGAGTTCGCCGAAGCAAAAATCAGTGGGGCGGCCGATTTCGGTGGCAGCGTGTTATCGCGATGTGGCAATTCTGGAAACCATTTATTCGTGTGGCTTGCGTATCAGCGAAATGGTCGGCTTGCGCGCGGACGATATTGATTGGCGCGAGGAAATTGTTCGGGTGCGAGGCAAAGGCAAAAAAGAACGACTGATTCCAATCAGCCGCACGGCATTGAAGGCGATTGAGCATTATTGGTCGCATCTGGCGGAGCGACCGTCGGGTGCGGCGCCGGTTTTCTTATCTGAAACCAAAGCACGGTCGCCGATGAATCCGACCATGCTGCAACGGCGTTTGAAAACGTATCTGATTCGCGCCGGTCTCGATCCATCAATCACGCCGCATAGACTGCGACACAGCTACGCAACACATCTGTTGGACAACGGCGCGGATTTGCGCAGCGTTCAGGAGTTGTTAGGTCACGCCCATCTGGTGACGACGCAGGTTTACACGCACGTTTCGACGGAGCGATTGAAGAAAGCTTACGAGAAAGCCCATCCAAGAGCGTGATAAGAGTCGCTGCTGTTCGGCGTTTTTATCAATCAACCTTCCAGCACGGCTATCGCGGTGGCGTAGTTGTGTGTATGGCTGAGGCTGATTAAAAGCTGCTTAGCGTTTCGACTGACAAAAAGTTTTTGTCCGCCGTCGTGCAGAATCACGTAAGGCTCGCCGGATTCGCGGCGACAGATTTCCATGTCATGCCAACCAAGCTTCGCCCCGATACCGGTGCCAAAAGCTTTTGCGATGGCTTCCTTTGCCGCAAATCGCGCGGCGACATATTGCGCGGGGTGTTGAAATGCGGCGCAGTAGGCGATTTCACTCGGGCGCAAAATGCGTTGGATGAACGCATCGCCGAATCGTTCGAGCGACGATTTGATGCGGGAAACTTCGGTGATGTCCGTGCCGATGCCGAGAATCATGCTGGCGGCATTGTGCGGGAGCAGCCTTGACGGGCAAGCAAACTCCGTTTACGTCGGGCGGGTGAATTGGCTCGCGCACTTGCTGTTGTCTGAACCGACGCCCGGCTTTCGAATCGGAAATCTGTTGCCGGATTTGATGAACGTGGCGGATTTTGAATCCATCCCGGTTCGATTTCATGATGGCATTTATTGCCATCGGCGCATTGATGCGTTCACGGACCAACATCCGGTGGTGCGCCGGAGTGTGCAGCGAATTCAGAAACCGTATCGTCGGCTCGCACCAATTCTCGTAGATGTTTTCTTCGATCACTTTCTTTCGGTGCGTTGGGACCAACACTCTGTTGTGCCGCTCAGCGGCTTTGTGCGGGAAGTTTATGAATCGTTTGATGCAGAACGAATTTATCTGATGGAAGAGGTCAACGCGGCATTAGATCGGATGCGCGCGGAAAATTGGTTGGAATCGTATGGCGACGCGGCAGGTGTGCGGCTGACGCTGCAACGAATGAGTCGGCGTTTTCGGCGGCCGGTGGATTTAGCGGCCGGTGTAGCGGTGTTGGAGCAAAACTACGCTGAATTTTCCGCAGACTTCGACGAATTCTTTCCGCAATTGCGCGAGCACGTCGCAAGTGTTAGCCGCGATAATCTTTCATCAGCGCCAGCATCTCTTTGACCGCGGTAGCAAAGCCGGTGGTGATTGCGCGGCTGACGATGGCATGACCGATGTTCAATTCAACCAGATGCGGCACGCGATGCAAAGCAGGTAGGTTGACGTAATTCAATCCATGGCCTGCGTTGACGCGCAGGCCGAGTTCGTGCGCCTGTTGCGCTGCTTTGATTAAACGTTGCAGTTCGGTTTCGCGGCGTGATTCGGTGGAGAAATGTTCCGCGTATTGACCGGTATGCAATTCAATGAATTGGCAACCCGTGCGCGCCGCGGCGGCAATTTGATGTTCATCCGGTGCGATAAACAAACTGACTTCAATACCCGCGTCTTTCATGCGACGGGTTGTTTCGGTGAGTGCTGATTCATTGGCGACGACATCGAGACCGCCTTCCGTGGTAACTTCCTGGCGTCGCTCGGGCACGAGGCAAACGATGTCCGGTTTTAACTTCAGCGCGATGGCGACGATCTCGGGCGCGTTGGCCATTTCGAGATTGAGACGGGTTTTAATGCGTTCGCGCAATTCCCAGACATCGCGATCCTGAATATGGCGGCGGTCTTCGCGAAGATGCGCAGTAATGCCATGCGCGCCTGCGGCTTCGCTGATCACCGCAGCTTCCACGGGCGACGGCTCGCCGTGAGGCAAACCGCGATAGCGTGCTTCGCGGACGGTTGCGACGTGATCGATGTTGACACCAAGCTTTAACACGAGCCGGAGTTTGTAAAACGCCTTCGCAGATGCAATCACGAAATGAATGACGATTCTGTGCGTGTCAGGAGCGCACCGTTTGCTTAGTCTGCCATCGTGAACATTCTTTTCATTGGCGACATCGTTGGCGAACCGGGCAGACGCGCGGTGCATACGTTATTGTCAAAGCTTCGTGCGCAGCACGCGTTGGACTTCGTGATTGCCAATGGTGAGAATTCTGCCGGCGGTAATGGCATTACGCCGCGGATTGCCAAGGAGCTTTTCAGCGCCGGAATTGATGTCATCACCAGCGGCGACCATTTGTGGGATCAAAAGGAAGTCATGGAATTGCTAGGCGCGGAGCGACGGTTTTTGCGCCCGATGAATTATCCAGCAGGGACGCCGGGACAAGGGGCAGGTGTTTACGCGATTCAGAATCCGCGACCCGAATTGCAAAATTGCAAAGTCGCGGTGGTGAATGCACAAGGGCGGACGTTCATGCCGGTGCTGGAAAATCCGTTTACGGTCGTGCCGCCAGAAATTGAGCGGCTGCGAGCGGAAACGAAAATTATCTTTGTGGATTTTCACGCGGAGGCGACTTCGGAAAAAATTGCATTCGCGCGAATGCTGGATGGCAAAGTCAGCGCGGTAGTTGGAACGCACACGCATGTGCAGACGGCCGATGAACAGATTTTTCCCGGCGGCACAGCGTATTTGAGTGATGCTGGATTTACCGGTCCGCAAGCGAGTGTGTTGGGGCGCGAGATTGAGCCGGTGATTAAGCGTTTTGTAACAAACATGCCGCAGCGTTTTGAAGTGGCGAGCGAGCGCATCGTGTTGCATGGCGTTTTGGTGACGGTGGATGAATCCAGCGGGCAAGCGACGAAGATTCAGCGCGTGGCAGAACCGTTGACGTGAGCTGGGAAGCAGCAAACGATTAGCGAAAGAGTTGAGTTTTCCGCTTGTCAGGCGCGGGTGAGACGCGTTTTATCCTGTGCTGTGACCACAGCGAATAAAGTCACTATCGGGCGTATTCTCCTGATTCCGCTGTTCGTGGTGGAAGTGCTTCAGTATGTCAACACCGCGAACGATCTGCATCGGATTGTCGCGTTGAGCACGTTTTTTACGGCGGCGGCACTGGACGGCGTGGACGGTTACATCGCGCGTCATTTCAATCAGCGCAGCGAATTGGGAACAATTCTCGATCCGCTAGCCGACAAACTTTTATTGGTGTCGGCGGTGATTCTGTTGACGTTCAATCATGAGCCGCTGCTCGGACAACTTCCGATCTGGCTTGCAGGAACAATCATCGGTCGC
>CALAYC010000262.1 GCA_937894935.1 uncultured Verrucomicrobiota bacterium
CGGGCGTTTCATTGAACGGACACCAGCCGATAATTGCCGGATGATTGCGGTCGCGCTGCAAAATTTCCGTCCACTCATTGATGACGTTGGAATAATTCTCCGGCGCAAAGTTGAAACCCCAGTTCGGAAACTCACCCCAGACGAGATAGCCGAGCTTATCCGCCCAATATAGGAATCGCGGCTCGAAAACTTTTTGATGCAGCCGCGCGCCGTTGAACCCCGCCGCCATGCTCAATTCAATATCACGCTTCAAAGCTTCGTCGCTCGGCGCGGTCCAGATGCCATCGGGATAAAATCCCTGATCCAGAATCGTCCGCTGAAACACGCGCTTGCCGTTGATGAGAATGGCGCGGCCTTCGATGGAAACTTTGCGCAATCCGAAATAGCTCGCCACTTCGTCCACCTTCGCGTTGTTGCGCGTCAGCGTGAACTTCAAATCGTAGAGGAACGGCTTGCCGACTTCCCACAAGCGCTTCTGTGCCAGCTTCAGCACGAGCCGATTGTCGCGCCACGCCGCCGGAGTGGTTTCTTTTCCCATGCTCTTGCCATCGGCAAACGCTTCCACCGTCAGCAACAAATCCGTCGTCGGACCGTTCAACGTCGCATCAATCAACACTCGCGTCTGATCCGGATCGGGCACGATGGAAAATGACTCAACAAACGTCGTGCCGACCGCTTCGAGCCAGACGGGTTGCCAGATGCCCGTGGTACGGGTGTAAACACAACCTTCGCTGACGGTGTGCGTCTGTTTGCCCGTCGGTTGCCGTCCGCTCGCCGTGTCATCATGCGCCCGCACGACCAGTTCGTTAGCGCCCGATTTCAAGAACGGCGTGATATCGAAACTGAAACCGACATTGCCGCCGACGTGCGTTCCCACGAGTTCGCCGTTGAGCCAGACCCAGGTCTGATAATCCACTCCGCCGAAATGCAATCGCACTCGCTTACCTTTCATGCTCACCGGCACTTCAAAATGACGGCGATACCAGACGTTCTTCATCAACCCGTAGTGCCCGATGCCGCTCAATGAACTTTCCGGACTGAACGGTACGAGAATTTTCGTCTCCAATTTCTTTCCACTCGTCAAACCGCGCGCTTCGCCGTTACCGCTTTGATCGATTTCAAATTCCCATTCCCCATTCAGAGTCATCCAATTCTCCCGAAACGCATCAGGACGCGGATGTTCCGGGCGCGGCACGGCGGCTGATGCAACCGTGCAAGTGAGAACTAAAAACAAAGCGCCGAGATGGCGCAGACGAATTCGAGTGATGTTCATAAAATTCACGTTTCGGGAACCGAAAGCCCTTCGTTAATCCGCCGGGTTACTTGTCGTTACTGGCGGCTTTTGCGGGTTGCGGGACAAGGATGCCCACATCGACGCCCTGACCTCCGGTGGTCTGATGACAATGCACGGCAATCGTGTTATTGCCGGGACGCAACGCGGCCGCAGCTTCCGGAGGGATGTCGTACTCTTCGTAATCCGTGATGTAACCCTTCAAGTGCAGCGCCAACACGCCGTTCAGATAAATCACCACGTCTTCATCGTGATACACTCGCAGCTTCAGTCCGGAGAGATCTTCCGGCCCGAGCGTGAAATCCCGGCGCAACCAGATGTCCGATGTTTTCCAGGCCGTGTTCGGATACGACCCCGGCGTGCCTTCGCTACCGAATCCACCGATACCCTCCGCCCAGTGTGACGCGTCAAAATCCGGCTGAAACCAGGTCTCCGGCGGTTGCTCAATCGTGTAACGCCATTTCGTTCGCCCCACCATCGCGTCGGCCAAAACAATTTTCATTGGCGTGCCGGGAAAATCGCCGCGGTTCGCCGCCAACAATACTGACGGATCCATCTTCGCAACCGCGCGATCATACGTGAGCAAACCGTTGCACTCGGTTTCAACGTCCGTGGTCTGTGTGTAAACCGCCGCACTCAAGCCGCGGAGATGATGCAGCGCCCAAACCTGTTTGAACGCACGCATGTATCGCGCTTCTAAAGTTTTTGCATCCGGAAATTCCAGATAACCCCAGCAGCGCTGCGACCACGAATGTTCCGGCATCGCCAATCCCAGACCGCCAAACTCACCCAGCACCGCCGCACGACGCGATTCCGGCGTCGGACAATCCGGCCCGGGATACGTGTGAATGTCCACCATGTCGCCGACGCGCATGTCCGTCCAACCGCTGGCATTGTTCACCAGTCGCGAGGGGTCAACCGACTTCAACCAATGCGTCAATCGCTCCGTGTCGTATTGCCCCCAACCTTCGTTGAACAACACCCACACAATAACCGACGGATGATTTTCCAATCCGCGCACCATGCGGAGAAGTTCGATTTCAAAATTGCGCCGCCCGTCCACCGTCGCGTTATTCGCGCTGGGCATGTCCTGCCAGACCAACAACCCGAGCCGATCACACCAATAATACCAACGCTCCGGCTCGACCTTGACGTGTTTGCGCGTGAGGTTGAAGCCCGACTCCTTGAGAAATTCGATATCCGAACGCAACGCCGCATCTGTCGGCGCGGTGTAAAGTCCATCCGGCCAGAACCCCTGATCCAATGTGCCGACCTGAAAAATAAATTTATCATTCAGCGCAATACGCATGATGCCTTGCTCATCCTGTCGCAACGCAATTTTTCGCATTCCGAAATAACTCGAAACGCTATCCACAACCCGCCCGCCACGCTTGAGCGTTACCCGCAAATCGTAAAGAAACGGATCGTCCGGCGACCACAACCGCAGCTCGTTCAGTTTCAAAACCAGTTCCGCATTCGGCAATCCCGTCACGCGTCCCACTTCGCGTCCGCCCGCCGTTGCCACCGCTTCCACCTGATATTCGTCCGCAAAAGTGTTTGCGCTGACTCGCAAGCGCAACGCCCGCGCCTCCACGTCCGGCGTGTTCTTCAGCCGATCAATGCAGACCTCCGCCACTGGTTCCAACCAGACCGTGCGCCAGATGCCCGAGGTGGGCGTGTAGAAAATACCTTCGGGTTTC
>CALAYC010000263.1 GCA_937894935.1 uncultured Verrucomicrobiota bacterium
TTCCGGAGATTCGCGAGCGACTGCATTTTCTCAACGAAGTCGGTCTCGGCTACCTGCAATTAGGTCGCTCGGTGCCGACGCTCTCCGGCGGCGAAGCGCAACGCATCCGTCTCGCTGCACAACTCGGCTCAAATCTCAGTGGCGTGCTTTACGTATTGGATGAGCCGACGATCGGATTGCACGCGCGCGACAACGAACAATTGCTCGACGTGCTGCAAAAGCTGCGCGCGCGCGGCAACTCAGTCGTCGTCGTCGAGCACGATGAAGACACAATGCGACGCGCGGATTACGTGATCGATCTCGGTCCTGGCGCGGGCGTTCACGGCGGCCAGGTAGTCGCGAGTGGCACACTGGAGGAATTGGCGAAACATCCTGAATCCGTCACAGGACAATGTCTGCGCGCCGAAAAGAAATTTCCCGCTCGCGGCGCACGACGTTCCGTAACGATTTCCAGCGGTAAATCCCGGAAAGGAACTCCAGCGCTCACGTTACGCGATGCCGCGGTCAACAATCTCAAGAAAGTAACCGCAACTTTTCCGCTCGGCAGATTTGTCGTCGTCACCGGCGTGAGCGGATCGGGCAAAAGCACGTTGATTCGCGAATGTCTGTTACCGGCGCTGCAAGCAGCGTTGCAAAAAGACTCGCGCGCCACCTCAAACGACAAAACGCGTGGTCGGTTGAGCGGTTTTGAAACGCTCAAAGCCGTTTACGAAGTGGATCAATCGCCGATTGGTCGCACGCCGCGCTCGATTCCTGCGACGTACGTGGGTTTCTTCGATGACATCCGCCAACTTTTTGCGCAAGTGCCAGAAGCGCGTATGCGCGGTTACTCAGCGAGTCGTTTTTCTTTCAACAGTGCGCAAGGACGTTGTCCTGAATGCGAAGGCGCCGGTCAGATTAAACTGGAAATGAATTTTCTGCCGCCGGCCTACGTACGTTGCGAAACCTGCGGCGGCACGCGTTTCAATCGCGAAACGCTCGACATCGAATACGGCGGTAAAAACATCGCGCAGGTTCTGGATTTATCGGTCGAAGAAGGAATTCAATTTTTCTCCGGCGTGCCGAAAATCAAACGCGCGCTCGAAGCTTTGCATGATACCGGCCTTGATTATCTCAAGCTCGGGCAGCAAAGTCCCACGCTCAGCGGCGGCGAAGCACAACGCGTCAAACTCGTAACCCATCTTTTAACCGGATTGAAGGAAAGCAAACAGCTTCCCCTGACCCGCCCTGACGGCAATCCGCTTCCACTCACTGATGCACGGCTGGCAAAACGTAATGTGTTTATTCTCGAAGAACCGACCATCGGCCTGCACATGGCGGATGTGCGACGACTGGTGGATGTTTTGCAACGTCTCGTGGACGCCGGACATTCCGTAATCGTGATTGAACACAATCTCGATTTGATTGCTGAAGCGGATTGGGTCATTGACCTCGGACCGGAAGGCGGCGCGGGCGGCGGAGAAATTGTCGCCGCCGGAACACCCGAAGAAATTGCGCGAATCCCGCACTCGCACACCGGACGATTCCTCCGTAAGCTCCTCGCATCACAATGAGCGAGCCGTACGAGGAAACGATTTTCGGCGAGAAAACCCTGCGATTGCCACCCGGCCCACGCCACGAGTTAATCTGCCAACGGCTTCACAACGCGCTACAGGCAGGCGTCGCCAATTTCTCCAGCGCAAAGCTGCTCGAAATTCGCAGCAGCGTGACGGTTGGAAACGGAAGTGAATTGCGACCGGATCTCGCAATTGTTACGGCTGCGAACCATCGCCTGTGGCTCGCTGTTGAAGTCGTGAGTTCGGAAGATCACAAAGCAGACACGGTTTACAAAAAGGAAGCTTACGAAGTCGCACGCGTGCCACGGTTGTGGATGGTTGATCCGCGTTACAACAACATCGAAGTTTACTTTGCGACGCAATATGGATTGCGACTTCAGGAAATTCTCGCCACCAAAGATGTTTTAACTGACAAGCTGTTACCGGAATTCGAAATCAGCGTCAGTGATTTGTTCGCTCCTGCATAAGCACATGAATTTCCGGTCGGGAAGATTGCACTTCACTCGCGCTCTGTGCTATTCCTCGCGCGCCCATTAAATATGAAACGCTTCTGTTGTTGCCTGACGCTTCTGTCCATCAGCCTCATTTCACTCATCGCGCCTAACACTTTCGCTTCGGCCACTCTGCGCACACCGATTGACGAGTTGTACGAGCAATCCGATGCGGTTTTTCGGGGTCAAGTGGTCGGCGTCACAACTTATCGCGCGGCGGATAAATTGATTTATACGCGCACATCATTGCGGGTGAATGAAACACTCAAAGGTATTTGCCCCGAAATCATCGCCGTCGAACATCGCGGCGGACAGGTAGAAAACGAGCACGAATTTTTCGGCCTGTCACCGAAGTTGATTCCCTCGCGCGAATATTTGCTGTTCGTTCGACGCAACGCCGCCGGAAAACTCGAATGTACTCAGGGTCACGCAAGCGCGTTTGGATTTGACCCATCTGAATCCGCTTCGACTGCAAACGCCACTTTGAAAGAAGCACGTTCGCTTGCGGCAATTCATCCCAATGCCGGAAGCGATGTAATGGATCAAGTCGGCGCGGCCATCATTCAACCGCAAGCCACTACCGGAATGTTGGGCAACGAGAATAGCCGATTTCTTCAGCCGGATCGCGGCGAACCGATTCCCGTGCTCATTGATGCCGACATTTTGCCGATCGGAATTACGTTGCAACAGGCAACCAACGCTGTCTGGCAGGCGCTCAATGCCTGGGCCGCGGTGTCGAGTCTGAAATTCAAAATCGAAGGCATCGTCAGCTTTGGCCTGGCTACAGATACAATCGACAACGACGACCAAAAACTGCGCATTCAGCTCCACGATTCCTACAATCGGATTTCGTCACCTGATGTCCTGGGCATCGGTGGCCGCTTTTCAAGAACCTCCGCTTCACCTTCAGGCTGGGATTTAGGCGGCAATGTTGCGGGAAATGAGTTTCGTCGCACCGAGAATGGTTATGTCGTTTTGGAATCGGGCGCAGCGGCAATGCAGGATTTGCAAACATTCACCGAAGTGCTTTGCCACGAAATCGGCCACGCTTTGAACATGGCTCATTCGAGCGAAGATCCCGAAGAACCCAACGCCACTTTAAATCAGGCAATGATGTATTTCCGAGCGCACCGGGATGGACGCGGTGCGACATTGGGCGCGTATGATCCGCCAATTATTCGGCAGGCGTATCCGTTCAACACCGTGCCTTACACTTTTAACCGGGTGCTCGATGTCACCTCTGCCCCCGTCGTCCCACTTGATGTGCCGGGAATCAATGAAGTCGAAGTCCGCGGATACGACCTGCAAACCGCAAATCTGACGCTCCACACAAACGACCAAAGCGTGATCAACGGAAATTTTTCGTTGAACGGCAACAAAGTGAAATTCACTCCGGGAGGTTATTATTTCGACAGCGACCGTTATGACCCGACCGAAATTTCGCATCGCGGGATAATCTATGTACGCTTTTCTGACGGCACCAATGCTTCGCCGTATGCCACGGTTCGCGTGCTGTCACTTCGTGGCGAGGCCACGATAGACCCGGATGGCATACCGGATTATTGGATGATTAACTACTTCGGCAATGCGACTCCGTCCGAAGAAAATCTTTCCCGCGCTACTGATGATGCGGACGGAGACGGTCTGAATACGCTTCAGGAATATCGCAGCGGCACCAATCCACTCGACGCCAACTCGCGTCTGAAGATTACCCAATTCACCGGAGACACGCTGACCTTTCAGGCGCAGGCTTACGAACTCTACGAATTACACGGCACAACCAATTTCGTTGACTGGCATCTGGTCAAACCGTTTTTGCCCACCACCGATTCGATCGCCATTCGCACGAGTCTGCCGCAAACCAATATTCTCGCCACGATTTCAAATCTTCCAACAACCGGCGCATACAGGTTCTACCGAATTGAGAAAGTGCCGTGAAAAGCGGAGCAGCCGGATCAACCCAGCGACCAAGAGATTCGGAAATCAGTCTTTGCGCGCTCGAAAAAACGGCAATTTGATGGTCGCGGTGAGTTTGGAGAAGAAGCCTTTTTTCTTCCGCTTCTCGTCGGCAAGAAGTTCGACGTCACCGCTGCACAACTTGCAAAACTTGTGCATCTTTCCGCCTTTGCGGCGCATTCGCGTAACACACGAATCACAAAGAATCGAATGACATTGCTTGCAGCGATGCGTCACCTTCATGTGCGCATGCCGCGGACAAAGCATTGCGCCGTCAGCAAGCACTACGGGAGGAGCAGGAATGTCGCGTTCAATCTCCGGAATAGAAATCCGCGCGTCGATGGCATCCACCAGAAATTCCACGTCGCCCAATCGCAACGTCTGCCCCACTTCCAAAACCGCCTGCGTCACCATCCGGTCATTAATGAAGGTTCCGTTGGTTGAACCAATGTCGCGCAACAGCACGCCGTTGGCGGTGAGTGTTAATTCGCAGTGCCGCGCGGAAATGGTGGGATGTTCAATGCGGAAGTCGTTCTCCGGGTCGCGCCCGAGATAATTCACG
>CALAYC010000264.1 GCA_937894935.1 uncultured Verrucomicrobiota bacterium
AGAATCAGCTCGTACGATGGACAGTCCGAAACCCGGCGACTAAACTTAAGTCGTCAAATCATTGTCCACCGTTTTAAAACAATGCTACCCCGGCTTAATAACGTTTTTTGTGCCGCCGCCCGCGCGTGGTTTGTGGTTCTGTTTGGAATCGCTCTTACCATCGCCACTTCTGCCGTCGCGCAGAGTCAGAATGTACGACTGCGTTTTGTGGACAGCCAAACCGGTTACGCGGTGAAACCGAGTGTCGTCGAAGCGACGCCTGAGAGCAGCAAAGCTCAACCCATTCGCGTGCGACGCAACGGCGTTTCCAAAGAAGGCCGAACCACTCTGACATTGCCTAACGGTACGCACTCCATTCGCGTTGATGCGCCGGGCTATCATCCGATGACCGGTGAGTTCGTCGTGCAACCGGAAAATCCGTATCAACTGGTTTTTCAACTCGACCCAATCACGCCGCCAAAGGAATTCGCGCCGGAATTTGTGCAGCCGCTGCATCGCATCAACGAAACCGTGTTCCTCGGTTTCGTCGTCGATGACGAAACCGGTCAACCGCTCGTGAATGCAACCGTTCGCACCGAACCGAGCGAACGCGAAACGCGTACCGACGAACGCGGCTATTTCCAGATTTACGTGCCTGTCCAAACGCCCGAAGACGCCGCAGCGCATCCTGCCAAACTCACTTTTTCCGCGCCGGGATTCGTGACCGAAGAGCGTTGCTATCTCGAACTCTGGTCGAAAGGCGATTGGATTTATCGGCTGCGCTTAAATCGCGGTGATGGCGTGAAGCAGATTGACGAGCGCACGTTGCGACGTCGTAGCCAGTATCCTGTTGCGACGCCTGAATCGGCACCGACGGAAACGGAAACAGTTTCAAAAACCGAACCGACGGAGATTCAATCTTCCCCGGAAATTCAAAGTGTTATCGGCGGAACTGGAATCGGCAGCGGCGTTTTTCCGAAAGTTTCCACAACTGTGCCGGTTCGCATTCCGACCAATATTCGCGTGCTACGCCAGGACGGCGAAACCATTGATTACATTTCCCTGCTGACCTATTGCCAGCGTTCGCTGCCGTCGGAATGGATTGCGTCGTGGGGCAGCATCGGTCCGGGAAACAGCGGCACGAATGCATTGCTGGCCGGCGCGGTGGCGATTCGCACTTACGCCATCGGTTTCGTGAATAATCCGGTTGCCGCCAATTATGACATCTGCGGCACGACTGCCTGTCAGGCGTACAATCCGACTGCCAGCGACAGTCGCACAACGGCGGCTGTCAACTTCACAGCGAATCACGTCATGATTCAACCGGGTGCGACGCGCATCGGTTTCAAAATCACCGAATACTCTGCGGAAAACAATTCACTCGGTTTCTCGTGCGGCGACGGTTTTACGCAACTGACTGGTGGTTGCATCGCCGACCCGGTGTGCACAGGCGAAGCGCGATTTGGACACGGTCGCGGCATGTGTCAGTGGGGCACGGCGCGTTGGGCCACGGGACGACGCATGCAAAATCGCACCACAGGCGATTCAGTCACCAATGGTTATCCAGTTCAAAATTGGGTCTGGCTGCTTGAACATTATTATCCGCATCTGCAACTCGTCGAAGGCGCACCGCTGACGATCAATGATTACGTGCAGGTGCAAGGCACAGGAAATCTCGCGGTGCGCGCGTGCGCCGACGGCAGCATCAGCGGCGGCACAAGTTGTCCGCAAACCGCCACCAAAGCTACGGGCGCGAATGGCGTTATCATCGGTGGACCGGTGCGCGTGACGAGCGATGGTGTCGGTTACACGTGGTGGCGCGTGCAGTGGTTCGATGGCGATGCAACGGTCGGTTGGGTGCCGGAAAATTGGCTCGAACGCATTGCCGAACCTATCAACGCACCTCCGGCACTGACGCCGATTCCGGATCTGGTCGTCGCGGAAGGAACGCCGATTATTTTCACCAATACCGCTGCCGCGTCAGCTCACGCGGAAGTCGTGCTCACAGATTTCGAAGGTTTTTCCAATGGCACAGCCAACGGAACGGTGCTCGTCCGCGCGCCGAATTTCTCCGGTTCGACCGATCGATTTCTGGAATCAACGCCTAACCTCACGTCGGTTACCGGCACTTTCCCCGGCGGCATCGAAGGCGCGCGCGTTTTACAAGCCAACTGGAACTGGACTAACACGGCCAATCTCTGGTTGCGATTAACCACCGGCGGAACAGCGAATCTCGGCAACCCGGTTGTCGCGCTGGATCGAAAGTTGAAATTCGATCTCTACACGGATCGCGCTATCGGCGTCGCGCTCGGCATTCGAGAAACGGGAAATCCCGTCGGAACTGCAATTGGCGCGAATGGCGGCGCGACCGGCGGCATTGAATGGGTTGGCGTTACCAATATCATCAGCGGTCAGCCGCAGGTCACTCGTGTGATTCCACCGAATCAGTGGATGACATTAACCTTTGATTTCCCCACCGAGCCAGTCCGCAATTTCGCCAGCGGCAATGGCGTGCTCTCGACTCCGACCGGCTTAGGAACTCTCGAACACATTGCGTTTGTGCCCGGTGATGGCAACGGGATTTACCATGTTTACCTTGATAATTTTATCGTCTCCGCACCAAAAGTTCTGACCTACAGCCTGAGCAATGCACCAGCCGGCGCAACCATCGACACGGCCACCGGCGTCTTCACATGGACGCCAACCGAAGCGCAAGGACCAGGCGTTTATAACATCACGGTTCGCGTCACCGATAACAACATTCCACCCGGCAGCGACGCGAAAACGTTTCAAATCACTGTGACAGAATCCAACCAAGCGCCGGCGCTTGCGCCCATTGCCGATCGGATTGTTCACGCCGGAACGCTTATCACTTTCACCAACAGCGCCAGCGATGCCGACCTGCCTGCTAATGCATTGACCTACTCGCTTGAGTCCGGCGCTCCCGAATCAGCCAGCATCGGTCTCTATGACGGCATCTTCAGTTGGCTGACAGATGAATCATTCGTCGCCACAACCAACGTCATCGTTGTGCGCGTGAGCGATGACGGCGCGCCGCCTTTGAGTGACACAAAAGCGTTCAGTGTTACGGTGCTAGCACGGCCTGCGATTCAAGAAGCCACGGTCGTCAGCGGCGATTTTACCTTCACCTGGAACGCAATTCCCGGGCAAAAATATCGGGTGCAATACAAAGAGCATCTCACTGATGCGACCTGGTTGGATCTTGTTCCCGATGTGGTAGCTGCGACGGACATCGCCAGCATTACCGATTCGTTCAGCGGATCACAGCGCTTCTATCGCATTCAGGTCATCGCAGATTAAAAGCGATTCTTCTTTCGTTCGTTTCCTTACTCCCCGCCGCCTGTTTCGAAACAGCAGTGGCGGTTTAGACCTTTCGTTCCATTCACAGAACCGTGCGGTTGTGAGAAGATTCGCACCCTGGCGGTGCAGTTCTGGCCGTTCTTAATTCTTTGATCCTATGATTGCCGAAACTTACGAAGCCTTTGATTCGATTATCGAAACAGACGAAACGCGTTTGGTCGCGGCGCTGACCACAGCGTTCGCCGCCGACCCCGCCGCGCGCTGGTTCTTTCCAGACGCTCAGCAGTATCTGCAACACTTTCCAGAATTCGTGCGAGCGTTTGCGGGTAAAGCGTTCGCGCACGGCACGGCGGATGAACTGGAAGATTACTCCGCGACGGCGCTGTGGTTGCCGCCGGACGTTCAACCGGATGGAGTTGCCGTAATGGAAGTCCTTCATCGCGGTGTCAGCGAAGCGCGCTGGCCCGAAGCGCTTCATATCATGGAACAGATGGATGCATTTCATCCGCGCGAACCGCATTGGCACTTGGCGATGATCGGAGTTGATCCTGGTCAACAGGGACGCGGTTGCGGCTCGGCATTATTGCGCAACGGCATCGCACGCTGCGATGCCGACCGATTGCCGGTGTATCTTGAAGCTTCGAATTTGCGGAACGTCGCGTTTTACGAACGCTTCGGTTTCAAAGTCGTTGGCCAGATCAAATCCCAGGCGTCGCCCGCAATCATTCCCATGATTCGTCCGGCGCAATGACCTCAGTCGTATGTTAAAACCGTTTGCACGCTCCAGTTCATTGATCGCCGCACCGGCCGCCCAAATGGGTTCAGAATTGCGAAATGCAAATACAACAGCCACCTCGCACATACCGGTGCATCTGCGACGTGTTCGCAGTGACAGCATCCGAAGCTGCATCGTTGAATCAAACCGCTTCACGCCCCATTCATCCCGACGCATCGTTACGTTTGACTCATGAAATTGTTATTCATGCCCAAAGAATTCTCCTGGTGGATCTGGTTGGCGACCGCAGGCGCACTCTTAGCCGGACTGGTGATTGCACCGACATTCCTCCTCGTCGCAGTGGCAATCTCGGTGATTCAAAGCGTGATCTTTCTGCGGTTACATCGTTCGCTGACTCCTTACCCGGTGCAAATCCGTCTCGCGTACACCGCGCTGCTCTTACTTTGCCTGCTGCCAGGACTGCGTTGGTTGTACTGGCTGCCCACCATCGGCACTTTTGCACTCGTCTGCTTTGGCTACTGCTTGCTGGCGCGAATTCTGTCCCTCGCCCCGTGGAATCGTCACGCACCACTCTCAAGGCAATTGGTACAACGAACGTTTTTGGCCGCACCAGTGGTCGGGCGCGCGGACCACGGTTTGTCATCCATCAACTGCAACCGCGGCAGTTGCGATCTCGAAGCACGCATCGCTTTTCTGTCAGCGCATAAAACTGACTCGAATTTCTGATTCGATCTCAACCTGTCTGAATTATGAAAAAACATATCTCCCTCCTCTCATTGGCCGCGGTGCTCGTCGCTTCGCCGATGCACGCGGAGAAACTTCCCGGACCATTATTCGATGGCCTCGGAGACCTGCATCATCCAATCACAACAAAATTACCCAAGGCGCAGCGTTATTTCGATCAAGGCATGCGCCTGTTGTTCGGCTTCAATCACAAAGAAGCCATCCGGTCGTTCCGTTCCGCGGCGCACCTTGATCCGGATTGCGCGATGGCGCATTGGGGGGTCGCCTACGCTTACGGACCGCATGTCAACAAACCGATGGACGAAAGCGATACGACTAACGCCTGGTCTGCATTACAAGCAGCGTTGGCAACTCAAACTCATGTTTCGTCCAAGGAACAGGCTTACATCGCCGCGTTGACTAAACGTTATCAACCCGAATTCGTCGAAGATCGCAGTATGCTCGATCGCGCCTTTGCCGACGCAATGCGCGACCTCGCCAAACAGTATCCCGACGATCTTGATGCTCAGGTGATTTTTGCGGAATCCCTGATGAACACGATGCCGTGGGACTACTGGACGCGCGATCGTTCACCAAAACTGGAAACGGAAGAAATTCTCCGTGCGTTGCGTTTTGTGATTTCGCGTAATCCGGATCATCCGGGCGCGAATCATTTTTACATTCACGCGGTCGAAGCTGGCCCTAGTCCTGAACACGGATTAGCCGCTGCTGACCGATTATTACGCTATGCACCTGCGGCCGGTCATCTCGTTCACATGCCCGCGCACATTTACATGCGCGTCGGCCAGTACGAGGACGCAGTAATCGCCAACCAACTCGCCGTGAAAGCGGATAAAGATTACATCCGCAGTTGCCGCGCGCAGGGGTTTTATCCCGGCGTGTACTATCCGCACAACATTCACTTCCTCTGGTGGGCGCAAGTGTTCGAAGGCCGCAGCAAAGACGCGCTTAAAACCGCTCGGCAGGCCGCACGCTACGCCGTTGAAAATTACTGCGGTCCGAGCAAAGCGTTTGAAGCGCCGCGGCTGCGCCACTTGCCGTGGCTCACTTCGGTGCGATTCGGCAAATGGGACGACGTCCTCGCCGTGAAGGAACCGGCCAGCACTAACGACTTCCTGATTGATCGTGCGCTCTGGCATTTTACCCGCGGCCTCGCCTTTGCCGCAAAACAGGACGTGGCTGCTGCCGAACGCGAACAAAAAGCGCTCGCAGAAATCGCCAACAGCGAGACCGTCAAACAATTAAATACGCCAATCTTTCCCGCCGCCGATACGATTGCCGTTTCCGTCCATTGGCTCGCCGGAAAAGTCGCGGACGCAAAAGGCGATTCGCGTGAGATGATTGCGCAATTAGAACGGGCCGTCGCTCGCGAAGCCGCCCTGCCCTACATGGAGCCATCGTACTGGCCCATTCCGGTGCGTCCGACTCTCGGTGCGGCGCTCTTGCAAACCGGCGACGCCGTCAAAGCGGAAAAAGTTTTCCGCGACGATCTGGAACTCTGGCCGCGGCATGCGTGGAGTCTGTTGGGTTTGGAAAACGCTCTTCGCGCCCAGGGCAAAACGCAGCAGGCCGATGACGTGCGGCGACAGTTCGAAGCCGCGTGGGCTCGTGCTGATGTGCCGCTCGACTTGAAGTGGTTCTAAACTGAGGCGGTAGAATTTCCTCGCAGAGTTCGATTACAAAGAAAAGTGACCGCGAAAGCGTTTTCAGTTTAGCTTTCGCGGTCATTACTATGAACCAGAAGAAGGTCGCCGCAGAAACCACTCTCAATGGCTGGCGTTTGCCAACCGCGCCACGTTCGATTGAGAAAGGCAGTTCGCTCGCCATCTTACTCGATCGTGAAGCTATCGAGTGTCTGGCACACAACATTTCTCTCATTCACCCGAAATTTGACAGGAAGGCATTTAAGCGTACCGCTCTCGATGGTCTCGCTCCGTTGGCCATTCTGCAGCGCGGCCAACATCTGGCCCGCGCGTTACGCGCGCATCTGCCGGATTATTACTCCGAAGCCATTGCGATTCTCATCCGTTCCCTGACCCCGCCACTCACTCGCACCTGTGATCTTGGCCTGGGCGTTTTCTTTTATCTGCCGCACGTCAGTTTCGTCGGCACGTACGGCCTCGACCCGGCTCACAATCGCGGTCGCGATCCCTTCGAAACTTCGATGACCGCGCAATACGAAATCACGCGCCGCTTCAGCGCGGAATACTCCATACGCCCGTTTTTAATCAAATGGCCGGAACGAACGTTGGCGCGGTTGATCGAATGGACACGTGATCCCGATCCACATGTGCGTCGTCTTTGTTCCGAAGGTGCGCGGCCGCGACTTCCCTGGGCAATCCGCATTCCCCCATTCATCAAAGACCCGCGCCCGGTGCTGCCGATTCTCGAAGCGCTCAAAGACGATCCGGATTTATATGTTCGCCGCAGTGTCGCCAATCACATCGGCGACATTGCCAAAGATCACCCGCAACTCGCGTTTGAGATTTGCGAACGCTGGCTGAAAGGAGCTTCACCGGAACGCAAATGGATGATTCGCCATGCGGTGCGCCATCCCGCAAAGAAGGGCGTGACAGAAGCGCTGCGACTGAGAAAATTGGCGAAGTAAATCGAAACTCGGCCGCGGGATTATCGCTTCGCTCGCGTGATGCGAACTTCCGGGCGATACAACACGCGCACCAACAGGTCACCGCGTCCACCGCGCGATTTAGGCAAACCTTCTCCGTCGAGCCGGATGACTTCGCCGGATTTAATGCGAGCCGGAATCTGAACGCGTAAAAAATTTCCGGCCACACCGCGAATCGTTTCCATTCCGCCTTTCTGCGCGCGTTCAAAACGGATTCGCAGGTCGCAGCGCAAATCTGAGCCACGCACTTTGAAACGCGGATCAGGACGCGGTTTCACTTTCACCGTAACGATGCCACCGTCAGTTCGCGGAATGCGAAATCGTGTACCCGGCGCAGTCTCCGACGGCACGGTGAGCGAGTAAGTTTCCATCCGATTTGGCTCGGCCGGTTCAATCACCCGCACGTCCAGCGTTGTGCCGCGCAGAAATTCTTCCAATCGCAACTGCATTTCCTGCGCAACGTTTCGCAGCGCATTTCCCGTCCGCGGAACGCTACTTTTCCGCGCATCCAATTCGCGGTCATACGCGGCGCGGCGGACTGGATCGCTCAAAACTTCATACGCTGCGTTCAATGCCTGCGTCCGTTCCTGCGCATTCCGGCAACCGCCGTTCACATCAGGATGATGTTGCTTCGCCAACAAACGATACGCGGCGCGAATGTGCGCTTCGCTACAATCGCGGTCTAATCCCAGCGTGGCGTAATGATCTGCTTCATTCGGTTGCAAGCGGACCGAGCATACTCATTCCCCTGCGGCACCGCCAGTTCGGCTATTGTTAAGGCAATTGGTGCCTGCGACTGATGCACACGGCTCCTTGCGCATGAAACGCCATCAATCGATTTCACTCATCGATTTACTGAACGATTTTCTCGTTTTCACAATTCAACCCTCGTCGTTACAGAAAATTTCAGGCATTACGAGTTCTCGCCGATAGCAACGAATTATCAAAGCGAATGGTCGCTTGGTTGGAAATCGCGTTTGTTTCATCGCGTCATCGCGTGGCAGACCAAGTGCTAATTCAACGATCACCAGTTGTGAATCAGGAATCCATCGAACAACTCAAAGCGGCGGAGGCTGTCTATCGCAGCCTGTTTGAAAATGCGCAGGAAGGCATTTATCAGAGCACACCGGACGGACGTTATCTCATGGTAAATCCGGCGCTCGCGCGGATGTACGGCTACCAACGTCCTGAAGAGATGTTGAATCAGGTCTCCGACATCACCAATCAGATTTACGTGGACGCGACGTTTCGCGACCGGTTCAAGCAGGAGATTGAGCAACACGGCTTCGTTCACGGGCTCGAGTATCAGGTGCGGCGGCGCGACGGAACTGTGTTATGGATTTCCGAAAGCGCCCGCGCCGTGCGACATCCAAGCGGAAAAACGCTCTATTACGAGGGTTTCATCGTCAATATCACGGCCCGCAAAGAAGCCGAAGCTGAACGGTCCCGGCTCGAAAAACAGATGCTGCGCGCGCAGAAAATGGACGCCATCGGGACGTTGGCGAGCGGCATGGCACATGATTTTAACAACATTCTCTGCGCGATTCTCGGCCACACTCAGCTCGCGTTGTTCGATCAAAATATCAAAGGCAAATCGCGCGAAGGATTGATTTCCGTTTTGAAATCCGCCGAACGCGCGCGCGATCTTGTAAGACGCATTCTCTCCATCAGTCGGCCGGTGGAAACCAAACGTCATCCGCTCAAGCTTGGCACAATTCTTCAAGAAGCGATCAAACTGTTGAACGCCACTTTGCCGTCGTCGATTCAGATCAACGTCATCATGCGCACCGATGAAGACGTTGTGGTGGCCGATGCGACTGAAATGCATCAGGTGATTATGAATCTCGGCACCAACGCCGGTCATGCGATGCGCGAAAAAGGGGGCGTTCTGCAATACGAACTCGAAACCTGCGAGTTGACCGCCGCCGAGGCGCAAAAATTCTCTCTGCCAAGCGGGCTTTACGTTCGACTCGTCGTCCGTGATTCCGGTCATGGAATGACAAGTGACGTGCTGGAACGGATTTTTGAACCGTTCTTTTCCACTAAACCCGTAGGCCGCGGCACCGGACTCGGTTTAACGCTGGTGCAAAAAATTATCGCCGGCACTGGCGGCCACATCCGCGTGGAAAGTCAGCGCGATGTCGGCACTGCATTTACCATTCTGTTGCCAAAATCATCCGAGCCGCCGACCGCAGCAAATCCCGAAGGCAATCAGGTGTTGCCCGGCTGTCGCGAGCAGATTCTGGTCGTGGACGACGAAATTCCCGTGCTCAGCGTGTTGCAACAATCGTTACGCAAAATGGGGTATCGCGTCATTACGCGCGCGGACAGTTACGACGCATTGGAAACGTTTCGCGCCGAACCGAACAAGTTTGATCTCGTCATCACAGATCACACGATGCCCGGTTTACAAGGCGCTGAACTGGCTGAAAAAGTCGGAGAGATTCGCTCGGAAGTGCCGGTAATTCTCGTCACGGGATTGAATCAACCACCCAGTTTTCAAGACTCGCGCTACGCCCGCCGTCGCGCGGTATGTCAGAAGCCAATCGATTTCGTCGAGCTGTCGCATCGTCTTCGGGATTTTCTCGGACCAGTCCGCACGAAGTCGTAATCAGATTCACTGCTGCTGCAGAAAATCGGCCAACGTTCCCATGTTGCCGAGATACTGTTGCATGCTGATGCCGGTGTTATTCACCCAACGTCCTGATGCTTCCTGACAATTCAAAATCGTCGCGACAGTTCGAGAATTAGGACGCGATGCCTGATTCTCGCGCCGACGTTCCGCTTTCAGCATTTTCTCGCGGTCCTCGCGCTGCAAACGTTCGCACCACTCCATCGTCTCCGGCAAACCAAAACTTCCCTGCCACGAATAACCGCGTTGTCGTTCCGCGCTCACTTCGGCAAGCGTGTAATGAATCTCGCCATCACGATCGCCATAAATCGGTTTGTTGGTTCCGAGTTCATACAAACGCGCCCAACGCTCAGGGCTCAGTTGCGAACGGCGCACCCATTCGATAAACGCCGGAATCGGTTGAATGAATTTTTTGTCGCCGGTTTCCAGATACAATCGCCCGAGCGTTCGTACCACGCCGCCACTTTCTCCGGTGCAAACTGCCGGTGGCTCAAACGCCCGCGCCCAGGCCGGTTGCATTTCGTAATTGTATTGCTGCGCCCAGGCCGGTTGCGGCTCGGGTAACTGCGCGAGAATTAAAAATCCGCCGCCACGCTTTGCCGCCTGCAGAAATTTCTCGTCGCCGGTGTGGCGATAGGCGGCGAGCATCGTGCGAATGCAATCGCTTTGCGTGTTGTCGTTGAGCGTGTAAAAGCCGCCGTATTCCGCGCGCGGCCAGTGACGCGGCCAATCCGCTGGAATGCTCGCCGGTTTCACGGGATGATTCGCTGGATTGTACGGTTGCCCATCAAATCGCTGCGGCCATGCCCCGACCGGATATTGCGCGTCAATCATACGATTCAATCCAAACTCAAGCGCGGAACGAATCGGCTTCAGTTTTTCCGGCGGTAGATTCGTGGCAACGTCAAGAAACGTCATCAGGAAAGTCAGTGCGCTTTGCGTGTTGTCGTCGTCGAACGTTGTAACGTTCTTACGGAATTTGAAATCTCGCGCGCTGGCGGCGGAATCAACGTGATACGCCCATTCCCGACGTTTCTTCGGATCGAACTCAATCACATACGACCATCCGCCGGACTCGAGCTGACCGCGCACCAATGCATTCGCTGCACCCAGGGCAGCTGCAAGATGCGCTTCGTCTTTCGTCGCCAGATAAGCGCGGAGAAATACCGTGCCAACGCTGGGCGTACCGGGTGGTTGCACCCAGATTTGCGTTTCGGTCGCAGTCTCTTCGCCACGACGCTGCTTCAAGTCCTTCGAATACCACCAGAGATAACCACCTTCAGTGGAAATAGAGACGAGATAATCGGTCGCCTTGCGCAACGCCGCCTTGACCGCATCAGGCGTGGGCGTTTCTTGCGCCCCGACTGACATCGAGAAGAACAACAGCAGGCCGGCGACAATACGCGCGGATTTCATACCAAGGTTTTAACCGATGAATCAGTTGAGCGCGAGTGTCAGTTCCGGCAACTCAGTATGGAATTTGAGAACTTTCGCGCGGCGAGCCGTTGCAGAACAAAAGCCGGAGCGATTGGAAAACCGCTCCGGCTGTGATGTAACAGTGAGATGTTATTTAGTTTCCGGAATACGCATTCCGTAGAACGAGCGATACACAAAGATGGCAGCAATCACGAAGAAGATGACGCCGATCCAAGGTGCATAGTTCGTTGCGTTTGGATTTGTTTTCAACGCTTCGGTATAGGCGAGTTTCATGCTCACCGCGATTTCCACCGCGAGCAATCCGAACAACGTGGTGAACTTGATCACGGG
>CALAYC010000265.1 GCA_937894935.1 uncultured Verrucomicrobiota bacterium
CGCGACGGCGCTCCGCCACGAGTCACATCTACACTTACGCACTAATGGAGCCGCATGGATACGCCCGCACCATGCAGGAAGAACTAATTGCGCAAATCGAAGCCGCAAAACCTGAATATGTTGTCTTCGTTCAGAATGAACTTTCATGGTTACCGCGTCCGGAGAGCGAGAAACTTATATTTGAATGGTGGGAGAAATATTGGGCCGAGCACCTGCAACTGATTCGCACCGTCAACACGCGTCAGGGCGCAGACGAATTTTTGCCGAAAGATCCGAAACCTCCGGGCAGTTCCGGAAACTTTTTAATGCTCTTGAAGCGTAAGAGTTGAACAGGTTGCGCCGACGCGCCGTCTGACTCCGAACATGCAACTGACGCCCATTGAATTTCCGTCCCGCACGCGATTGATCTTCGGCCCGGGCGTAATTCAACAAGCCGGCGAACTGACGCGTTCGTTAGGCGTCACTCATGCATTGCTGGTAACGGACAAAGGTCTCGTTCACGCCGGACACGCTCCCGCCGTAAAACGCAATCTCGAAGCGGCCGGCCTGCGGGTCACGATGTTCGATCGGGCGCACGAAAATCCTACCACCAAAGACGTAGATGCCTGTGTAGCCATCGCGCGCGAAGCAGGAATTGATGCCATCGTCGGTCTTGGCGGCGGCAGTTCGATGGACACGGCGAAGGGTTGCAATTTTCTCCTCACCAACGGCGGGCAGATGAAAGACTACTGGGGCGTGGGCAAAGCGA
Source organism: uncultured Verrucomicrobiota bacterium (assembly GCA_937894935.1). Taxonomy (GTDB): domain Bacteria; phylum Verrucomicrobiota; class Verrucomicrobiia; order Limisphaerales; family JADLHS01; genus JADLHS01. The sequence goes on from CALAYC010000265.1 coordinate 749, forward strand.
CGAAAACTATGCTGCCTTTCGTGGCGATTCCGACCACCGCAGGCACTGGCAGCGAAATGCAAAGCGCCGCGCTCATCGCCGATGCTGATACGCATCAAAAGATGGCGTGTCTCGATTCCAAGTGTGCGGCGTGCATTGCGTTGCTGGATCCGGAATTAACACTTTCGCAACCTCCGAGCGTCACGGCCGCTACCGGAATTGATGCGATTGCGCACGCAGTGGAAAGCGCCGTCACCACCAAGCGCAACGAACTATCCCAACGTCTCTCGCGCGAAGCGTTTCGATTATGCTTCGGCGCATTTTCCAAAGTTCTCGCGACTCCAACGGATCTCGAAGCTCGCGCGCAAATGCAACTCGGTGCAGCGTATGCAGGCGCGGCAATTGAAAATTCCATGCTGGGCGCGGCGCACGCAGCCGCAAATCCACTGACGGCGCATTTCAACATCGTTCACGGTCACGCGGTCGGTTTGATGCTGCCGCATGTTGTGCGATTCAATCTCGCGGATTCCGCCGCGCGCAAATGCTACGAGCGTTTCGCCGCACCGATTTCACCTGATGATTTACCGGAAAAACTCGCCGCGCTGCTGCGACTGACGCCCTTCCCTGCCACGCTGGCTCAAGCCGGGGTGATGCGGGCTGCTATTCCGATGCTCGCCGAAGAAGCAACTCGTCAGTGGACCGCACAATTCAATCCACGCCCGATTTCCACTTCGGATTTCGTTCAGCTTTACGAAGCCGCGTTCGCCTGAGCGGCGAGAAATTCTTCAAGTTCGCCCATTGAGGTCGAACGGAGTTTTCTTTGCGTTTTAGGAAAAAGTGGGCAGAGTGATTGCGCGTGATTGATAACTTTTTCATTGCGGCAGCCACCGGCCTGACAGCGGGAGCACTCCACGTTTGGGCCGGCCCGGATCATTTGGCCGCCGTTGCGCCTTTAGCCGTTCGACGCCCCAAAAACTCCTGGCTTCCGGGCGTGCGATGGGGTCTGGGACACTCTGCCGGTGTAGGTTTGGTCGGATTACTTTCGTTGCTGTTACGCGACGCAATTCCAACTGAACTCGTCTCGACCTGGGGCGAACGACTCGTTGGCGTGTTGCTGATTGGAATCGGTTTTTGGGCTGCGCGTATTGCACTGAAACATAATTTGCACGTGCACGAACATGAACACGACGGAACACGTCACGTGCATCTTCACACTCACGCACATGGTCACGAGGAACATCGCGCCACGCCACATCATCATACTCATGCCGCGGTGGGAATCGGTACGTTGCACGGACTCGCCGGCAGTTCGCATTTTCTCGGCGTGTTACCTGCGTTGGCTTTTCCGACAAAACTTCAGGCCGTCGGTTATCTGATTGCGTTCGGAATGGGAACTATTGCCGCCATGGCCGCGTTTTCGTGGGGCATGGGTTGGATTACGCAACGTTTCGGCTCGCGCGGCGTAACAGCGTATCGCGGCCTGATGGGTGCGACTGCTGCGGTCGCCTTCGGAGTGGGTGTGTTTTGGCTGGCGACCGCCTGGTCTTGATTACGATGGAACAATCACACGTCATCGCCAATGGACAGATCATTCCGACGAAGTTCCCCTGCTCGCTGGAAGAATTTCTCATTGCGCAAAATCTTCTGCCTCGCAGCGTCGTGGTGGAACACAATGGCGAAGCCGTCGCGCCATCGGAATTCTCGCGCGTGCAACTTCATTCCGGCGATCGTCTTGAAATCGTAAAAATCGTCGCAGGCGGGTAAGTGTCAGTCGGAAATTCCACAGGCCACCGCGCACAGAATTCCGCTGCTCGCGTGCGAGTCTTGTCAGTCGGTGTTAAAACTTTTAATCTTGTAGAATGCAAAAGAGATTTGAATTCATCTTTCGCGGTTTTCTGGTTTTGATGCTGGTCGGTATCGTGTGGTCCGTGTGGAACGCGGCCGCGCAATCCACCAACACCACAGTGACAACGACCGATACCACGGACGCAATTGTCGAAGTGGACGACCAGACGGTTTCGATTCGGAAAAAAGCCATTCAGCAAACTCCTGCCTGGATTGAACAGTTGGCGGTGCATTTACCGTTTCTGAAGCGCACGTTGTGGGGCAACGAACTGTGGAAATACATTTTCTCACTCATCTACATTTTCCTCGCGTTTTATATTTCCAAGTTTCTCGATTACCTGACGCGCGTCTGGTTGAAGCGACTCACTGAGAAGACGGAAACGAAATTCGATGATCTCCTCCTCGATTTGCTGAACGGTCCGGTCAAAATCGTCGCGTTTATCATCTTTCTGCGGATTGGACTCGACGTCTTTGCGTGGCCGGAAGTTGTGCAGAGCGTCCTTTCGAAAGGCTTCACCGTCGTCGTCGCCATTTCTCTGACTTATATGGTGCTCAAGTTCATCGACCTGCTGATGAAATACTGGCACCTGCGCGTCTCCGAACAGCAGGATCAGGCATTCAAACAACAATTGTTCCCCATCATCCGCAAAAGTTTAAAACTGTTCGTCATCACCGTGGCTGCTTTGGTCACACTCGATAATCTCGGCGTGAACATCACTGCGGCGATTGCATCGCTATCCATCGGCGGTCTGGCCGTCGGCTTGGCGGCTCAAGACACACTCGCGAATCTGTTCGGCGCAGTAGCCATTTTCCTCGATAAACCTTTCAAGATTGGCGACCGCGTCCAGGTCGAAAACGTGGACGGCCCGGTGGAAACCATCGGCTTACGCAGTACCCGCATTCGTAATCTCGACGGTCATCTGGTGACCATTCCCAATAAGACCATGGGCAATGCCGTCATCGTCAACGTCGCCGCCCGCCCGAATATCAAAACCATCATGAACATCGGTCTGGCCTATGATACCTCGACCGAGAAAGTGAAGCGCGCGCTGGAAATCATCAAAGAAGTCTATGGCGGCCATCCGATGACCGAAAACCTCATCGTCAGTTTCAATCGGTTCGATCCATCCGCACTCAACATTCTCCTGGTTCATTGGTGGAAACAACCTGATTACGTCGGCAGCCTTGGCGGATTGCAGGAAATGAATCTCGCGCTGAAGGAACGCTTCGACAAAGAAGGCATTCTATTCGCTCATCCGACGCAAACTCTCTACATGCGCCGGGATTCGTATCTCGCCGAATTGGAAAAAGAATCGCAGCAGACTCCGCCGATTACTTGAAGAACAGGAGTTTCACTCCGACCACAATAACAAACGCGCCAAAGCTGCGTTTGAGCGCATCGGTCGATAGTTGCGTTGTCAGCCACGCGCCCAGATAACTGCCGACAATCGCCATCGGCACGAGACCGGCCACGGTGCGCCATTCGATATTGCCCTGCTGGAAATGTTTGAATGAGCCCATCAGCGCCGTCGGGATGATCACGACAAGCGATGTGCCGACGGCTTGTTTGATGTCGCGAATTGGCGGACTAAGGAGATAAACCATCGCCGGCACCATCACGATTCCGCCGCCGACGCCAAACAGGCCGCTGGTAACGCCACTGAAGAGTCCGATGATTGCCGCGATGAAAACGTTCATGCCCGCTTAAATGCCCTTGCCAGCCACGGAAGCCAATTCTAAAGTTCGCTGCAGGGGCCTCAGAAATTTTGCATCGTGACACAAGCCGTGGAACATTGGCGGCCACAATCCGTCTCAGCAGGAAAGGAACAATATGCCGGCAAACTCAAAATCGGACACTCAACATCGGCGACGGCATCATTCGCGTCGCGGCGTGATGCAAGCCTGGTTCACGGTGCTGCTCGTCATCGGCGTCATCGGCGTCGTCATCCTGTTGCTCGTGTTGATGAACAATCCGACCCTCGACGGCCGCTGAACATCACGAAATCGCGCCGCGTTTCCGCAACATCGCCTCCATCGCCTTATCCATCAACAAATCAGCCAGCGGTTTCGTCACCTCATCCAATGCAGCACAAGCGTCCTGCAACTGCTTCAACTCTCCCGCACCGCGTTCCTCCTGCTCCGTCACCAACGCCTGCTCAACAACCTCCAATGCTGTGTCCACCTGACGCACATAATCCTGCTCCAGTTCATTGGCGCATGCGGACAAACCTTTGCGCGTCGCTGCAATTAAATCCTGCGCCTTGAGTTTTTGCTCAATCCAGCGCCGCGTCGCCAGATCGTCAAACGCGTGCTCAACGCTCTCCTCCACCATCTTCGTAACCGCCGCGTCATCCACGTCCACCGCCGATTTCATCTCCACGATTTTTTCCCGACCGGTTTTCACATCGCGCGCAAGCACATGCAAAATCCCGTTGGCGTCGATTTCAAATTGCACCCCGACTCGCGGCACGCCACGCGGCGCGGCATCAAATTCCAGCGTAAACTTGCCGAGACTCCAATTATCCTTGGCTCGCTCGCGTTCGCCTTGCAGCACGTGAATCAACATCGATCGCTGATTGTCCACCGCCGTCGTAAACATCTCTCCGGCTTTAACGGGAATAGTCGAGTTACGCGGAATAATCACATTCATCAAACCGCCGAACGTTTCCAACCCGAGCGACAGCGGCGTAACGTCGAGCAGCAGAACATTTTTGAATTCACCCGAAAGAATCGCCGCTTGAATCGCTGCTCCCAGCGCCACGGCTTCGTCCGGATTCTGTCCCGTGTTCAACAGTGGCCCGCTGCGTTTGTGATAGTCTTCACCAATTCGAATCCCGCCGCGTTCTTCTTCAAATTCGGCGCATCCAAACCATTCGCTGACCAGTTTTCGCACCAAAGGCATGCGCGTCTGGCCGCCGACGAGAATCACCTGATCGAGATCCTTCGCTTCAAGTTTCGCGTCTGCCAAAGCGCGCAAACAATGTGGTCGCGTCCGTTCGATAATATCGCGCGTCAACGACTCCAATTGCGCGCGCGACAACCTCAAGCTGAAACTGTAATCCGGCGTGAGAAACGGCAGCGTAATTTCCGTTTCCGTTTCGGATGAAAGTTTAATTTTCGCGGCTTCTGCGGCTTCGCGAATGCGAGAAAGAATCAAGGCATCCGCCGAAATACCCGCTTTACTCAACAGAAAATTTACCAGGCGCTGATCCAGATCATCGCCGCCCAGGCGCGTGTTGCCATTCGTCGCCAACACCTGAAACACACCTTCGTTCAATTCCAAAATCGACAGATCAAACGTTCCACCGCCTAAATCGTAAACCGCGATCTTCGATTTCTTCTTGAGTTTATCCAATCCGTAAGCAAGTGCCGCCGCAGTGGGTTCATTGATGATGCGTTCCACCGTGAATCCCGCAAGTTCGCCCGCACGCTTCGTGGCGTTGCGCTGTGCATCGTTGAAATAAGCCGGCACGGTGATGACCGCGCGTGTGATGGATTCGCCCAAGGCCACTTCCGCATCGCGTTTCAATTTCCTGAGCACTTCCGCAGAAACTTCTTCTGGTAAAAATTTTCGCCCGTGAATCGGTATTGTTACCGAGCCCGTACCCGCTCCTTCCAACGGATACGAAACCGCCCGATCCGCAGCGCTGAGTTCCGTCGCCCGTCGCCCCATGAAACGTTTGACGGAATAGACCGTTTCGGCCGGTTTCAACACGCGCACGCGACTCGCCGCGCGTCCAACCAGTGGTTCAGTGTTTGCCTCCGGCCAATGCACGACCGAAGGCGTGAGCCGCTGCCCTTCTGCATCCGCGATGACATACGGAATGCCACTATCCACCCAGGCCACCAGCGAATTGGTTGTTCCCAGATCAATTCCGACAATTTTACTCATGCGCGATGCTCAATGTGGACCACGAAGCAATCCGATTGAACTCGAATCTTCACAAACCTCCGCGCTTTTTATTGTCACGCGAACTGAAAACCGGCATTTGAAGGGTGATGAAGCATAATTCCTATTTCGATGGAAAAGTTCAAAGCCTCGCCATCACAACGTCGCAAGGCCCCGCCACTGTCGGCGTGATCGAACCAGGCAAATACAGTTTTGGAACGGATTGTGAAGAGCACATGCACGTGGTCAGTGGCACGCTGAAGGCAAAACTGCCCGGCGGCGATTGGAAAGAATACGCCCAAGGACAGCACTTCGTCGTCCCGCCGAATGTGAAATTCGACGTCGAAGCGACGAACGACGTCGCTTACCTGTGTTACTACAAGCGCTGAGGATTGGCGGCAGGACAAATCACCGCGTTTGCCAACCCAGTATTATTTCAGCAAACTGTCGCCGACATAGCTGGCGCAGTCGCATCCCTGACCGAAGTTCGAACCGGGCGTGCTGGGTTGAAACAAACTTGCAAAACCATGCCTGCGGGTTAACCGGGAAACCAGTCCGTGGGGGGCAAGCTGGTGGGATGTTCAGTAAGATGTAGGTTGAGCTTTCCGTGATTAGCGCGTTCGCAAACCGAGACGCTGCGCCAGTGCTTATTTTCACCGGCACCGCGCGTGCGATGGTTGGCCCGTGAGTTCATTTGATCTTCAACTTCAGCCGGTGCGATGAGGGACAAAATCTTATTCCTTCGTACCAACCTCTGCCGCTGACATCGTTGGTTACTGCGCCGCCGCTTTCCGGAGTTCCGCCGGGGTCGGGATGAAATACTTAAACGTGATCCCGTTGACGCTGGTTTGGCCCGCGGCAACGATGAAGCCGTAGTATTTCGCCAACTGGTCGTAGTTGGGCAACAGCGAGAAATCCACCCATTCCTTGATTTTCTCTTCCGGAGCGGCGAACGGCAGCGCGCTGGCCAACACCTGCACAAAATCAGGCCCATCGGCATCGCTCGATTTCTTCGTCAACGCCGCAAATAAAGCGCGCATCGTTTCGGCCTGGTTTTCATACGTCAACCAACCGGTCGTCATGCCGCCGGCTTTGTCCACCGCTTCGGCAAATCCTGCCACGGATCGCAACGGCTTCACCTCGCTGTCTGCGCTGCGCAGATATTCTTCAATCAGTTTTTCATCAGAACTGAACGCCACGTAGCCACCGCTGGCGACGTAATGCAGTGCTGATTCCGCTCCGGAGTAACCACCGCCCATGTTGAGCGTGAAAATTTTCCGACCGAGAAACTCGCGCGTTTTTGGCGCCCCGCCAGACGTCGGCATAAGTCCAAACAGACCTTTGAGCGAAACGGCAAACTTATCCGCGTTCGGTGAAGCAATCAGCACCAATGTCGGCGTGGCCGTCAGTTCAGCCAGCGACTTGCCTTGAGGCGGTTTTTCGTAAGTGATGACGTCGTCGCCAAGATTTTCAAAAATGTCTTTGCGAATGTCGTAATCAGGATTTTCGATGCGCGCCGCTTCGTTGGCGTTGTTAATCAAAAAATCCCAAGTCGATGCGCCTTGCGGACTGATGTCGCTGATGATTTTTTCCAGCGTCGCAATTGCTTTACGCCCATCCAATCGCACGCGGGAGAACTTCAGCACATCGGCCGGAACGAAAGCCGGTGGCGCGGCATCTTTTGCCTCCACGGCGAGCAATTTGAAAATTCCGTTGCGCGACGATTCCGGCACGCTGAGGAAAAATTCCACAGCGAAATCGCCTTGCCCTGCTTCCCGGAAGCTGAACGCCACGGATTTCAATCCCGTCAAACCGATCGCTGAAAAGATCTGCTTGAAATCAGGCATCGGAATGGGGCTCGGCGCTTCAGGATTTTGATTCGCCGCGATGGATTTCACCGCGAGATCAACCAGCAACTTCGTATTCAACCAGCCAAGCCACGGCGCATCGCGGAAAACTGTGCGGCGACAATTTTCGAACTCATCCACGTCCGCCAGACTTTGCGCGCCCGAACCGGCCAATCGAACGATAACCTTCTCGGCCGCCTTCGGAGCGCTGCTGACCAGAAGCACAGATTCATGCTGCGCAATGACCAGTTGCGTCGGCGTTTCTTCTTTTTCTCCGCCCACCTCCTCGATTTCCTGCGGCTGAGGCAACAGACGGCGGATTGTCGCGGGAATATCATTCGTCGTCAGCGTGACGATAGACAATTCCACGTCGCGAACCTTTTCGGTTTTGATGGCTTTGCCACTGGTGGTCCATTTTTGTCGCAACGTATCGAGATTCTTTTTGAGCAAATCTTTTTTGTCTTTCGCGTCGATAATCAGCACCACGGCGGGAAGCCCGTCGTCCTTTTTGCCCTCCCAACCTTCCTGCAAAACCGCGAATGTAATTTGTCCCTGCAACATAGCGGCGTAATCGGAAAACTTGATACCCAGATCACGCTCCAGCGGCTTGACGATTTCGTCATTCCACTTGGCCATGAACTTATCGCGAAACGGCTTCAGCGCCGGGTCATCCCAAAGCTGATTCTGTGGCGCTTTGCGATAAAGCTCGTTCAACGTGTTCCAATCCGGTGCTGTCAGCAGAAGCAACGTTTCCTGCGGCAACAATTTTTCTGCCGGCGGCACTGCGGCCACGACGGAAGAAATCGCGAGTGCAACGAACGTCAGTGTGGCGGCGCAAAGCCGACCGATGCGACGATACAAGGTTGGGAGTGGGTTCATAAATCAATCAACGGACAGCGGTGGGTTTACTCGGGTTCAGTCGTTTGCCGCATTCGGCCCGGCGGTTCGAGATAACGGTAGGCGTTGCTGGGATTGTCGTTGGAATAGGCGTAAGCGTCGCGATGATCGAGGAAGTAACGAACGATCTCCGCAGGAATCGCAAAACCCAA
>CALAYC010000266.1 GCA_937894935.1 uncultured Verrucomicrobiota bacterium
AACCTTCGTCGGTGGCGGACCGAACTTCGACATTGATTTTGCGCTGCTCGGACCAGACCTCGATGTGCTTTACAGTTATGCGGAGGAATTGCGGCAACGCGCACCGGAACTCGGTCTGCAAGATGCCGACATCACGCTCAAGCTCGATAAACCTGAGCTGCGCGTGGAAATTGATCGTGAGCGCGCCGCTAATCTCGGCGTGGACACCGAAGACATCGCCACGGCGCTGCGCATCATGGTCGGCGGCGACGACCGCGTGACGCGTTTCCGCGATGAAGCGATGAATGAAGATTACGACGTGCAGGTGCGCCTTCAGGAAAATGACCGCAACAACGCGGAAAACATCGCGCGTTTGTACGTGCCGTCGAGTCGCAGCGAAAGCGGCCTCGTCCGGCTCGATAACGTCGTCAACCTGCGTCCGACGCAGACCGCTTCGCGCATTGACCGCCTCGATCGCCAACGCCAGGTCAGTTTACGCGCTGCCGTTGCGCCCGGTTATGCGCAAGCAGACCGCATCGAAGCGCTGCGGGCTGAGGTGGAGAAAATGGGTTTGCCCACCGGATATTCCACGCGCGTGTCGGGTCGCGCGCGCGAACTGGAACGCACATTTAACGAATTCCTTTGGGCCTTTTTGCTTTCGGTTATCCTGATGTACATCATTCTTGCGTCGCAGTTCGAGAGCCTGATTCATCCGTTCACCATTCTGCTGTCGCTGCCGCTTTCCGTGCCGTTCGCATTCCTATCGCTACTCGTAGCTGGGCAGACAATAAATCTCTACTCGGCGCTGGGGCTGCTCGTGTTATTTGGCGTCGTGAAGAAAAACGCCATTCTGCAGATTGATCACATGAACAAATTGCGCGAGCAGGGGATGGAACGCTTCGCCGCCATCATTCAAGGCAATCGCGAACGGCTGCGTCCGATTCTGATGACTACGTTGACGTTGATCGCCGGTATGTTGCCGTTGGCGCTGGGCACTGGTCCAGGCGCGGAAGAACGTCGTGCCGTCGCGGTCGTCGTCATTGGCGGTCAGGCGCTGTGTCTGTTGCTGACGTTGGTGGTGACGCCGGTTGCGTACTCGTTGCTCGATGATCTCGCGCAAAAGTTGCAATGGAAGCACTGGCGCATTCCGGAGCATTCACCACGTCCCGCTGAGCCGTCGGCGTAATTACCGGCAGTCAATCTTTCAACGAACCCTCGTTGCAAACTGAAAATAAAATCCCCGGAAGCCGTTGCTGACTTCCGGGGTCTGATTTTTTAACGCTGATGATTGGCGTTCCGATTTAGCGGCGCGCTTTCGGCAACGCAGTGGTGCCGGCGTAAACAGCGTTCTTGCCGAGCAGTTGTTCGATGCGGAGCAGTTGGTTGTACTTGGCCAACCGATCGGAGCGGCTCAGTGAACCGGTCTTGATCTGACCGCAGTTCGTCGCGACGGCGATGTCCGCGATGGTGGCGTCTTCGGTTTCACCGGAGCGATGCGAGAGAACAGCGGTGTAACCGTTGTTCTGTGCGAGTTCGACGGCGTCGAGCGTTTCGGTGAGCGAACCGATTTGATTGACCTTCACGAGAATCGAGTTCGCCGTGCCGGTATCGATGCCTTTCTTGAGGAACTTCACATTGGTCACGAACAGGTCGTCACCGACGAGTTGCACCTTGTCGCCGATTTTCTCGGTGAGCAATTTCCAGTGTTTCCAATCGCCTTCGGCGCAGCCGTCTTCGATGCTGACGATGGGGTATTTGGCGCACAGCTTGGCGTAGAAATCCACGAGTTCCGCGCCGGAGACAGTTTCGCCGGTGCTCTTCTTGAACGTGTAGGTGCCGTCGTGGTTATAGAATTCCGAGCTGGCGACATCGAGCGCGAAGAAGATCTGCTTGCCGAGTTTGTAACCGGCGTTGGCGACCGCTTTCGACATCGAGTCCAGCGCGTCTTCCACGCTGTTCAATTTCGGCGCGAAACCGCCTTCATCGCCGACCGCAGTGCTGAGGCCGCGTTTTTTCAACACGCTCTTGAGCGAGTGGAAAATTTCAGTGATAGCACGCAAGCCTTCGCTGAACGTCGGCAGGCCGTGCGGCATGATCATGAATTCCTGGAAATCAATCGGCGCATCGGAATGCGCACCGCCGTTGATGACGTTGGCCATCGGCACGGGCAACACTTTGGCGTTCGGTCCCCCGAGGTATTTGAACAACGGTTGGCCGACTGCCTTGGAGGCGGCTTGAGCCGTGGCGAGCGAGACGGCGAGAATGGCGTTCGCGCCGAGCCTGGATTTCGTCGCGGTGCCGTCGAGTTTCAACATCGTGGCGTCCACGGTCAATTGATCCAGAGCATCCACGCCTTGGAGAGCTTTGGCGATGCGGGTGTTCACATTGGCGACGGCTTTGCTGACGCCTTTGCCGAGGTAACGCTTTTGATCGCCATCGCGGAGTTCCACCGCTTCGTGTTCACCGGTGCTCGCGCCCGAGGGCACGGCGGCGCGGCCCGTGGTGCCGCAGGTCAAAGTGACGTCCACTTCCACCGTGGGATTACCGCGCGAGTCGAGAATTTCGCGCGCTTGAATGTTCTGGATCTTGGTCATAATTCGATTTGGCTTGAGAACAGCGGCAAACAGGCGGCTTCATTCGAAACGCTTCTGATTGCCCAATTCATGAAGGGCGCATGATAAAACCCGCGCAAGTCGAGTCAAGGAAGCGCTTGCTGAAGATTGCGCCAATCTTGCCTTTTATCGCATGAAGCGACGCAAACGTCTGAATTAGAAGCAATGGAGGAACCTAGAATCAAAATCGGAGTAACGGGGTTGCCGTTACTCCATTAATTTCTGCTGATGTTGCGGTTCACACTTCAATCGTTGCATCCATCGTGATGTTGGCTTTGAGCAATCGTGAAATCGGGCAACCGGCTTTCGCGCCGTTGGCGATCTCGAGCACTTTGGCTTTATCCTGACCGGGAACTTTCGCGGTCACGTCGAGATGCGATTCCGTGACGGTGAAGCCGGCGTCGGTTTTATCCAACGTAATGGTAGCGGTGGTGGAAATGGATTCGGGGGTGATGCCCGCCTTGCCGAGTTCCGCAGAGAACGCCATGGAGAAACAACCGGCGTGCGCTGCGGCGATGAGTTCTTCGGGATTGGTGCCGACGCCGTTTTCGAATCGCGTCCCGAACGAGTATTGCGTGTCCTGCAACACTTTGCTTTCGGTCGAGATGGTGCCTTTGCCGTCTTTGAGACCACCGCGCCAGACTGCTGATGCTTTTCGTTTCATGTTGTTGAATGTTTGTTGAGTGTGTTTGGAGGCGAGCGGGAATTCGCTCGAACCGACGGACATTAATCGCGGAATCGTACTCGTGCAACTGAAGCGTCGTTCTCCAAAGGTCTGCGGAGCGTTTCACCTTCAACATTGCGCCCGGATGCGGGCATTCCTATTTTGCCCGAAATGAACCGATTTAAAACGATTCGTCCGCTGTTCCTCCTGGCATGCTTTGCTGCGGCGCTGGGAATCAATTCGCTTCCGAGTCTCGCGCAGGAAACGAATGTCCTCACGCCCCATCGCGTCGCGGAACTGAAAACGGTCACTTCCGCTGTGATTTCGCCCGACGGAAAACACATCGCCTTCACGCGCAGCAATCCGCGTCAGCCAAACGTCGATGACGACGGCGAGCCGTGGACGGAGTTGTGGCTGACGAATCCGCAGGACGGCGAAGCGCGACCATTCGTTACCGGCAAAGTCAACGTCAGTGGCGTGCAATGGTCTGCCGACAGTCGGCACGTGGCGTTTCTCGCGAAGCGCAACGACGACAAAAAGAAATCGCTCTATTTGATTCCCGTGGACGGCGGTGAAGCGCGTAACGCGGTTCAGCTCAAGTCCGATATTTCGGCGTTCAGTCTCGCGCCCGATGGCAAACGCGTCGCCGTCGTGGCCACTGAACCCGAACCCAAAACGAAAACCAAATTGAAAGACAAAGGGTTCAAAGCGGAGATATACGAAGAAGATTGGCGTCCGGCAAAAGTGTGGATTGCGACGTTGTTCGAGACGCCGACCAATTCGCCGCTCGCGTTGACCGGTCACGTTTCACAAGTGCACTGGAGTCCGGTGGATGATCGGTTGCTTGTCAGCGTCGCGCCAACGCCGTTGGTGGATGATTCTTATGTGCGACAGCAGGTGCGCATCATTGACGGTAAAACGGGCGAAGTGCTCACGCATATCAACAATCCCGGCAAACTCGGCAGCATCGCGTGGAGTCCCGATGGCAAACGGGTGGGCTTGATTGCTGCGGGCGATGTTCATGATCCGTCGGCGGGACGATTGCTGGTGGCGGATGCTGCAAGCGGAGAGTTTCGCGACGTGATTCCAAATTTCGAAGGCGAAGTGGAAAGCTTCGAATGGGCGGGCAACGACACGATCCGCTATGTGGCAGCGGTGGGAACAAAAACCATTCTGGCGCAAATCAAAGTCACCGGCAGTGCGACGCCAAAAACTCTCCTTGGTCCAGACGGGCCAATTATGACGGGGTTTTCGCTCTCGAAGAATGGCAAGATCGCTGCGCTCGTCGCGAACTCTGCGGCGCATCCGGGAGAATTGTTCAGTTGGCGCGAGAATGAGCGAACGCCGCGCCGCCGCACCGAAAGCAATTCGTTGCTGGAAAATATCCGGTTCGCGAAACAGGAAGTCATTCGGCACAGCGCACGGGATGGATTGGAACTGGAAGGCATTTTGATTCGTCCGTTGGATGAAACTCCGGGCCAACGTTATCCGCTGATTCTGGCAGTTCACGGCGGGCCGGAATCGCATGTCAGCGATGGTTGGCTGACGTCCTACAGTTTGCCGGGGCAGGTGGCGGCGGCGCGCGGTTTCGCGGTGTTTTATCCGAACTATCGCGGCAGCACTGGCCGTGGTGTGGCGTTTTCTAAACTCGGTCAGGGCGACGCTGCCGGAAAAGAATTCGATGATCTCGTGGATGCGGTGGATCATCTGATCAACATCGGTCTGGTGGATCGTGCTAAAGTCGGCATCACGGGCGGTTCGTATGGCGGTTATGCGACGGCCTGGTGTTCGACGCGTTACACAGAACGATTCGCTGCGGGTGTCATGTTTGTTGGCATCAGTGACAAGATTTCCAAAGTTGGCACGACGGATATCGCCAATGAAGAATTTTACGTTCATGCGCTGAAACGTCCGTGGGATGACTGGCAATTTCTGCTCGAACGCAGTCCGATTTATCACGCTGGAAAGAGCCGCACGCCGTTGCTGATTATGCACGGCAAAGACGATCCGCGCGTGAACGTCGGCCAATCACGCGAGCTGTATCGGCACTTGAAGATTCACAACAACGCGCCGGTGCGACTGGTGCTTTATCCGGGCGAAGTTCACGGTAATCGCAAAGCTGCTGCACGTCTCGACTACAATTTGCGTCTGATGCGTTGGATGGAGCATTACCTCAAAGGACCGGGCGGCGACATGCCGCCGTACGAGTTGGATTACAGCGATCCGACGAAACCGAAGTCCGCCGGGAAAAAAGACGAAGCGGACGAAGAAGATTCGAAATAGGAGACGTTGTTACTTCGTCTCCGCTGCTGAAGCGTTGGTGGCGCGATTTCGATAGCGCAGAATTTTGAATTCTGGTGTATCGCGAATTTCTTCTGCCAGTTCAAATTGCGCTTCGAACGGCGGAAAGAAAGCGTCGCCGGACACTTCGCGCTTTACGAGCGTCAGCAACAACTCCGCGCATTGCGGCAACGTTTGCGCATAAATCTGCGCGCCACCGCAAATAAACGCCTGTTGTTCTTCGACTACCGCCGGCAATTCCCTCAGGTCGCGAATGACGGTTACGTCCGGATGCGAAAACGCCGAGCGGCTTAGTACGATGGTTTTGCGATTGGGCAGCGGTTTGCCGATGGACTCAAAGGTTTTTCGCCCCATCACCAGCACGTGTCCGGTCGTCGTCGCCTTGAACCACTTGAAATCTTCCGGCAGATGCCACGGGATTTGATTGCCGTTGCCGATGACGCGATTCAATGACATCGCGGCGATGGCTTTGAGTGGTTTCACAGTGGCGAAAGTTAAATCAATTACTGCGTGTTACGTCAGTTTTTGCTTCAACGTCTCCGCGATTTTCAAGAACGCCCGACCAGCCGGTTGATCCGGTGCAGACACCACTACCGGTACGCCGCGGTCGCCGCCTTCGCGGATTTCCGTGAAAATCGGCACTTCGCCAAGGAACGGGATTTTCAACCGCTCGGCCTCTTGTTGTCCGCCGCCGTGCCCGAAAATTTCCACGCGGTCACCGTTCGGTGCGGTGAAATAACTCATGTTCTCAACAATTCCGAGCAGCGGCACATTCACTTTCTCGAACATGCCAATGCCTTTGCGCACGACGCCGAGCGATGCTTCTTGCGGTGTGGTTACGATGACGCCGCCATCGAGCGGCACGGTTTGGCAGAGCGTCAATTGCGCGTCGCCCGTGCCCGGCGGCAGGTCCACGAGCAACACATCGAGTTCGCCCCAATCCACCACGGTGATGAACTGTTGAATCGTGCGTTGAATCATCGGGCCGCGCCAGATGACGGGTTGATCGTCGTTCAACAAAAAGCCCATGCTCATCAGCCTCACGCCGTGACTGGTGGGCGGAATCATCTTTTCTTCTTCGCTCAAGCCGGGGCGTTGGTTGATGCCCATCATCAGCGGAATGCTCGGGCCGTAAATATCGCAATCCAACAAACCGACGCGCATTCCGAGATGCCGCAAACCGCACGCGAGATTGACCGAGGTGGTGGATTTGCCGACGCCGCCTTTGCCGCTGGCGACCGCGACGACGCGTTTGATGCCGGGCACGCGATTTTGATTGGCCCATGGCGTTGTGCCTCCAGCGCCCGCCGGAGCAGCGGCAGGTTGTTTCACGTCCACGTGCACCACGTTGACGCCGGGCAGGCTTTTCAACACGGCTTCGCAATCGGCTTTAATCTGCTTTGCCGCTTCGACGTTGGCGGAGGTCAATTGCAGCGTCACCGCGACCGCATCCGCATTCGTGGCGATGTTTTTTACGAGACCGAAAGATACGACGTCGCGCGAATAGCCGGGATATTTCACGGCTTTGAGCGCACTAAGAATAGTGTCTTGCGAGAGCGAACTCATGCGCCGGACAAGTTCGCCAACCAACGCAGTGAACGCAAGCGCGCAACCGTTAAGAATTCGCCGCAGTCAGTTGCCCCGCACGTCCCAGGCGTCGCGCAGGCCGTCGCCGAGAAAATTCAACGCCAGCAGCGTAGTCACCAGCACGCCGCCCGGAAACAGGATCAACCACCAATAAATGCGAATGGGATTGATCTGTTCGGCACCTTCGGCAATCAACAGTCCCCAGCTTGCCATTGGCGGTTGAATGCCGAGACCGAGATAACTCAGGAAGCTCTCGTAGAGAATAATCGTCGGCACCGTCAGCGTGAGATAAACGATTACGACGCCGAAAACATTCGGAATAATGTGGCGACGCAAAATCCACAGCGGCCCGGCGCCAAGGACGCGACTCGCGTCCACAAATTGCCGCGCGCGCAGTGACAAAACCTGTCCGCGAACAATTCGCGCCATTGTGAGCCACGAAACGGCACCGAGTCCGATGAAGAGAAAGATAAGGCGCGCAAATTTTACCAGCGAATCCGACCCAAACGCCGCGAGCACGTTTTTCAGCGCCCCTTCCAGCGTTGTAATCAGCACGATGACAAAAATGATTGATGGCAGCGAATAGAGGATATCCACGAAGCGCATCATCGCGCTGTCCAATCGCCCACCGACATAACCAGCCGTTGCGCCCCACAACACGCCGATGACGAGACTCACTCCCGCACCGACAACACCGACCAACAGCGAAATCTGTGCGCCGTACATCACGCGGGTGAACACGTCGCGGCCGTGAACGTCTGTGCCGAACCAATGCCGCGCACTCGGCGGTTGAAATTGCGCTTCGGAAAGTCGATCGGGTTGATGCGGTGAGACCAGCGGCCAGATGGCAACGCAGGCAATCAGGATCAACAAATACCAGGCACTGATGCGTGCCGGGCGATTGCGCCAGAAACGTCGCCATGCGCGTTGATTGGGAGAAAGCGGCGCAGTGAACGTCGCGGGTGCGGGGTCTCCGCTCACCACGTTCACGGCTGAACTCTGCGCCATCGGCTCACTCATATTTCACTCTCGGGTCCAAAATCGTGTAGGCAAAATCCACCAATAAATTCAACACCACCAATAACGTCGCGTAGAGAATCACAAGTCCCACGACCATCGTGTAATCGCGATTGAGCGAGCCGTTCACCATGAACACGCCAATGCCGGGAATCTGAAAAATGGTTTCAATCACAAACGAGCCCGTGAGCAAATCCGCCAGCAACGGTCCGGAGTAAGACACCACCGGCAACACCGCGAGGCGAAAGGCGTGTTTCAACAGCAAGGTGTGTTCGCTCAATCCTTTCGCCCGCGCCGCTGTGATGAATTCCAATTGCATCGTATTCAACATGCCTTCGCGCATCAGTCGCGCGATGCGTCCGGAGAAGAACAATCCCAGCGCCGCGATTGGCAAAATCGCGTGCCATGGCGACATCCAGAGCGCCACAGGAAGCAGTCGCCATTGGATGGCGAAAAACATGACCAACACCGGTGCGATCACGAATCCCGGCACACACACCATTGTGATGGCGAACAAACTACCCGCGTAATCCTGCCATCGCCCGCGTCGCACTGCCGTGTAGTAGCCGATCGGAATTCCGACCCCCATCGCGAATGCAAACGCCATCGCACCCAGCGCCAACGACACCGGTAACGCCTGTGCAATGATGTCTGTGACCGTGTGATTGCGATATTTCAGTGACGGCCCAAAATCGCCGCGCGCAAGATCGCCGAGGTAGGCGAGGTATTGTTTCCAGATGGGTTGATCGAGGCGGTATTTGACCTGCAATTGCCGCTCGATTTCCGGCGACGCCGGCTTGCGTTCGCGATCAAACGGGCCACCGGGTGCGAGTCGTACCAGCACAAACGCCAGAAAGCTGATGACGAGCAACAGCGGAATCAGCGAGAGCAGGCGGCGGAGAAAATACATCGTTGGTGGAAATCAGAACTTCCGGAACAGTCGGCGACGCACGTGATTAATTTTTCCGGCCTCGCGCCAGACCTCCAGATTTTTAAAGCGGAATCGGGTTTTCATCGTTTGTTGAAAATTACCTCAGTGAGCGGGCTGTTTCTGAACCAGCCGCGCACCGGTTGCGGGTTCGCGACTTTTGACATTCGTCTTCGGACTTTTCCGGTAAATGTATTGCATCGGGTGTTCGTCGAGAATGTTCTGCCAGACGCCTCCGACTTTGGTGTCGTCGTAATAATTGAAACCGGCATAAAAATAAACCGGCACTACCGGCACTTCCTCGGCAACCAACAGCGTTTCCGCTTCGCGAAAAATCTCCGCGCGCTTTTGTAAATCCGTTTCCTCATTCGCTGCTTTGATCAACGCGTCGTAGCGTTCGTTGGCCCAGCCAGTGCGATTGTTACCACTCGTACTCGTAAACAGATCGAGGAACGTATTCGCATCGTTGTAATCGCCGATCCAACTCGACATCGAAATGTCGTAATCGAGCTTCGATTGCGACGAATAGAAAACCTTTCGCTCAATCTGGCGCAATTCCACCTGCACGCCGAGGACATCGCGCCACATCTGTTGTAATTCGATGCCGACTTTGCCGTGCAGTTTTGCGCCGCCACCCGCCGAGCCGAAAAAGGTGTAATTCACGCGCGGAAAACCTTTGCCATTCGGATAGCCGGCTTCCGCCAGCAACTGTCGCGCAGCTTCCGGATCAAAGCCCGGTGCTGTGGCGGCGGTGTAATTCGCCACGCCGTCCGGCACAAAATGCGTCGCCGGTCGCTCCGCGCCCTTGGTGAGTTTGGAAATGATGCGCGGTTTGTCCGTCGCCAACGCAAACGCCTTCCGCACGCGGGCGTCATCGAACGGCGGTTGCGTGACATTGAACCGATAAAAATACGTGCCGAGATAAGTGAAGCTGTGAAAGTCGGGGCGCTGACTCAGCACGTCCATCAGTTCTGACGGCACAAGGTCTTTGTCCCAGACAATGTCCGCGACGCCGGTTTCGTAAAGATTCAACGCGGTATTCGGTGAACTCGTCGGCAACACGTCGATAATCTGCGATGGCGTGTTTGCGGCGTCCCAATAACGCGGATTGCGCAATAGCCGGATTTTGTCGTTCACGCGCCACGCACCTAATGTGAACGCGCCACTCGTCGGTAGCGGATCTGCGTGCAACCAACGATCGCCGTATTTTTCAATCACATGACGCGGCACGACAGCCAGCGTGGGAAAGGAACAGAGTTCGAGGAAAAACGCGAGCGGCGCATTCAATTCCACTTGCACGGTGTAATCATCCAATGCGCGCAGACCGACATCAGCGCGATTGGTCGTTGCGCGATTGTACCAACGTTCTGCGCCTTTGATGTAAAACAACTGGCCGGCGTAATCACCGGCTGTCAACGGATCCAACGCTCGAAACCACGACCAGACCACATCGGCGCTTGTGATGGGTTCGCCGGTGGACCACACCGCGTTGGTGCGCAGATAAAACGTGTAGGTCCGTCCGTCGGGCGAAATTTCCCAACGTTCAGCCAAAGCCGGAACCGGAGCGGCATTTGTTGGGTCCAGTCTGACCAGCCCATCGAACAACGCTTTCGTTATCCGCATCTCCGAAATTCCGGTGACGATGTGCGGGTCGAGCGACTCGGGTTCGTTCGCGTTACAAATCGTGATATCGGCCGGCGGTTCAGGTCGAAAACAGCCGGCCAGCAAGAAGACGAAATGAAAAGCGAAGCAGCCGGCAAGCAATCGTCTCCAGATGGAACTCCGCTTTCGCCTGGAATTTAACTGGCCTTCGCCAAAAGAAAACCGCGCCAGCGGAACGATCCCGGTGGCGCGGTTAGCAATTCTCATTGGCCCGATTATTCGGGCGGGCGGTTTCCGGTGTCAACCGCCGGAGCCGACACGTTTGTGGGAGTTTCCGGCGTCGTGGCCGGGGTTGTCGTCGCATCGGCCGGCGCACCTTCAGTCATCGCGGGCGGAACAGCCAAAGGCGCTGCCTGTCGGCTTTCCTGCTCAAGCCGTGTGCGCACATCCGACGGCTGACTGCGCATGCTCTTTTGCAGCAGTGCGATTCCGACCAAAAGGACGAAAAACGTAACCGCCGAATATTTGGTGATTTTGGTCAGGGGATTGCCCGCGCCGGCGCCGAACAGTGCGTCCGCTGCGCCTCCGCCAAAAGCCAACCCGGCGCCCGCTTCTTTCTTGGGCAACTGCACCAGCACCAACAAAATCAACAGCAGGCAGTCCAGAATCAGAACTACCGTCAGGAAGCCGATAAACAATGTCATAAGCCGCGCAGTTTAGATGGAGTTCTTGATAATGTCAGCAAAACTTCGCGCCTCCAACGAAGCCCCACCGACCAGTGCTCCGTCCACATCCGGCTGACTCATCAACTCCTTGGCATTGTTCGGCTTAACGCTGCCACCGTATTGAATTCGGACCTTCTTGGCCGTGGCTTCATCATACATCTTGGCGAGCAGGCTGCGGATGAACGCGTGAGCGTCCTGTGCCTGTTGCGTCGTCGCGGTTTTGCCCGTGCCAATCGCCCAGACCGGCTCGTAGGCGATGACGGTTTCAAGCATCTGTTCGGCGGTCAAACCGGCGAGACTGCCGCGTACCTGCGTTTCCAGAACTTTCTCCGTCTGATTGCTTTCGCGTTCGGCGAGCGTTTCGCCAACGCAAACAATCGGCTTCAAATTCGCTGCATGCACTGCCGCTGCTTTCTTGGCGATCAAGGCATCGGATTCTTTTTGATACTGCCGACGTTCGCTGTGACCGAGAATCACGTAACGGGTGGAGAATTCCTTGAGCATCACCGCCGCGATTTCGCCCGTGAACGCGCCCACGCCGTTCTCGCTCATGTTCTGCGCGCCCAGCTTGATGTTGGAATCCAGAATGGCTTTGGAAACGGATTCGAGCGCGGTGTATGGCGGACACACGACGATGTCCACTTCCTTCACATTCGCGAGGTCGCGTTTGAGGTCGTTCACCAAAGCCAGCGCTTCGGCGACGGTTTTGTTCATCTTCCAGTTACCCGCGATAATCAGTTTGCGTTCTTTATTCATGGGATTCCTAACCGCTAATCGTCACTAATGATTACTAATCAATTCATCTTCCGCGGCAGCACCGGTCAAGCGCTGTTCACGGTTTATTACTTGTCACTCAGCGCTGCAACGCCGGGCAATTCTTTGCCTTCCAGAAACTCGAGGCTCGCGCCACCGCCCGTGCTCATGAACGTCACTTTGTCGCCCATGCCGGCGCGGTTAATCGCTTTCACGCTGTCGCCACCGCCGATGATCGTTTTCGCACCATTTTTCTGTGTGGCTTCCACGACCGCCTGCGCAACGGCGTTTGTGCCGACAGCAAAACGTTTGTCTTCAAAAATGCCCATTGGACCGTTCCACAACACCGTCTTGGCGCTGCGCAACGCTTCGCCAAACTTCGCCACCGTTGCCGGGCCGATGTCCACGCCTTCTTCCTCGTCCGGAATGTTCGCTTCCGCCCAGGTGCGCGGATTTGTGAGGTCAAGAACCGGCCGGCCTTTCTTGTCGAGCTTGTCGGTTTTGACCGGCGTTACGATGGTATTATCCACCGGAAGGAGAAATTGCACGCCGCGTTGCTTGGCTTTTTCCAACGCTGCCTTGGCCACCTCCACCTTGTCCGGTTCGACGAGTGATTTCCCGACTTTGAAGCCTTGGGCGAGCTTGAACGTGTAAGCCATCGCACCACCGATGAGAATCGTGTCTGCTTTTTCCAACAGGCGATCGATGACTTTGATTTTGTCGGAAACTTTCGCGCCGCCGAGGATGACCACAAATGGACGGGCGGGATTTTCCAGTTCGTCGCCGAGGAACTTCAGTTCGCGTTCCATCAACAGACCTGCGGCACATTGACCGCCGCGTTTCGCAACAATTCGCGCTACACCTTCAGTCGAGGCATGTGCGCGATGCGCCGCGCCGAAGGCGTCATTCACGTAAACATCGGCGACTTTCGCCAACTTCTCGGCAAACGCCGGGTCATTGGCTTCTTCTTCGTTGTAATAACGGACGTTTTCCAGCAGCAACACGCCGCCGGGCGGCAATTCGTTTGCGAGTTGCTCGACTTTTTCGCCGATGCAATCGTCCGCAAAATTCACTTTCGTTCCGAGCAATTCAGCCAATCGCGCAGCTACGGGGCGCAGCGACATTGTGGCTTCCCGTTTACCCTTGGGGCGACCGAGATGCGCGGCGAGAATCAGGCGCGCGCCTTTCTCGATGAGCAAGCGCAGTGTGGGAAGAGTTTCTTTAATGCGCGTTTCGTCAGTAATGACCATCTGGCCATTTTTTTCTTCGAGTGGAACGTTGTAATCCACGCGCATGAAAACGCGTTTGCCTTGAACGTTAATATCGCGAACCGTGAGCTTTGCCATAAGAGTAAAAGTTTTTTCGGCGGGAAAAACCTCCCAGAACCGGAGGCGCAGGATAACCCCGACCAACCAAGAGTCAATGATTTGGCCGTGACAATTCAGTTGCGCCCATTATGAAGATTAACGAAAAACCGTCGTCGGTGCTGACTGGTCGTTATTATCTCCGCGCTCACATTTTTATCCAACGGAACATTTTTCGGTCCTTGGGCCAGAGGGACATTCGTCATCGTGCTGTTGCCATTCCCAAATTTGGTGGAAAATGAATTGACGCTGCGAGAGGTGATTTGTAGAGTTCGCGCCCTTACAAATTGGGTTCCAGAGTAGCTCAATGGTAGAGCACGCGGCTGTTAACCGTGTGGTTGAAGGTTCGAGTCCTTCCTCTGGAGCCATTTAAAATTCCTTCAGAAGATCGTTTTTCAGAGTTCGCGATAGCTTGCAGCCGCCGACGTGAGAAGGCAGAAACGCTCGTAGATTTTTCCACGCAATCCGCCTCGTTACGCTCGGCGACTGCGAATTTGAAACCGCTTCTAAGCCAGGAGTCGCTGAAACAAAAAATGAGCCGCTGGAGTTTTGTTTCCCAGCGGCTCAATGAAACCGGCGGAGTTAATTCAGTTATCTCAGTTGTGCTTGGGTGGTAAGGCTTCGGGATACTGATACAGGATTTTGCGCAATGCAGCCACGACCTCGGGTTGCGACGCGGCAAGATTCTGGGTTTCGTGCGGATCGGTTTGATAATCGTACAACTCCAGTTCCGCTGTTTCCGGCGGTTGACCCGGTCGCTTCCACTCTACAAAGCGATATCGCTCGGTGCGAATCGCGCGACCCATTCCGCGATCGCGCGGGAAAGCGTGATAAGCGTGATCGCTCAGACGCTTCGCCGGATCTTTCAACACCGGCACGAGACTTTCGCCATCCATCGGTTGCGGCACTTTGGGCGCGGGTAGTCCCGCGAGGTCGGCGAGTGTCGGGAAGATGTCCACGGTTTCCGATACCTGACGCGTGTGTGTGCCGGGGTTCGTGACGCCGGGCGCGCGAATCAACAATGGAATGTGTTGGGCCTCCTCGTAATTCGTGTGTTTCGTCCAATAGCCGTGATCGCCGAGGTGATAACCATGATCGCCCCAGAGCACGACAATCGTATTGGTCGCGAGTCCTAACCGATCCAACGCTGCCAGCACGCGGCCAATCTGCGCATCCACATAACTCGTGCTCGCGTAGTAACCGTGAATCAACTTCCGGCTCAGTTCCTCATCAATTTTTCCGTCGTTCGGCACGGGTGTGTATTGAACAATTTCGCCACCTCGTTTTCCGGCGATACGCGGAGCATCACGCGGCGGTTCGGTATTGGCTGGCATGGGCAATTTTTTAGGATCGTACAAATCCCAATATTTCTTCGGCGCGCTGAAAGGCAGGTGAGGGCGCACAAAACCCGCCGCGATGAAAAACGGTTTATCCGGATTGGCCTTCCACGCTTCCAGGCGCCGAATCGTTTCGGCGGCCACGCGTCCATCTGCATACGCATCATCGTCCACTTCCGGCGCTTCCCAGGCCGCGCCGCGCGGGAGTTGTCCATTGGGAACGTTCGTCCGGTAATTGGTGAAATAGGCTTCTTCGCGCGTGATCAAACCACCGGTGCTTTCCGGCACAAGATATTCGACCAGCTTGTCCTTGTATGGCGGCACATCGAAGGATTCGTCGTCACCGTGATTGCCGTGTCCGACATGAAAAACTTTTCCGATTGATTGTGAACGATAGCCGTGGCGGCTGAAATATTGCGGCATTGTCACCACGTCCGGGTACACGCGCCGGAGATTCACGCCCAGGTCGTAAAGTCCCGTGGACGTCGAACGCGAGCCAAGCATCAGATTGAAACGCGATGGCGCACAAACTGCCTGATTCGCGTACGCCAGATCAAAGCGCATGCCTGATGCCGCGAGCCGATCCATCGCTGGCGTTTTTGCCACCGGATCGCCGTACGCGCCGATCGTGGGTTTCAAGTCATCCACGAGAATCAGCAGAACGTTCGGCGGCTGCTTGGCGACCAAACTCGATCCGACCGTCAGGCTCGCCAGCAACGCTGCGATGACGGCTTTCCATTTCATCATGCGTGTCATTGTAAATTCTCCATCACCGCCAAAGCAGAATGGCGGATTTTCGGCCTATGGTAAAATTTTCTGCCGTCGAAGCATATCGTTTAAAACGATGAGGCAGACGCGGAGCGCCTCGGACGGGGATCACTCGCCTGGTTGGAAATGAACGGAAAATGCGGATGGATTACTCGGCTCCGTCGTCCTCGTCATCTTCCTTCTTTGCAGCAATGCCGTATTCGTTGAGCTTGTTGCGCAAGGTGCGGATGCTGATGCCGAGTTTCCGGGCGGCGTGAGTGCGGTTGCCGCCGCATTTATCGAGTGTGGTGAGAATATGGTTTTTCTCCATATCGCCCAGCGTCATCACGTCGTCTGAATTCGTAGGCGTCGCACCGGTGGCAACACTGCTCGCGGTCATACTCGACGGAGCGGCAACGGTGGATACGGAAAGACCGCCGGAGAATCCGAGATGCGCGGGCTGCAACTGCTCGCCATCCGCGCAGAGAATCACGCCACGTTCGATGACGTTCTGTAGTTCCCGCACGTTGCCCGGCCAGGAGTGATTTTGCAGGGCATTGCGACAGGCCGCCGACATGCCACTGACTTTCACGCCATGTTTGCGGCCGAAGCGATGCATGAATTGCTCGGCGAGATAAATGATGTCCTCGCGACGTTCGCGCAGTGGCGGGACGAAAATCGGCACCACGTTCAAACGGAAATACAGGTCCTGCCGGAATTCCTTTTTCTCGACGCTTTGATCGAGATCGCGATTCGTGGTGGCGATGACGCGCACATCCACTTTGATGGTGCGAGTGCCGCCGACGCGTTCCAATTCGCGTTCTTGCAGCACGCGCAATAATTTCGCCTGCACTTGCGGTGAAATTTCGCTGATTTCATCAAGCAGAATCGTGCCGCCGTGAGCGAGTTCGAACCGCCCCTCGCGTTTGGTTAACGCGCCGGTGAACGCGCCTTTTTCGTGGCCGAAAAATTCGCTCTCAATCAGATTCTCCGGCACGGCAGCGCAATTGACGCGAATGAACGGCGCGTTGTTGCGTGGGCTTTCGCGATAAATAGCACGGGCGACGAGTTCTTTACCGGTGCCGCTTTCGCCTTGAATCAGAACGGTGGCTTGCGTGCGGGCGACTTTGCGCACGAGCTGCCGCACCTGTTCAATGCCCGGACTGCGACCGAGCAATTCGTAGCCGCTTTCGTCGTTTTCTTCGTTGGTGAGGAAGCGGTTAACTTTGACGAGCTGGGTAAATTCTTCGGCTTTTTTCAGCGTGACCTCGATCTGCTCGCCGGAGAACGGCTTGAGCATGTAATCGAACGCGCCTTCTTTCATGCACGTTACGGCTGATTCCACCGAACCGAAACCGGTCATCATGATGACGAGCGGTTTGCTGGGACGCGCCTGGACCTGTCTGAGAAACTCCGTGCCATCGCCGTCGGGCAGGCGCACGTCGCAGAAAATCAGATCGAAGTTATCTTTGTTGAGATACTCCTGGGCGGCGGCGATGGTTTCGCAGCCGGCCACGTCATAGCGGCGGTTACGAAGTTGTTGTTCGAGGCTCTTACGAACGAGCGCGTCGTCCTCCAGGACAATTATTTTTTCAATCGGCATCGCGTCAACGCCATCCGCGCGGGCCCGGAAATCGCATCAGCGCCCTTGGCGACGATACAGGTCAGCGACGAAATGCGGTCGCTGCCGTTGAGCGGGCGGCAATTGCTTCGGAGGCACGAGGCCTTTGCGCAGCAACGCCTGCTCATTCTCCCGGTCCAGGACGATGATCTTCATGATCAAATCCTGGTTCTGGCGGAGCAAACCGGGTACGTCCGGGTATTGTGCCCGTTCGTCAGGGGCTAACTTCTGCCAGGTTGCGCGGTGTTGGCGGATTTGATTTAGCGACTGGTTGAGACGGGGAAGCAAGTTTTTTTTGGCCTGATAGCTCTCAAATGACAGGCCGCCTTCGGAATGCGCCAGCGCCTGGCTCTCCTTTTGCACGAGTGCAAAAATCTCTTCGCACAGGGCCAAGTGCCCGCGCAAATCTGCCACCATCGATGCGAGTGAACTCATTTTTCACCGAGCGCGACCTGCGTCAGGCGCTCCGTGAAACGAGGCGTTGACGGATTCGGTCTTCAACTGCCATTGCAACTGCTCTCGGCGCCAGCGAGCCATGTCGAGCACGGTCTCCAGACTGAGGGTCCGTTGCGCTGAGTCCAGTTCTTTCTCGCGATTCAGAATCTTATCGTAATACTCCGCCGCCCGGGCCGGTTGCATCATTCGCTCAAATACCAACCCCATTTGATACCAAACCGGCAGTTGCCAGGTCGGCGCTTCGTTCAGCAATGCGAGATTCTGATAAATCTCCAGCGCATTCAGATAATCGCCTTCCTTGTAAAACTGATTGGCGATTTCGTTTCCGCTGCGCTGTTGCCAATACGCCCAGTTGGCCGGTTGATTCATGGCGACGCTTTCCTGTGCTTGTAACAACGCAAGCACCTGTTGTGTCGCTTCGCGCGCGCGACCTAACTTCTTCAACGCATCAGCGTAGAGAAATCGCACTTCCGGCAACTCTGGCGCATCGGGGTATTGATTTACGAAGATCTCCGCCTGTGCAATTACCTCAGTGTGACGATTCAATCCCGCGAGTGAGCGAATCATTTTGTAAACCACTTGCGAGCGATTGAGCTGCGGATTGTCGAGCTTCAGCAAGCGACCGAGGAATTCCGCCGCGTCGGCATACTTGCCTTGCAGATAGTACGTGTCCGCGATTTCCGTCTGCGCCTGCAACACGAGCCGCTGATAATATTCCAATCGATCCAGTTTCAGCCGCAGCGACGTCGTCATCACGGCGTAAAACTTCGAAAGCGCCAGGGTTGGCGCACCCATCTGGCGATACAACAATCCCTGGCGTAAACAGACTTCTGCCGCGCTCGGGTCATCGCTAAAGCGTTCGAGATATTGCGAATAAATCTGCTGCGCGCGGGTGAATCGCTGATTTTCCTGCGCCATGAGCGCCAGTTCCAACAACGCGGTGCGCTGCAGGTCATCCGGCGCGGGACCTTTCATGATCATCACGAAACAATTTTCCGCTGCTTCGTAATTTTTCTCGCGCTTCATCCGGCGACCCCAATCCAGGAACGCTTCGTAATCCGCTCGTTTGGAGGAACTCGTTGTTGTGGATGTCTGCTCAATGATGTTCGTGCTCACCAAAACATCGGCAGATTCCCGCAAGGCGGAATTGATTTCTTGCGGCGACGCGACAATCGGCTCTGGCTGCGCGGTGCTCGAATTCGATTCCGAAGCCGAAGCTTTTCCTGATGCGGAAACGACCGCCAGCGCGAGAACGCTCAGCAACGCGCATAAAATGGTTCGGATTCGCATCATGGTTTCGTGACCTGGTAAGTCGCACTGCTCATCGATGTTGGCGGCAAGGCCGGAGTGAAGTCCGGCGTGGGAACCATCACTTCACCCACGCCGCCCGGCAATCGCGTGAAATACCGCAAAAACATCTGCGGTCCGGTAATCAGATTGGTGTCGCTGGACGCGCTAAGCGAAACATCGACGACATTCGTCGCTCCGGGAATTAAATCGGTTTGCGGTCCGAGCGGATCAGCCGCCGCGGTAGGAGTGGAGTCAGTTTGCGACGTTGGAGTTTCCTCAGCCGCGGATTCATCGACCGGTTCAGGAATAGGCTCGAGTAATTGGGGAATATACAGAGTCACGTGCGGTTGTGGCGGAGCAAAATGGAGCGGGATGGGGCCGACGTTCGGCAAATAACCTTTCGGTCCGGCCAGTGAAACGGCGGCAAAACTCAAAACAATGATGATGAATCCATTCTTGCGCATAGGGCGAACTTCCGTGCTCGCGACTGCTCTAACTCACTCTTGCATCGGCAGTCGCCGCCGGAACCTTGAGCAAAACCTTTGCGGGTCGAACTGATTTCCAACCCGGACTATCCTCCTTTCGTTGAAGAAGTTGGATCGTTTATCGCGATTTTTCCACCGGAAATTTTCCGAATGATCAGTGTTAAATTGCCGAAAAACTGACGCGTTCCTTCAACTTTTCGTCAGTTCTGCCGATAAGCCGGCAATGAGTACCATGGCCTTGGGGCCAGAGATCTGTATTACTCCACCGCGCGCGGAACTCGCGCCGGTCAGTCGAGCCTTGATTGAGGAACGCGTTCGCAGTTGCGCGCGGTTGCCTTCGCTTCGCAGCGTCGAGAACGCGCTGCGGGAACTGCTCAACAGCGATCGCCGTTACACGCATCAGATTGCGGAAATCATCCGACGCGACCCGAGTCTCACCGCGCGATTGTTGCGTCTGGTCAA
>CALAYC010000267.1 GCA_937894935.1 uncultured Verrucomicrobiota bacterium
CGGAAGCGGTCGTGCAAAGTGTTCACAAAAATCCCGCGAGCAAACATCATTGGGTGACGGATTTGCTTGGGCCGGGGGATATTGATCGGGCGATTATCGAATGGCGCAGTTTGTTGCGACAGATTGCGCATGCGCCGGAACTGGAGTGGCCGCGTTGGCGGGCGTTTCAGGCGTTGGCGAAAACGATTTTGAACGAGACGGAATCACCGACCCTGACGGAATTGCCGCGGCTTGAATATCATCAAACGCGCCGCGTGGATCATCGGCTGATTTTGCGACGGCATTGATTTGTCTTGATGCTTCAATTCTGCGTTTCACGGATAGGATAAGTTGGCTGCAGATTTTTGGGGATTATCTGCCGGAATTGTAATCAAAATGCGGTTTTAGTCAGATGAACCGAGTCAATGCGGCCAAAATTAAATTTCAATTCCATTGACGGTGGCGGTGCGGTTTTGAAGAATTTTCGCGCATGCGCACAAGTCGAACCTCCCTTCCGGGTAATTGTATGGCCCATTTTATGTTGCTCCCCCGCGTCGTCCTCGTCGTGTTGGCGTTAATAAGTTATGCCGCTGGCGTTTTCGCGGTGAATACTGATGACCAGTATTATCAGATTTACGGAATCATCGAAAAAGCCGATGCGCTGCAAAAATCCGGACAACGCGACAAAGCGAAAGAGAAATATCTGGAGGCTGAAGCAGCGCTGAAGGAATTGCGAAAATTCCATCCGACTTACAATCCCAAGTTGATTTCGACCCGACTCGCTTATTTGTCGGAGCAGATTGCGATTTTGTCCAAGCCGCCGGTGGTTGAGCCGCCCGCAGGCTCGGCATCGAATGCTGGCGCTGCCAGCGTTCCCGGGATGCCGCGGGTGAGGTTGATTTCAGCAGGCGCCGAACCGCATGCCGTTTATCGGTTGAAAGCGGAAGCCGGGGATCAACAGATTGCGAACATTAGCGCAAATATCAGGATGGGAATGTCGGCGGCAGGAGCGCCGGGCGAGATGATAGCGATGCCGACGATGAAGATGAAGGCCGTGATCACTATGAAGAATGTCACGGCTGACGGCGAGGTGGATTACGAGGTGGAGGTGGGTGAAGCAGATGTCGCCGCGGACTCCAATGTGCCCGCGCCGTTGGTTGAGGCAGTGAAAGCTTCGATGGCCAGCATGAAAGGTTTTGTGGTGACGAGCACGATGACGGATCGGTACTACAACAAAAAGGCGGATGCAAAAATTCCTCCGGGCACGGATCCGCAAACTCGCGCGAGCATGGAGCAGATGAAGGAATCGTTCGCCAGCATGAAATTTATTCTGCCCGAGGAAGCGATCGGCGTCGGGGCGAAATGGGAGGTCAAAGGAAAGGTGAAAATTCAGGGCGCGACCGCAGAGCAAACGACGACACATGAGTTGATTGCCATTGAAGGCGACATTTTGACGGTAAAAAGCTCGACCACGGCAACCGCCGCCAATCAGAAAATTCCCAATCCGCTCATGCCGAATTTGAAAGTGGATCTCACGAAGTTGACCGGCACCGAAACGGAAACGGCGACAGTCAGTTTGAAAAAGATTCTTCCGCTGGAAGCGACTGCGAACGAGCGGGCGGAGTTGAGTTTGTCGATCAACGCCGGTGGGCAAAAACAGGCGATGACGATGACGACCGAAACTCGCAGCACGCTGGAAACAGAATAACTCCGCAAACGTCTGACTCACATTCAAGGAATCGTGATTCGCAAGAAGCGCATTGGAATTCTGACCGCGGGCGGCGACAGCCCGGGCCTCAACGCGGCCATTCGCGGGGTGGGTAAAGCTGCGTTTGACGCCGGTATGGAGATTGTTGGATTTCGCGACGGTTTTCGCGGTCTGGCGGAAGGGCGGACGATTCGGTTGGATAAACGCGCGTTGGCAGGAATTTTGACGGTCGGTGGTACCTTGCTTGGGACGGGACGCGATAAACCGCATCGCATGGAAGTGAACGGGCAGTTGCGTGACATGCGCGACGTGATGGTGCGAAATTATAAGCGTCTGAAACTGGACGCGCTGGTATGTCTCGGCGGTGGCGGCACGCACAAGAATGCGTTGAAGCTGATTGAACGCGGGTTGAATGTGGTGACGTTGCCGAAGACGATTGATAACGATCTGGCGGAAACGGATACGACCATCGGTTTTGATACGGCGCTCGATGTGGCGGCGGCGGCGATTGATCGGTTACATAGCACGGCGCACAGTCATCATCGGATTATCATCGCGGAAATCATGGGACATCGCGCGGGATGGCTGGCATTGGGCGCGGGAATTGCCGGCGGCGCCGATGTGATCTTGATTCCGGAAATTCCGTACGATGTGCGCAATGTGGCAGCGGCTATCCGGCGTCGCAAAAAGCATGGAACGAATTTCAGCATTGTGGCGGTAGCAGAAGGCGCAATGCCGATGAGGGAGGCGGCGCAATTTCAGATTGCAGCACGACACAAAAAGGAAGCGGCGAACAAAGCCGAAAAAGCGCGGGCGAAAGCGGAGTTGATCCGGCTGCGCGAATTACATGCAGGACATACGATGCGGTTGGCGAAGGAACTGGAGGAACTGACGCATCTCGAAGCGCGCGTGACGATTCTCGGTTATGTGCAACGTGGCGGTACGCCATCGGCGGCGGATCGATTGCTGGCGACGCGATTGGGCACGGCGGCGGTGGAACTGATTGCGAATGAAAACTACGGGATGATGGTGGCTGCGCGGGGTAACGAAGTGAAAGCGGTGCCGATTGTTGATGTGGCCGGACGATTGAAGCTCGTACCGCCGGATCATTCATGGGTGCAGGCAGCGCGTCGGGTCGGGACGTGTTTTGGGGATTAACAAATTTATGGGGTTGTTTTCGAAAAAGGCGCGCAGTGGGGAGATTTGGGCGTCGATTTTACGATCAAGGATGGAGTAATTATTGGCGAAGATTGGGCCGATTGAACTTGGAAATTGGCAACCTTTCACGCGCTTGTTAGTTTCCGCGCCGCATGTCCGAGCCGGCTACCGCCCCGCAATCATCCTCAAAGGCGAAAGTCTTTGTGCGTCGTCTTTCCAGTACCGCCGTTTTGTGGACGGTGGTGTTGGTGGCCATGTTCTCGGGGAACCGGATTCTTTCCAATTACGTCTTCGCGGCGTTCATGGTTGTGCTCGCGTGTGTGGGGTTGATGGAATTTTACGGGCTGGTGGCGAAGCGCGGGTTGGTGTGTTTCAAATATTGGGGCATCGCAGCGGGAATCCTGATGATGGTCGTGACGTCGCTGCATTGCACGGGGCGACTCGGACCGCATGAAAATCCGTCGCTGGTGAATGATTTTGAAACGGTCATCCTCATTCTTTTCGTGCTCGGGTTATGCGTGCGACAATTCGTGTCCCGATCGAACACTGCGGGTATTCTGGCGATTTCCACCACGCTGTTCGGATTGATGTATGTGCCGTGGTTGTTGAACTTCATTCAGAAGATCAATTTTTTCCCCGGCATCAATGACAACGGAAAATATTTCGTTCTCTATTTCATCCTGGTGACGAAGTTCAGCGACACGGGCGCGTATGCGATTGGATCGTTGATTGGCCGACACAAAATGATTCCGCGTATCAGTCCGGCGAAAACGTGGGAAGGTTTTGGCGGAGCGATTGCGGTTGCGACGGGTGGAAGTCTGGTGTTCAGCCATTGTTTCGCGGATAAGATGCCGGGAATGACGCCGCTACATGCGGTGATTCTGGGCGTGATTCTGAGTTCAACGGCGGTGGTGGGAGATTTGATTGAATCGCTGTTCAAGCGCGAGGCCGGCCTGAAAGATTCGGGGAATTTCTTTCCGGGGATCGGCGGCATTCTGGATCTGCTGGACAGCCTGTTGTTCAACGCGCCGATTATGTATCTCTATATGCGTTACGTGCTGACGATTGCTTGAGCTGAAATGAATCTGAGCCGACTGAAATTTCTTTACGCCGATTTCGCCAAAGGTCGCGAATTATCTGAGGATGATTTTTCATTCACGGGAATTCGTGCCGAAGTATTTTCTCGTTTTCACTTTCGTGTTCTTCTGTGTCGGTTTGCGGTCATATGAAAAACGTTGTTGTTCTTGGTAGCACCGGTTCGATCGGCACGAGCACGGTCAAAGTGGCGGAAGATTTGCCGGATCGGATTCGGTTGCTGGCGCTCGGCGCGGGCAACAACGTGGATTTGTTGATCGAACAGGCGCGTAAACATCGGCCGGTAGCGGTTTCGATTCATGATCCGGAGAAAGCCAAAGAATTGCGCGGCACGCTTGGCGCGCATTGTGAAGTTTATTCAGGCGCGGAAGGATTGTTGAAGCTCGCAACGCATCCGGATGCGGACATTGTTTTAATTGCGATTGTCGGGACGGCGGGGTTGCAACCGGCGTTGGCGGCAATTCGCGCAGGTAAAGATATTGCGGTGGCGTCGAAGGAAATTCTCGTCATGGCGGGCGAAACCGTGATGAGCGAGGCGCGAAAACATGGCGTGCGCGTCTTGGCAGTGGACAGTGAACATTCGGCGATTTTCCAATGTCTCGACGGCAAACCGGGTGCTTCGGTGCGCAAGCTCTGGTTGACGGCGAGCGGCGGGCCGTTTCGTGACAAAGCTGCTTGGCCGAAGGAAAAATTTTCCGAAATCACCGTCGAACGAGCGCTCAAGCATCCATCGTGGGTGATGGGGCGCAAGATTACGATTGATTCGGCGACGTTGTTCAACAAGGGGCTGGAGATGATTGAGGCGCGGTGGTTGTTCGACATTGAAATGGCGCGCGTGGGAGTGTTGGTGCATCCGCAAAGCATCGTGCATTCGATGGTGGAATTTGTGGACGGCTCGTTGTTGGCGCAGTTGAGCACGCCGGACATGTGTTTGCCGATTCAGTATGCGCTGACCTATCCGGAACGGCTGGCCAGCGAGCGGGTTCAGACTAATTTTCCGAAAGTAGGCTCACTGACGTTTGAAGAACCGGATTTGGAGCGATTTCCGGCTTTGGAACTCGCGCGGCGCGCCGGGGAAACGGGCGGAACATTGCCAGCAGTGTTGAACGCAGCCAATGAGGTCGCGGTCGAAGCGTTCGTGAATCGGCAGATCAATTTTCCGCAAATCACCGAAACCGTGCGGCGTGTGATGGAGGCGCATCGCGTCGTGGCGCATCCGTCGTTGGAGGAGATTCTGGCGGCCGATACGTGGGCGCGCGCGGAGGCGACTTCTTGCGTCGGTTAACGAATTAAATCATGGTTTGGCAAAGAAAAGGGCAGGACAGTGGAGTTTGGAAATTGGTTATGATTGCCGGCTGCGCGCTTACAAACCTCCAACATTGCGACTCTCGCAACTGCCGCTATACTTCCCGCCACTCCTGTTTGGGGTAAAAATTTATCATGTCCATATTGAAAATAATTCTGGTGGTGTTCGAAGCGTTACTTGCGCTGAACCTGCTCATCTTCGTCCACGAACTCGGACATTTCCTCGCGGCGCGCTGGCGCGGCTTAAAAGTGGAGCGCTTCGCCATCTGGTTCGGTAAGCCGCTCTGGAGCAAAAAAATCAACGGCGTCGAATATGCGCTGGGATGGATTCCTGCCGGTGGTTACGTGTCACTGCCGCAAATGGCAACGATGGAAGCCATCGAAGGCAAAACCGAGGAAAAGGCGGAACAACTGCCGAACATTTCGCCGCTGGACAAGATCATCGTGGCGTTCGCGGGCCCACTGTTCAGTTTTCTGTTGGCAATCGGGTTTGCGGTGATTGTGTCGCAAGTGGGCAAACCCGTTGCGGTGACGGATCAGGAGCCCGTTTTAGGATGGGTCGTGCCTGATGGTCCGGCCTGGAAGGCGGGCATTCGTCCTGGTGATCGTATTCTGGAAATTAACGATTATCCGATCCGGACTTACGGGCCGCCGTCTCAGGACAGCATTACGTGGCGCGTGATTACCAGCGAAGGGCCGGAGATTAAGATCAAATACGCGCGCGGCGAAG
The DNA here is from genome assembly GCA_937894935.1 of uncultured Verrucomicrobiota bacterium. Lineage (GTDB taxonomy): Bacteria > Verrucomicrobiota > Verrucomicrobiia > Limisphaerales > JADLHS01 > JADLHS01. The sequence goes on from CALAYC010000267.1 coordinate 5,976, forward strand.
AAACCAACACCGTTTTTGCAACTCCGTTCAAACGCGAAACCAAGTGGTATCAGCGCAAAGCATTGCGGCAGATTCTTGTCAATGCGCGGTCCGAGGCGATTGTCGGGAAAGTTTTAACGAACAGCCCGGCGGATCTGGCGGGCCTGCAACCCGGCGACGAGATTATCAAGATCAACGATGAACCGGTTTTGGCGTTGGACGCTATCTTCCATGCGGAAGAGCAAATGACGAATCAGAACGCGTCGCCTGTTACCTTCACGGTGAAGCGCGGCGACGAAGAGTTCACGAAGGAGCTTCTCGCCAAGCGTCCGACGTCGCCGGAAAATTTCCCGCCGACCTTCGGTGTGATTTGGAGCGCCGGCAATACCAACGTGGTGAAGAAATACGATTACCCCGGCACGTGGGAGCAAATTCAGGCGAGTGCCAATCAGATTTTTGCGACGATCGGAGCGGTGTTTTCGCCCAAGACGGACATCGGGGTGCAACAGCTCGGTGGCGCGGTGATGATTATCCGCGTGTATAAAAATCTATTTGAGAACGAAGACGGCTGGCGATTGGTGTTGTGGTTCAGCGTGGTGTTGAACGTGAATCTCGCGATGTTGAACATGTTGCCGTTGCCGGTGCTCGATGGTGGACACATCACGCTGGCGCTGGTTGAAGCCGTGCGGCGGCGCCCGGTCAGTCCGAAGATTTTGAATTATATCCAAAGCGGCTTCGCGATGTTGCTCATCACGTTCATGCTGTGGATTGCGTTCTTCGATACGGGCGATTGGATTCGGAGTGCGCGGGCGGATCGGGAGCACAAAATTGTTTTTGCGCCGCAACAGTAATCATCGCCATGCGTTACTGCGAATCTCCCTACGTCTTCAAACGCCGGAAAACGCGCGAGGTCGTCATTGGCGACCCGGCGAACGGTGGAGTCATTGTCGGCGGCGATCATCCGGTGGTCATTCAGTCCATGATCACCTGCGACACGATGGACACAGCGGCGTGTGTGAAACAGACGCTCGACCTTGTGGCCGTCGGTTGTCAACTCGTGCGCATTACCGCGCCGACGGTTAAAGATGCGGCAAACTTACAGCACATTGTGGCGGAACTGCGTCAACGCGGCTGCAAAGTGCCGATCGTGGCAGATATTCACTTCAAACCGGAAGCCGCGATGGAAGCGGTGAAGTGGGTGGAAGTCATCCGCGTGAATCCGGGCAATTACGCCGATTCCAAAAAGTTCGCCATCAAGGAATACACGGATGAGCAATACGCCGCGGAGTTGAAGCGTATTGAAGAGAAATTTACGCCGCTGGTGTTGGAGTGCATCCGTCTCAACCGCGCGATGCGGATCGGGACGAATCATGGTTCGCTCAGCGATCGCATCATGAATCGCTACGGCGATACGCCGCTGGGGATGGTGGAAAGCGCGTTGGAGTTTGCGCGGATTTGTCGCAAACACAATTTCCACAACTTCAAGTTTTCAATGAAGTCGAGCAATCCGAAGGTGATGATTGAATGTTATCGCCTCCTGGTGGCGCGACTCGAACAGGAAGGGCCGGATTGGAATTATCCGATTCATCTCGGCGTCACCGAAGCCGGCGAAGGCGAGGACGGTCGCATCAAGAGCGCTATCGGCATTGGTTCGCTGTTGTGCGATGGATTGGGTGATACGATCCGCGTTTCGCTCACGGAAGATTCACCCCGCGAAATTGAAGTTTGTCGCGATCTGCTGGCGCAGATTCCGACTTTGACGATGGTAGGGACAAGTTCCACCTCGTCTCAAACTTCCTCCGAGAATGGGACGCAGTGGAATGCGTCCCTGCCCGGATTCCCGTTTGATCCATTTCATTTTGAGAAGCGCCAAACGCCTGAGATTGAACTGAACGATCAGGTTAAATGCGGTGGCGAACAGGTTATCCGCGTGATCGTAACGCGAGCGACGTGGGAGAAAGTTGCGCCGAAAATCCGTCCCAAAGACGACGTAAAACCGGAAGCGATTTACGAAGATTTGAACGTAGCGGAGATTGATCCAACGCAAGATTTCGACATCAACTGCGATACGCAACTCGTCACAGTGAAGGATGGCGTGAACCTGCCGACGATTGCGGCGTTTCGGTTGTTGGTGGCGAAACTTAAGCGGTTGGGGCGCACGAATCCGATTCTTCTCAAGGACACTTTGTTCTCCGAAGGTAGTCGCCGAGGTAACGAGGCGGATTCGGTGCGCGCAGGGAATCCGCCTCCTCACGTCGGCGGCTACGAAGTGCTCGAACCCAAGATTGCCTTACTCCGTGCCGCCGTGGTCATCGGCTCTCTGTTGGCGGATGGAATTGGCGATGCGATTCTGATTCGCGGTGAGCCTGGTGCAGGACAATCACTGCGGCTGGCATATAACATTTTGCAGGCGGCGGGCTGTCGCAGCTTCAAGACGGATTACGTTGCATGCCCGAGTTGCGGACGCACCTTGTTCAATCTTCAGACCGTTACGGCGCGGATTAAAGCGCGCACGGAGCATCTCAAAGGTGTGAAGATTGCCATCATGGGGTGCATTGTGAACGGGCCGGGCGAAATGGCGGATGCGGACTTCGGTTACGTCGGCGGCGCGCCCGGGAAGATCAATCTCTACGTCGGCAAGACACCGATTAAATTCAACATTCCGGAAGCGGAAGCGGTCGAGCGATTGGTGGATTTGATTCGAGAACATGGCAAGTGGGTCGAGCCGGAAACGCAGGAAACTTCGCTGCAGCACTGAGCGGCTTCGCGCGCGACTAAAACAAACTTTCTCCGCAACGCGCGCTCGACTACTCTCCGCGGCGTGCGTTGGAACAAAATCACACTCGTAGGCGTCGGCTTGCTGGGCGGTTCGCTGGGGCTGGCTTTGCGGCGGCGCAAGCTCGCCAAAGAGATTGCCGGTTACGTCCGGCGCGAGGCGACCATTGCCGAGTGTGAACGTGTCGCAGCAACGGATTTTGCGACGACGGATTTGCTCGCAGCGGTTTCCGGTGCTGATTTAGTTGTTCTCTGCACGCCGTTGGCCCAGATGAAAGCGCTGACGCGGCAAATGCTTCCGGCGCTGAAACGCGGCGCGATTGTTACGGATGTCGGCAGTGTCAAAGCCTGCGTGGTGAAGGAGGTGGAGGCACAGGTTCACAAGGTCGGGGCGCATTTTGTAGCGAGTCATCCGATGGCCGGCGGGGAAAAACAGGGCGTGCTGGCGGCGCGCGCGGAGTTGTTTGAGAACGCGATTTGTGTTGTCACGCCGACGCCGAAAACCAATGTCGCCGCGTTGCGCAAAGTGGAAACGTTGTGGCGGGATTTAGGCGCGCGATTGTTGCGTACGACTCCGGAAATGCACGATGCATTGGTGAGCCGGTCGAGTCACTTGCCGCATCTGTTGGCGGCGACACTGGCGAATCTGGTGCTTGATCCGAAGTTGCCCAAAGAACAAGCGAAACTCTGCGCGACCGGTTTTCGCGATACGACGCGGATCGCGTCGGGTTCACCGGAGATGTGGCGAGACATCGCGTTGACAAATCGCAAGTATCTGCTTCGCGCCGTGCAATCGTTCAAGCGCGATTTGACGAAGTTTGAATCCGCGCTGAAGCGGAAAGATGCAGAGGCGATCGTCACTTTTTTTCAGACGGCCAAACAGCGTCGCGATAATTGGTGTGCGGCGTGTGCGTCGCCGTCACCGGAGTGAAGCTCCAGAGTTCAAGTTGGAATTTTAGTTCATGGCGTTACCCGATCTCATCGAAATCATCCCGTTGACTCAACCGGTGCACGCGGAAATTACCGTGCCCGGTTCGAAGAGCATCACGAATCGGGCGCTCATTCTTGCAGCGTTGGCGGATGGCGAGGTGACGTTGACCGGCGCGCTTTGGAGTGAAGATACGCAGGTGATGACCGAGGCGTTGCGCACGTTGGGTTTCGACGTACGGGTGGAGAACGATCCGGCGGAGTTTTGTAATCGCACGATTACGGTGAAAGGGCAGGGCGGAAGAATTCCGAACGCGGGCACGTCGGAGAAACCATTGGAGTTGCTTGTTGGAAACGCCGGAACGGCGGCGCGGTTTCTGGCGGCGATGGTATGTCTGGGAGATGGCGTATATCGCTTGAGCGGTGTGCCGCGGATGCATGAGCGGCCACAAGCCGAGTTGTTCAAGGCGTTGCGCGAACTCGGTTATCGCGTGGAGGCGACGAATGAAAAGCTGCCAGCGACGATCTTTGGTAGGGACGCCTTCCACGGCGTCCCAAAATTAAAAGATGAGGACGCGGTGGAGCGCGTCCCTGCCCGCCGTTCCTGCACCGTGAGCATCAATGAAAGCTCGCAGTTTGCATCGGCGTTGTTGCTTTCCGCGAAGCATGGCGGTTGGGACGTGAAGATTGCAGGAGATGATGACGAGGAAGCGCCGTATGTGATGATGACGGAGAAACTCGTCGAAGTGTTTCCGTGGAGCGGAGGAAGATTTCGGATTGAGCCGGATGCGAGCAGTGGAAGTTATTTTATTGGTGCTGAATTATTGCTGGAACGCTGCGAGCTAATGGATTTTTTTGCAAAAGGAAAAGAATTTGTTCCCAGCCGAGTGGCAATCCCACATTGGCCGACAAGTCGTTGGCAAATTGATTCACAATTCAGCAAGATTATTCCCCCGATCGGGCACGATCCAAATGAGGTAGAACAAAGTTTGCCACCTAGTATTTCCAGATTGCGTGATCTCGGCGACAGCATCATGACTTTAATCGCTTTATCACCCATTTTAGCGATTGCCGAAACAAAGTTCACAGACCTCGGTCGCTTGCGAGTCCAGGAATGCGAACGCGTCGTCGCTTTGCGCACGGAACTGACCAAGTGTGGAGCGAAGGTTGTAGAGGAAGGCGATACGTTGACGGTTTATCCGACCCAACCAGGTGAACTTCACGGCGCAGAAATCGAAACTTATAATGATCATCGCATGGCGATGTGTTTCGCGATTCTGGGATTGAAAGTGCCAGGCATAAAAATCAAAAATCCTGCGTGTGTGAAGAAGACGTTTCCCAACTTCTTCCAGAAACTCGCCGCGCTGCCGCCAAACGGTCTGGGCGTGGAGATTTGGGAGGTTAAGGACGGGAATCGGACGCGGAAGTTGGAAGGAGAAGATTTATTCGCGGACTGAACCGGACAGGATTTACAGGATGTAACCGGATTGAATTCTGATAATTTTGTTAATCCTGTCTCAACTCGGATTGTATTTTGAAAAAACATCCCATCGTCATTGCCATTGATGGCACGAGTGCGAGTGGTAAGAGCACCAACGCCAAGTTGGTCGCCAAAGCGCTCGGTTTTATTTACGTGGACACCGGCGCGATGTATCGCACGTTGGCGTGGTATTGCCTGACGAACCGCATTGATTTTCAAGACGCGAAAGCGGTCGCCGCAGCGGTGCGCAAATGGAAAACTCAGTTGGAATGTGTGGACGGCAAGGTGCGCCTGACGGTGGACGGTTACTTTCCGGAGAAAGAAATTCGCACCGCGGAAGTGAGTGTGGCGGTGTCAATGATTGCTGCGGTGCCGAAGGTGCGCGAGTGGATGAAGAAGACGCAGCGGGATTGTATTCAGTTCGGCAATCTCGTGATGGAAGGTCGCGACATCGGCACGAATGTTTTTCCAGAGACGGATTACAAATATTATCTCGACGCGCATATCGAGGAGCGCACGAAACGACGCGTGGCCGAAGGGGTGAATGAAAATCTCGCTGCTCGCGATCAACGTGACAGTCAGCGCGCCGCCGCGCCGCTGATGATTGCGTTGGGCGCCAAAGTCATCAACAACTCGAATATGACGGCTGAACAGACAAGCGGGTTGTTGATTAAAGATATTCAGGAACGATTGAAGGCAGACGGACGATGAACCCGGTCTATTACCTCGGCTGGCGGTTTTTTCGGACGGCCTACAAGATTTATTTTCGCGCGGAGTGGTTCAATGCCGAGCGCGTGCCTGAATCCGGTCCAGTGATTCTTGCCTCGAACCACGCGAGCATTCTGGACCCGCCATTGGTGGGCACGGGATTGGACCGTGGGATCAGTTATCTGGCGCGCGAATCGTTGTTCCGTTTTCCGGGAGTCGGATGGGTATTGCGAAATTGGGACGCGGTTCCTGTCGATCGCGATGGCGGTGGCGCGCGCGGATTGAAAGCAATCATGGATCGCCTGTTGGCTGGCGGAGGAATCATTCTTTTTCCGGAAGGCACGCGCACGCGTGATGGAAAACTTCAGCCCGCGCGGTCAGGAATTGGTTTGACCGTGATTAAATCCACCGCACCGGTCGTGCCGGTGCGCGTGTTCGGAACGTTCGAAGCGTACGGTCGCGAAGCGCTGTTTCCGAAGCCGCACAAAATCGCGGTCAAATACGGGAAGCCAATGGATTTTGCGGTGTTGCGCGCGGAAGCGAAGACGTGTTCCAAGGCGCGGCTCAAGGAGATTTATCAGGAAGTAGCTGACGAAATCATGCGGCAGATTGCGAAACTTGAACCTTGTGAGGATAAGGCACGATTTCCGTGAGCAGTGTGTGTTGAACGGGAAAAGTATTCGCGAATCGGGTTGCGGGCGTTTTAATCTGCATCGGTGTCTGACATCAAAGAACAATTGAAATCTTCTGAAATACATTCCGCAGCGCGGACATTGCCGACGCTGGGCATCGTTGGTGGCGGGCAGTTGGCCAAGATGATTGCGCAAGCCGCGCGGCAACTCGGTTGCGACGTTGCCGTGCTCGAACGCAGCGCGCACAGCCCGGCTGCGGATCTGACGACGCATCATATCGTCGGTGATTGGGATGATCCGGCGACGTTGCTGGCGTTGGGGAAGGTTTGTGATGTTGTGACGTTGGAGAATGAATTTGTTTCTGCCGACAGTCTCGCCGCGTTGGAGCAGGCCGGACACGGACTTTGGCCGACGGCGGCGAACATCCGTGTGGTGCAGGATAAGTTGACGCAAAAACAGGCGTTTGCGGATGCCGGTTTGCCGGTGCCGCGATTTATGGCAGTGGCAAATCAGAAAGACGTAGCGATTGCGGGTGAAAAATTGGGCTGGCCGTTGTTGCTCAAGAAGCGACGCAATGGTTACGACGGCAAAGGAAATTTTACTGTGCGCTCGGCGGCGGACATTGAAACCGCATGGCAACAATTGGGTGGCGACCGCAATGAGCTTTACGTGGAGGAGTTTTGTCGGTTCACGGCAGAACTTGCGATCATGATTACGCGGGGACGCGATGGTGACAGCGTGAGTTATCCGTTGGTGGAAACGATTCAGCGCGATCACATCTGTCACGTCGTGAAAGCGCCGGCGGTTGTGTCACCGGACATTGCGGCGCGGGCCGCGGAAATTGCGCAGCGCGCGGTGGCAGCGGTGAACGGCGTTGGCAGCGTCGGGATGGAATTATTTCTAACGGTGGATCGCGGTATTTTGATCAACGAAATGGCGCCGCGCGTGCATAACTCGGGACATTACACGATTGAAGCCTGCGCGTGTTCGCAATTTGAAAATCACGTTCGCGCGGTGATGGGTTGGCCGCTGGGAGCAACCGCGATGCGCGCCCCGGCGGCGGTGATGGTGAATTTGCTCGGCGTTGGCAAAGGAACAGGAAATCCGGCAGGGCTGGCAGATGCGCTGAAAATTAACGGTGCGAGCGTGCATGTTTACGGCAAAACTTCGAGTTCGCCGGGGCGCAAGATGGGGCACGTGACGGCGCTCGGCGCAACAATGGACGAAGCGCTGGAGAAAGCGCAGGCTGCTGCGGCGGCTATTCGATTTGGAAATTCATGAAAACGAAATCAGTTTCGCCACTGGTCGGCATCATCATGGGCAGCGACTCGGATTGGCCGACGATGAAGGCGGCAGCCGAAGTTTGTGAGCAATTCGGCGTCGCACATGAAGTGCGTGTGGTGTCGGCGCATCGCACTCCGGATGACATGGCAAAGTACGGTCGCACGGCGCACAAACGCGGATTGCGAGTGATTGTCGCGGGCGCGGGTGGCGCGGCACATCTGCCGGGAATGGTTGCGAGTCACACGCCGCTACCGGTGGTGGGCGTGCCGGTGGAAAGCAAAGCGCTGAAAGGCATGGATTCGTTGTTGTCCATCGCGCAAATGCCCGCCGGCGTGCCCGTCGCAACGGTGGCGATCGGGAATGGTCGCAATGCCGGTTTGTTAGCGGTGGAAATTCTCGCGACGAGTGATGGTTCGTTGCAGAAAAAACTGCTCGCTTACAAGGCGCAGATGGCGAAGGAATCGCGCGCCAAAAATAAAAATTTGATGCGATGAGATCGCTGGATCGCCACGTATTTGAAACCCGCGACTTACATCACAACTGACTTTCATTCGACAAATCGGCGCATCTACCGAAGGAATTTCAACCTGCTCTCATGCAAAAACTGATCGACGGCGTTCATAAATTTCGCAGCGCGGAGTTTGGTAGTTATCGCAAACTCTTTCGCAAGCTGTCGCAAGAAGGGCAGAACCCGCACACGCTGTTCATCACCTGTTCCGACTCACGCGTGTTGGCGGAATTGATTACGCAGAGTAATCCCGGCGATTTGTTTGTGGTTAAAAATGTGGGCAATATCGTTCCGCCTGCGGACGTCACTGGAAGCACGAACTCGACTGCGGCGGCGATTGAATTTGCGGTGGACGCATTGAAGGTCAGCGATCTCGTTGTGTGCGGTCACAGCCAATGCGGCGCAATGGAAGCGTTGCTGCGCGGATTGGATCAGCCTGACGCGACGCCGCATTTGCGGGATTGGTTGACGCTGGCGTTGCCTGTGCGTCAAACGATTCAAATGCAATACACGCATCTGCTCAGTCACGCTGAACAGACCACGGCGGCCGCGCAGGAAAACGTGCTGTTTGCGCTCGATAACCTCCACACTTATCCGTCCGTACAACGGCGACTCAGCGATGGTTCGCTGCGATTGCACGGTTGGTTTTTCAAAATCGCGACGGCGGAGTTGTTCGCGTTTGATCCGGAGACGAGACAGTTTCTGCCGTTAGCGCCGGAAACGTCGGCGCAAAGTTAAATCGTCATTTGTGCGAGCGGCTGCTTGTCGGCGTTCAAGTGTATGCAGACGGCTATCGTCTGAAACGATGACGCGGGGCAGGGAAGTTTTGGCGCGGAAATCGTTGCGATTTCGTTCGAACGAAACCGACTGGAAGGTTTTAACTTGAAGCGGATGCGAAGCTGCCGCAAATTTCCCGCGCTAGGGCCCATGGAATGTGGACTTACGAACCCCGCCAGGGCCGGAAGGCAGCAACGGTAGTTTGCTCCGTATCTGCCGTGGTCACCCTAGCATTTCTCTTTTTGATTTCCCATTTTCCAGCGCGGCATCAAACTTCGACTCGACGCGCGGTTTCTTAAGTTTAACCTATCGCTTAATCGAAAGAGTCATGTCCTATCAGGTCATTGCCCGCAAATATCGTCCGCAACGCTTCGCCGATGTCGTCGGTCAGGAGCACGTCACCGACACGCTCGCCAACGCGATTAAACAGAATCGCATCGCCCACGCGTATCTTTTTTGCGGGCCGCGTGGTACGGGCAAGACGACGATCGCGCGGATTTTTGCCAAATGCCTCAATTGCACGGACGGGCCGAAGGTGGATTTTGACGACAATGACGAGCGCGTGAAAGAAATCACCGAAGGTCGCGCGATGGACGTATTGGAAATCGACGGCGCGAGCAATAACGGCGTCGAGCAGGTGCGCGAGTTGCGCGAGACGTGTCAATACGTTCCGGCGAATGGCCGCTTCAAGATTTACATCATTGACGAGGTGCACATGCTCTCGACGGCGGCATTCAACGCGCTGCTGAAGACGCTCGAAGAGCCGCCGGCGCATGTGAAATTCATGTTCGCCACGACCGACCCGGAGAAGGTTTTGGCGACGATTCTATCGCGTTGTCAGCGGTTTGATTTGCGGCGGATTCCGACGGCGCTGATTGTCAAACATCTCGGCGACATTGCGAAGAAGGAGAATGTTTCCGTGGATGATGCCGCGCTCTATGCGATTGCGCGTGGAGCGGATGGCGGAATGCGTGATGCGGAATCCACGCTTGATCAGCTCATCAGCTTTTGCGGTGATAAAATCGAAGAAGCCGACGTATTGACGATGTTCGGACTGGCTGCGCAGGGACAAATTTTGAACCTGAGTCGCGCAGTGCTTGCCGGTGAGCTTCACACGACGCTACACCAACTCAATGATCTCGCGCAGAAAGGAAAAGACCTGGGACGGTTGTTGTCGGATTTGCTGAGTCACTTCCGCAATCTGATTTTGTTCCAGGTGTCGAAGGGCGATTTGAGTCTGATGGAGGTTTCGGAGGCGGAAGCCGCGGCGTTGAAGGAACAATCCACGCTTGCAACGACTGATTCGTTGACCCGGATTCTGGAAGTTTTGGCGGATGCGGAATTGCGATTGCGCGATGCGGCGTCGAAGAAAATTTTGCTGGAGGTAACGTTGTTGCGGGCGATTGAAGCGCGCAATGCGGTGAGTATTGACGCGGTGTTGAAGCAGTTGAATGCACTGCGTGGGCAGGGCGGGGGAACAGGTGCTTCACCCGTCGCTGCTCCAGCGCCTGAGCCAGCGAAACGAACCGCTCCGGTGGCGACGCGTTCCATCGCTTCGCCATCGTCAGAGGCCAAATCAGCGGCAGTAGCTCCAGTAGCTCCGCCGGTTGTTTCCGCGCCGACAAGCGCCCCGGTTGCACCAGTTGTTGCAGCGATTCCGCCGACGTCTTCGCCATCCGCAGCCTCTGTTGCAGGAGAGCAATTGGCATCGCTGTGGTCGCAATTGGTCGAAGCGGCGGGACGTGCGAGTCCGTTCTTGCGGACTTACTTGCTGGAAGCGCATCCGGTGTCGTTTGAGAACGGGCTGTTCACGATCGGATTCGACCCGGAGTTTGATGATCATCGCGGTCTGGTGGACAACTCGCGCAACCACACGTTACTGCAAACGAAGCTGACGGAGTTCGGCTATCCGCATTCGCAGATAAAGTTTATTCGGTCGGAAGCCCCGGCGGGTTGGGTTCGCCCAACACCCGCGGCGCCGGTGGCGACTCCTGCTCCTACGGCGGCAAAACCAGCAGCAGCAGCGAAACCGGCCACGCCTGTCGCCAAAGAAAAAGCGCCAGCGCCAATGCCGTTCAACAAAGAGGATTTCAAGAACGATCCGTTGATCCAGAAGGCACTGGAAATTTTTAAAGGACAGATCGTGGAAGTGCGGTCGTAGAAATTTAATTCGAATTGATTTTTATCTGAGCCTATTCTGTCGCTATGTCGAGCATTGGAAAATTGATGAAACAGGCTGCGCGGATGCAGCAACAAATGGAACAGGTGCAAGCCGCCTTGACGGCGCGCACAGTCGAAGCCACCAGCGGCGGCGGCGCCGTGAAAGTGACCGCGCGATGCGATGGCTCGCTCGCGGCGGTCAAGATTGATCCGCAAGCGTTGAATCCGAGCGACGCGCAATTGCTGGAAGACATGATTCTGACGGCTGCCAATCAGGCGCTCGGTCAGGCGAAGGAAATTTCCAATGCCGAGATGGCCAAGGTTACGCAAGGCTTCAGTCTGCCCGGTTTCGGGTGAGATCGTGGCCAATGCAAAGTTTAAAAGGAAAGTGAGGAACGCTGTAGTGTCGGCGCATGTCTGGTTTCGATTTTAATTTTGCATTCTTCTCATGCTTCCAGAATCCCTCACTGCGTTGACTGCGGCGCTAAGCAAACTGCCGGGAGTCGGTCCGCGCTCGGCGGAGCGGATTGCTTTGCATCTCGTGCAGACTGATGCGACGACGGTGAAGCAGCTCGCCGCAACCATCGTTGCAGCGCGGGAGCGGATTCAATTTTGCGAAACCTGCGGAGCGTTGACGGAAGTTTCGCCTTGTCTGATTTGCACGGATAACCGGCGCGAAGGAACGCTGGTTTGTGTGGTGGAACGGGCGGTGGATATTCTGAGCATTGAGAAGTCCGGCACGTATCGCGGGAAATATCATGTGCTCGGCGGAAAAATTTCGCCGTTGGACGGTGTTACGCCTGAAGATCTGCGGATTGCTGAATTGGAAAAACGCCTCAGCACTGAAGCGATTCAGGAAATCGTCATCGCGCTGGGGACGGATGTTGAGGGCGATGCAACCAGTCATTATCTCGCCAAGCGATTAGCGCGACCGGGCCTGAAAATTTCACGGATTGCTTACGGTTTGCCTGCCGGCAGCGGGTTGGAATTTGCTGACGAGTTAACGTTGAGTCGCGCTCTCGAAGGACGGCGCGAAATGCACTGACGGTTCTGTCGAAAATTTCGCGCCAGCGAAATGTTTATTTCGTTTTGATCGGCTGCAATGCCTGACCGACCTGAGGACGGGAGTGATTGACGTAGCTGATGACTGCAACGACCCCTCCCACCAGTAACACGCCGAATACGATTGCGATGATCCTCATCCTGGCTCGCAATTCTTTTTCCCGATGAAGCATGGTGGGGAAAAAGATTTTTCCGAGTGTAAATAACATTGGCGCGATAATGAAAAAAACTGAAGCGCGACACAATTCAGGTTTTTCCCTAAGCCACGTCAATGTCGTTGGTAACGCATTCGTTTTCGTTGCTGCGATGTAATCATCGCACTACGATTTTACGGCGGTCGCGCGAGGGTAAATCAATCTTCGCGTTGTTCCAGCAATGCTGATGTTATCAATCAGGAAAAAATTTCATCGCGTGTTGACCACTCTTCTCCTTGCTTACGGATTACTGTTGCTGTGCGGCTGCATGTTTCAGCGAAAACTGTTGTACTTTCCCGCGCGCCTCAGTTCCGCTGAAGCGGAAGAGTACGCGCGACAAGCCGGATTCAGCGCCTGGAAAAATGCTGCGGGCGAGACGATTGGTTGGAAAATGCCTGCGGCTCAGTCGGCCACCGGTAGCGTGCTCGTCGTTCATGGAAACGGCGGAAGCGCGACGCATCGCAGTTATTTTGCGCATCCTATCCATGAGGCCGGAGCATGGGACGTGTTTGTGCTCGAATATCCCGGCTACGGCGTTCGTGGTGGTGCGCCGGGCTTGAAAAGTTGGTTGGCGGCTGCGGAGGAAGCCATTGCACATTTGCCCACGAATCAACCGATTTTTGTCGTCAGCGAATCGCTTGGCACAGGTGTCGCCGCGCATCTTGCCCGAAAGTTTCCCAAACAAATCGCCGGTCTCGTGATGATTGTGCCGTACGACAGTCTGCCATCTCTGGCGCAACATAGAATGCCGTTGCTGTTGCCGTATGTGTTTCTGCGCGATCGTTTCGAGCCTGCGAAATGGCTGCGGGATTATCGCGGTCCGATCAAAGTGGTGATTGCCGGACGCGATGAAATCATTCCACCGAAGTATGGCCAACGTCTGTTTGATTGTTACGCAGGTCCGAAATCGGTGCAGATTTTTCCCGAAGCGGGTCATAACGATGTGGGCGAGCAATCGCCCGAATGGTGGCGTGAAACTTTTGAGACATTGAGTGCCGCTCGTAACGACGGCAAATAAAAAGGCGGCAGGGGATTCCTGCCGCCGGTGAATCAGAATATCGCTCAGGCAAAACTCGGTACGCCGATGTCCGTCATCAACACGAGACCGGGTTGAGCTTTCAAGATGCGCGGCGCAGCGTTGACGAGCGAGGCTACGGTCGCACCGTCACCCGCGACGCCGGTGGTGATGATGTTGTTGATCGAGGGTTCGCCAACGATTTGCACCGCATCGTGCGGATTCGGCGCTTCGAGGTACATCTTGATGTCGAGCGTGATTTTAACCTGACCTTTGATGCGTCCGACGGCGACCTGGTGAATGCCGCAGCATTGACCTTTCTTCACCGTGACATGGGGCGTTTTGATGTCGGACAACGCGACCATCGCTTTGCCGGTTTCGATCAGTTCATCGAGTTTCCAACCGAGACAATGTGCGATAAGCGCGGCGGATTCTTTCAAACCAGCATGACCGGCTTGACCTTTCTTGAAGCGGCTTTCGAATTCAGCCGGCGTCCAACCGCTGCCGATCTTGCGTTGCAACGGACCGCGACGCGTGGTGGCATTGACGACCCGTTGCACGTGAACGGCCTGAACGTTGCGGCAAACGCCAGTGAGGCAGACGGGCAACACGTCCATGACAAAACCGGGATTTACCCCTGTGCCCATGACGCGTGCGCCGCCGGCTTTGCAGGCCGCATCGAGCTGCGCTGCGAGTTTGGGTTCACGCAGCGCAGGGAATAATAACTCTTCGCACGATGAAACCACGCTGATGCCCTGACGGACCATGGGCTCGATTTGCGCGTAGGCGGCAGCGACTTTGGAAACGGCCGTGTGAAAGATCACGTCCGGTCTGGCGACTTTCAGCAATTCGTCGAGCGAACGATAGACTTTGGCGTTGCCGACTTTTTTATCGCCCGTGATTTTGGCGAGCGATTTGCCGATTTTCGCCGGGTCGATGTCAATGCCGCCGACGATTTGTGCCCACGGTTTGGTGGCCGTGAGTTTCAGGGTTTCAATACCAATCGGGCCGAGGCCGAATTGTGCGATTTTGATTTTTTTCATGAGTTAAATACTGCCGCTTCACAAACGCGCGACGAGCAGTTCGCGTTGGAAGATGAGTTCCTTTGGCAGGTGCGCGTAGAGTTTGAAGAACAACTCGTCCTGCATCAATACTTCGCGCCGCCAATCTTCGTAATTGATCGTTTGGGCGGTTTCGAGGCGTTTGGAATCAAAGTCGTCCATGCCCGAGAGGTCGAAGCTCTGCACGCCGGGCACCCAGCCGAGTGGTGTTTCGGTGGCGTCCGCGCCGCCGCGGCAACGATCGATGATCCATTTCAGCACGCGCATATTTTCGCCGTAACCGGGCCAGAGGAATTTGCCGTCTTTGTCGCGGCGGAACCAGTTCACGTGGAAAATGCGTGGCGGATATTTCAGTTCCTTGCGGATTTGAATCCAGTGCCGGAAATACTCGCCCATGTTGTAACCGCAGAACGGCAACATGGCCATCGGATCGCGACGAACCTGGCCCAGGCTTCCCGCTGCAGCGGCCGTCATTTCCGAGCCCATCGTTGCGCCAATGTAAACGCCGTGAATCCAATTGAACGCCTGATAGACGAGCGGCATGGTGTCGGCGCGGCGACCGCCAAAGATGATCGCGCTGATGGGCACGCCGTTGGGATCGTTCACCTCAGGCGCGAGCATCGGATTGTTCGTCATCGGCGCGGCGAAACGACTGTTCGGATGCGCCGCTTTTTCCTTTGAATCCGGCGTCCATTTGTTTCCACGCCAATCGAGACATTCGGCCGGTGGTGGACCATCTTTGCCTTCCCACCAGACATCGCCGTCCGGCGTGAGCGCGACATTGGTGAAAATCGTGTCGCGCTCCATGCAGCGCATCGCATTGGGATTGGATTTGTAATTCGTGCCGGGAACGACGCCGAAATAACCGGCTTCGGGATTGATGGCGTAAAGCCGGCCATCAGGACCGGGTTTCATCCACGCGATGTCATCACCGATAGTCCAGATTTTCCAACCCTTGAGATGCGGTGGCGGCACGAGCATCGCAAAATTGGTTTTGCCGCACGCACTGGGAAACGCGGCTGCGACGTAGGTTTTTTCGCCGGTCGGCGATTCCACGCCGAGAATGAGCATGTGTTCGGCGAGCCAACCTTGTTTGCGACCGAGATACGAACCGATCCGCAGCGCGAGACATTTTTTGCCAAGCAACACGTTTCCGCCGTAATTCGAACCGAGCGAGATAATCGTGTTGTCCTGCGGAAAATGCGCGATGTAACGATTTGCCGGATTGAGATCGAGCGTGCAATGGAGACCGCGATTGAATTCGTTGCTGTCACCGAGGTGTTCCCACGCCACCGTGCCCATGCGCGTCATGATGCGCATGCTCAGAACGACGTAGATGGAATCCGTCAGTTCCACGCCAACCTTGCTCAACGGCGAACCGGGCGGGCCCATGAGGTAAGGCACGACGTACATCGTGCGACCTTTCATGCTGCCGCGGGCGAGGCCGTAAAGTTTTTCGTACATGGCCGCGGGTGCGGCCCAATTATTCGTCGGTCCAGCTTCGTCTTCGGTTTCGGTGCAGATGAACGTGCATTGTTCGACGCGGGCGACGTCGTTGGGATCGGAGCGATGATAATAGCATCCCGGGCGTTTTTCCTGATTGAGCGGGATGAGAATGCCGGCTTTGACGGCGGCGGCAGTGAGGGTTTCTTTCTCTGCGTCGGAGCCGTCACACCAGACGATTTGATCGGGCTGACAGAGTTCCGCCATGTCGCGCACCCAGGTTGAGACAAAGCGGTTCGACGGAGGAATTTGATGGTGAGCTTTCATGGTACAAATACATCAAATGCGAAGCTTGCGGCAGCAACCCATATTTTGCTGAAGGTTTATCATCGTCAGCCGACGTGCCCAGTCTGTGACGTCGGGCGCGACCGAAACAAGGTGAAAAACTGATTTACGGCACACATAAATGTTATATGACGAGGCCTTCTTGCGCATGGCAACCGAGCCGATAGAATCCCACCGTGAGTTCTTGTAAAGCCAGGTGGGGTCTGCTCGGCCTGTTATGGATGCTGCTGACTGGCGCGTTCTTTTCCGCTCCTGCCTCTTCCGCCTGGTTTGCGAAAGTCTGGCAAACCGAACACGGCACTCCCAGCGACAGCGTGTCCGGCGTCGCCCAAACCCGTAATGGTTTGTTATGGATTGGAACTCAGGCGGGGTTGGCGCATTTCGACGGTAAAAAATTTCAACGGATTCCCATGCCCAGCGGGCGGACGCATCGCATCATTCGTGACATGTTGTTGGA
The DNA here is from genome assembly GCA_937894935.1 of uncultured Verrucomicrobiota bacterium. Taxonomy (GTDB): domain Bacteria; phylum Verrucomicrobiota; class Verrucomicrobiia; order Limisphaerales; family JADLHS01; genus JADLHS01. The sequence goes on from CALAYC010000267.1 coordinate 22,783, forward strand.
TCGCGATGAACAGCTTTGGTTGGCGGAAGAAACCGGCGTGCTGGTGCGGTACACAACGACTTCGGGGGCGGTGCGGGAATTTGCCGAAAACATTCCGCGCGCTCAACCGACTGATCTTGCACAAACGCCTGACCATGCGGTGTGGGTTGCGTATGCCGATGGCTCGATTTGTCGCGTTCACGAGAATCGGGTGCAGCGTTTTACGGAAACCAACGGTCTTCCGGCGACAGGCGGTGCGTCGTTGACGGTTGATATCACCGGAAGATTGTGGGCATTGCAAAATGGCCGGCTCGGATTTTTTTCCGGCGAGCGATTCGTTACTCGCACCAGTGTGGTGGATCGGACTTCGACGATTTTAGCGGCGCGCGCGGGAGGCGTTTTCGTTTGTGTCGGGGAACAGCTATATCGCTATGACCCGGAAGGGCGACTTCGAGAAGTGACGCGATTGCCGGCGCGGGAGACGTCGATTCGTCCGACGCGGATGTTAGAGGATGAAACCGGTGCGCTTTGGATCGGAACGATGAGTCACGGGTTGTTTCGCTATGACGGCACGAATGTGACGGAAGTGGAAACCTCGCACGGCCGGATTAAAACGATTGCGACTGATCGTGAAGGCAGCGTGTGGGTGGGTACGGATGGCGGTGGATTGAATCGCTTGCGCGTGCGCGTGGTGGAACTGCGCGGCAAAGAGGAAGGATTGCCGTTCGATACGGTGCGCTCGGTTTGCGAAGACGCTGACGGTCTGGCGTGGGTTGTGACACAAAACGGAAACGTGGCGCGATTGGTGGAAGATCGCTGGCGGGTTTTTACGGTGTCCGACGGCTGGCAGGGAATGAACGCAACATGTATCGCCGCAGACGAAAATGGTGTCATTCACATCGGTACGTTCAATCGCGGCATTCATCGTTGGCGAAATGGGCGATTCATCGAGCCGTTGACGCGTGGTGACGGTCTGGCGCGATTGGGGATTCGCGGTTTGTTTCCGGACAGTCGCGGGAATCTGTGGATTGCGTTTTCGAGTGGTGACGTGTTGCAACGATATCGCAACGGAGCATTTCAGAATTACAGATTGCCAGCGGGCAGCCGCGCTGTGCGCACAATGACTGAAGACGCGTACGGAAGAATCTGGATGGCGAATCTGGATGCGCAATTGTTGCGAGTGGAAGGCGACCAGATCGTGGATGAAACCGGAAGCACTTCTGATCCGAATCGTACGATTCGATGTCTGGCCGGAACGCCTGATGGCAGTCTGTGGATCGGTTATTCGGTGGCAGGATTGGGGCGTTTGAAGGACGGAAAGTTTTCCCGCCTCACGACGGAACTCGGGTTGCGCGATGATGGGATTTGTTCGCTGATGCCGGATCAACGCGGCTGGATGTGGTTCGGTTCGGACCATGGAATTTTTCGCGCTCGAGTCGCGGACTTGCACGCGGTGATGGATGGCGAGTCCGAGATGTTGAAGTGTTTTAAGTACGGCGAGTTTGACGGTCTGCCGAGTCTTCAGGCGTATTACGGTTATTTTCCGGGCGCGGCGCGAACGCGCGACGGACGGATTCTCATTCCGACGCATTCGGGGTTGGCGATTGTGCGAACGGACCGAGTGCGGACGGAAACCGGCGATCCCAATAATCCGGAAACGCGTTCGCAACAGATGATTCCGCCGCCCGTCATCATTGAAGCGATTTCAATGGATGGACGGGAGCTGATGAATCGCACAAGCCCGATTACGTTGTCTCCGGGTCATCGGCGTCTGGAGTTTCGTTACACGGCGCCGAGTTTTGTCGCGCCGGATAATTTGCAATTTCGCGTCAAACTCGTGGGCTGGGATGAGGATTGGGTTCATCGCGGCACAGAACGCGTGGCGAGTTACAGTCGGTTGCCGGCGGGTGATTACGAATTTCAGGTTGTGGCGGAATACACTGCGGGAGAGCAGACGGATAATGTCGCCACGGTAAAATTTTCAGTGACGCCGTTTTTGTGGCAACGCTGGTGGTTCATTCTTGCGGCGGTTGTGGCTTTTACAGCAACGGTATTTTCCGTAGCGCGCTATGTGTCGGTGCGACGATGGCGGCGCAAGGTGAAAGCGTTGGAACAGGAAAATGCGTTGCAACAGGAGCGGGCGCGAATTGCACGGGACATTCACGATGACATCGGCGCGCGCATGACGCAGATCTCGTTATTGGCGGCATTGACGCAGCAGGCGTTGGCGCGCCCCAAACAGGTCGAGGAGAACGTTTCACAAATGGCGATGATCACGCGGCAGGGATTGAAAGCGCTGGATGAGATCGTCTGGGCGGTGAATCCGCGTAATGACACGTTGCAGGATTTGCTGGATTTCGGTGGGCAATATGCGGTGGACTTTTTGCGCGCCGCAGGCGTGACGTGTCGGGTGGATTTTCCGACAACACCTCAGTCCGAAAGTTTGCCGGCGGGTTTGCGTCACGCGTTGTTGATGGTGTTGAAAGAGGCGTTGAACAATGTGGTGAAGCACGCGCGCGCCACGGAGGTTTGGTTGCACGCCGAAGTGACAAATGGTGTAATTATTTTGCAGGTGGCGGATAACGGTCGGGGGTTCGCCACGCCGCCGACGGATGCGTTTGCCGATGGATTGCGCAATATGCGCCAGCGTCTCGCGGAGTTTGGCGGAAATTGCGTGGTGGAGAGCGCACCGGGCGAGGGGGTAAGAATCACTTTTTCTGTGCCGGTGTCTGCGGCGCGGAAGCAACCGGCATTGAAGGCATGAGTAACAAACCGATCACTGTTTCCCTCGTAGAGGACGATCAAGGCACACGCGAAAATTTGTTGGCGCTGCTGGCCAACGCGCCGACGTTGCGCGCGTTGCAAGCTTACAGCTCGGGAGAAGAAGCATTGCAGAAGATGGCCGCAGCGGTACCGGATGTGGTGTTGATGGATATCAATCTGCCCGGCATGAGCGGGATTGAATGCGTCGGCCAGTTGAAATCGAAATTTCCGCAGGTGCAGATTCTCATGCTGACCACCTACGAAGACAGTAAGCTGATCTTCGATTCTTTGCGCACGGGAGCGTCGGGTTATTTGCTCAAGAACATGCCGCCGGCGGAAGTGATTCAGGCGATTGAACAGGTCAGCGCAGGCGGCGCGCCGATGTCCATGACGATTGCGCGGAAGGTCGTGAATTATTTTCAACAGATCAAACAGGCGCCGGCGGAAATTGATCTCTTGTCCAAGCGCGAACAGGAAATCCTCGCGTTGCTTGCCAAAGGTTATCTCTACAAGGAAATCGCAGATCAACTCGGTATCACGCCGGGCACGGTGCGGGTGCATCTGCACACGGTTTACGAAAAACTGCATGTGTCCTCGCGCACGGAAGCCGTGATCAAGTTTCTCGGGAACAAATAAGCGCAAGCTCAGCAGTCGTACGGACATTTTCACTGACGAATTCGGGTACTACCGCGAAAAACTGCGGGCGCTATAACGTTTGTTATATTCCCAACTTTTCGAACCTCGCTATAACACGTTCTCAGCAGAAGGTCGGTCGTTGGAATTCATAAGAAACCGTCACCAAACCCGCGGTTTCTCGAACACCAAAACCCTGTTGCGAAGTTGTACTATGATTCAAAAACATTACCTCACCGCCGCCATTGCCGCGTTGGCGTTGGCTTCAATTCCCGCCGCAGCGCAAATTTCAATTACTCCCGGACTCGGATTGACGTATGAGCAGGATTTCGACTCGCTCTTGCGAACGACAGGGGCCGAGCTTTGGGTCAATGACTCGGATGCGGTTTCCGCGAATGATGCGCCGCGGTTGATCGGTTTGACGGGGTGGTACCTTGGCAGTTATGGCGCTACTGCGACTGCGCCGAACATTCGCGCGGGAACAGGATCGAGTGCGACGGGTTCATTCTACAGCTTTGGCGCGTCCGGTTCGGAAGATCGCGCGCTTGGCACGATGCCGACTGACAGTACGGCGTCGGGTTCGATGCGCATCGGCGTGCGTTTCGTCAATGATACGGACGAGATTATCGATGGTTTTTTCTTCAGCTACGACGGAGAGCAATGGCGTAAGGCGGCGGTCGCCAGCGCGCAGAATAATCAATACGTCGTCGCGTACGCTATATTTGGTGCCGGTGAGGGCTCGCTCGATTCCTCGTATTCGGCCGCGCTGAGTGGTTCGACGTTCAACACGCCAGTGGATGGTGGCGATAATTCCGGCGCGGCATTGGATGGAAATGATCCGGCAAATCGCGTCGCCGGTCTGGGCACGACGGTCTCCGATCTGGTGGTTATGCCCGGTGAAGAAATCTGGTTGCGCTGGTTCGACTCGAATTCATCAGGGGCGGACCATGGCATCGCCATTGATAATTTCAGCATTACGTTCACGACCACCGCAGTGCCAGAACCTTCGACCGCGACGATGTTGGGACTGGGCGTGACCGCGTTGTTGTTGCGCGCGCGGCGGCGCTAAGCGTTTTTTAAGGCGAAACGATCCCAGCGTTTTCGATCGCCCGGAATCTTTGTGATTCCGGGCGTTTTCTTTTGGAACACAATTCAGTCGAAACGATTGCCAACAGAAATTTTCTGAAAGACTCCGCACTCAATGGTGTTTGCGTCTGGAAAGGTTCGTCGGTGGTGTAATTAAAAACGGGATTGTTCTGGACACCTTCGGGGGACGCGGGAAAAGTTCCCGGGCTGCGATCGACGTATGCGCCAGGAAAGTTCTCAGTCCGCTTCCACTGCGCCGGCAGGAAACACCTTTCCTCCGGGCATGCACCACGCGTTTTCGTTCAGCGCGTTCAATGCGCTTTCTTTTCAGATCGTTCTCGGCAGCCCGATGATTCTTTACGCGCGGTCGTTGGAAGCGAGTGCGACGGTGCTGGGCATCATTGCGGGAATGATGCCGCTGCTGGTGATCTTTCAAATTCCGGCGGCCAATCATATCAATCGTGTCGGCTATCGCCGCTTCGTACTGGCGGGGTGGAGCACGCGGGTGCTGTTCATTTTTGGAATGGCGTTGGTGCCATTAACCGGCGCTTTTTTAGATGCGACCAATCGTCTCGGTCTGCTGCTGGCATTGTTATTTTGTTTCAACCTGTCACGCGGGATTTCCAGTTGTGCGTGGTTGCCGTGGATTACGCTGCTTGTTCCGGGCGAAATGCGGGGTCGTTATCTCGCGCGAGATGCGGCGGTGCAAAATCTCGCGAGCTTTGTGGCATTTCTCGTTGCGGCGGCCACGCTCACGAGTGCGACAAAAGCATGGCAATTTGCTGTGTTGTTTGCGTTCAGCGCATGCATGGGCGCGGTGAGTTTGTTTTTTCTGAAACGCATTCCGGATGTGCCGATTCCGGAAACAGTGCGAACGTCGCGCGAACCGGTGCCGTGGGGCGCGATGATTCGTTACGAACCGTTCAAGAAATTGCTTCGCACGGCGACCGCGTGGTCGGTGGCGTACGGTGGAATGAATGCGTTCACCGTAGCTTTTCTCAAAGCGCGCAGTGGTTTGTCCGAGGGCCAGATTCTGTTGATCAGTTCTGCGGCCTTTCTCGGCGGCGTGAGCAGTTTGTGGTTGCTGGGATCGCGATTTGATCGCGTCGGAAGCAAGCCGGTTCTCGGCGCGGCGTGTGTCGGTTGGTTGTTGGTGCTCGCCGGCTGGGGCGCGTGGGCAGGTGGCGCAATTGCTACGTCGCTGCCGTTCGTAATCGGATTGCAATTCGTCATGGGACTGTTGGCGGCGGCGGTCAACATGGCGAACAACAAGCTTGCGATGAGCATTGTGCCGGCGATGGGGCGGAATCACTTTTTCGCGATTTTTTCGGTGGTCTCAAATGTGAGTCTCGGGTTGGCGCCGATTGCGTGGGGCTTGTTGATTGATGCGGTGGGGCAGTATGCGCCGCGATTTCTCGGATTGGAATGGAATCGGTTTACGGTCTTTTTTGCCGGTGCGGCGCTGGCGTTTACGGTGGTTTTGCTGTTTGTGCAACGGCTGGACGAGCCGAAAGCGGCGAGTATGCAGGCGTTGTTGCGCGAGATGTTGATTCAATCGCCACAGCGTTTTTGGCTGCGTTTTTGGCCGCGCTGACGCTTCACGTTTTTATTTTTGCGCGTTCCGTCGGGTTGCTATATTGCGCCGCCTATGGTTCTGGACTTTACGAAAATGAACGGCGCGGGGAACGACTTCGTTCTGATTGACAATCGCGCCGGGAAAATTTCTCTCACGACTGAGCAGATTATCCGACTTTGCGATCGGCATCGCGGTGTGGGTGCGGATGGCGTGATGCTGCTGATTCCGTCGCGAACCGGCAAAGCAGATTGGGCCTGGGATTTTTACAACAGCGACGGCAGCGTAGCGGAAATGTGCGGCAACGGCGCGCGGTGTTTTGCGCGTTATGTCCAGAAAACTGTCGGTTTGAATCGCGATTTCACGTTTGAAACGGCGGCAGGAATTATTTCTGCGAGCTTCAACGGCGAACGCGTTACGGTGAACCTGACCCGGCCGCAAGATTTGAGTTTGAATCAGACCGTGCCGCTGTCGGTTGGTCCGACCACGCTTCATTCGCTCAACACCGGCGTGCCGCACGCGGTGCAATTCGTTCCTGATGCCGATAAAGCGATGGTGATGCAATTGGGCCCGGAAATCCGGCGCCATGCGCATTTTGGTCCGCGTGGCACGAACGTGAATTTTGTTCAAGTGCTCGGACCGAATCACATTCGTGTGCGGACGTTTGAGCGCGGCGTGGAAGGGGAAACCCTTGCTTGCGGCACCGGCGTGAGCGCCTCGGCATTGATTTCAGCGCGAGTGCATGGTTTTACCTCGCCGGTGAAGGTTCAGGTGCAGGGCGGCGATCAATTGGAAGTCAGCTTCACCGATGGCAACGGAGAGTTCGATAACGTGCGCCTGACCGGTCCGGCGGATTTTGTATTCACCGGACGGATAGAGCTTTGAATCGCGTGCTAATGTGGCGAATCAACCAACCGGATTGAGAAAATTTCCGGCTCGCCAAATTTGCACCTTTGACCGACCATCATACGCTTTTGGGAAACAAAACCATGCAATTCACCGGCACATATACCGCAATCGTTACTCCGTTCAAAAATGGTAAAATCGACGAGCCTGCGCTCGAGAAACTGATTAAAACCCAGATTAAAGGTGGCGTGGACGGCATTGTTCCCGTCGGCACCACGGGCGAATCAGCCACGCTCGATTACGAGGAGCATATTCGCGTTATCGAACTCTCCGTGAAAATCGCCGCCGGCAAAATCAAGGTGATGGCGGGCACAGGCGGAAATTCGACTTCCGAAGCAATCTACCTGACGCAACGCGCGGAAAAAGTTGGCGCTGACGCAACGTTGCAGGTTGCGCCGTATTACAACAAACCGACGCAGGAAGGTTTGTTTCAACACTTCCACGCCGTGGCCTGTGCGACGCATTTGCCGGTCATTCTTTACAGCATTCCGGGACGATGCGGCATTGAGATCGCAGTGGATACGGTGAACCGGCTTGCGCATGACAGCGTAAATATTGTCGGCATCAAGGAAGCCGGCGGAAATCCGGATCGCGTGTCGCAATTGCGCGCGGTGCTCGGACCGAAGTTCACCATTCTGAGCGGTGACGATTCGCTTACGCTGCCGTTCATGTCGGTGGGCGCGCACGGAGTTGTGAGCGTGGCGTCGAATGTGATTCCGCATGAAGTCGCGCGTATGGTGCGGACGTATTCGCAAGGGAACACGTCGTTGGCGTTGAAGATTCACGACAAGTATTATCCGCTCTTCAAAGATTTGTTCGTTGAAACGAATCCTGCGCCGGTGAAAGCCGCGTTGGCGATGATGGGAATGGTGGAGAATGAATTCCGTCTGCCGCTCGTGCCCATCAGCGCGTCGAGTCGCGAGAAATTGAAGAAGACGATGAAAGCCGTGGGGCTGTTGAAATAGTTCGAGGCGAGAATCACGACGAAGACGAATCATGACTAAAGTCATCATCAACGGCGCAAGAGGGCGCATGGGCCAGGCTTTGTTGTCGTGCGCGGCGCGAATTCCGGAAATAGAAGTCGTCGGTGCGGTGGATCAAGGCGATGATCTCGCAGCGATTCTTCCCAAAGCGGATGTCGTCATCGAGTTCAGTTTCCACAGCGTCACGTTAGGTGTAGCGGAACTGTGCGCGCAGCACCGTAAAGCGATTGTTATCGGCACGACCGGTCACAGCACCGAGGAGAAAGCAAAAATTCTCGCGTTGGGGCAGAAGATTCCGCTCGTGATGGCGACGAATTTTTCTACTGGCGTGAACACGCTGTTCTGGCTCACGCGCAAAGCGGCGGAAATTCTCGGGCCGGCATTCGATCTGGAAGTGGTGGAGATGCATCATCGTTTGAAGAAAGACGCACCCAGCGGCACAGCGACGACATTGCTCGAAATTCTTGCTGGCGTGCGAAAGTTGCAATTGGAGGAAGCGCTGCGGCACGGTCGCAAGGGCATCACCGGTGAACGCACTCCGAACGAAATCGGAATTCACGCGATTCGTGGTGGCGATGTGGTGGGCGATCACACGGTGATTTTTGCGAACAACGGCGAGCGGGTGGAACTCACTCACAAAGCATCGAGTCGTGACACATTTGCCAATGGTGCGTTGCGCGCGGCGCAATGGGTTGTGAAACAAAAGCCCGGCGTTTACGACATGCAGGATGTGTTGGGATTGAAATAAGTCAGATACGTTTTGTGAACTGCGAGAGTCAGTTCGATCGCGACGGTTTTCAAACTGTGCCCGAATTGGTGTCGGCGCAGCTTTGCGATCAGATTGTGAACGAGTTTTCGCAATCGTCGCGACCATCGGACAACCGCAGCAGACGTGGCGGTATTCGCAATGCGCTGCGACTCAGTCCGACCGCAAAGTCGGTTGCAAATTCACCTGAAATTCTTTCGCTCATCAGCCAATGGATTGGTGGCACGCCATTTCCAGTGCGTGCAATTCTCTTTAACAAAACCAATGAGGCGAACTGGGGTGTGCCGTGGCATCAGGACCTTGCGATTGCGGTAGCGGAGCGAGTTGAGTTGCCGGGCTTTTCTGCATGGTCGGTGAAAGATGGAGTTCTACACGTTAATCCGCCGGTGTCGGTGCTCGAAGGCATGGTGACGATGCGATTGCATCTCGACGATTGCTCAGATGCGAACGGAGCGTTGCGCATTTTGCCGGGATCGCATCGCGAAGGGGAATTGAGTAACGAAGCGATTTCCCGGTGGGCGCAAGAAACGGTCGCGGTCACCTGCGAATTACGCAAGGGCGGCGCGTTGTTCATGCGTCCTTTGCTATTGCACGCTTCGTCACCGGCAAAGAATCCCTCGCATCGGCGGGTTTTACATGTAGAATACGCGGCAAAGGAGTTGCCCCATGGACTGAAATGGGCGGCATGAATACTCACATTTCTGTAGCCTATATCGCGTTGGGATCGAACGTGGGAGATTCCCCGGGGATCCTGCGGCGCGCGATGGATGAACTGGAGAAACTCTCCGCGCAACCGCTGCGGCGTTCGTCGCTCTGGCAAACTACGCCGGTAGATTGTCCACCGGGCTCGCCGACATTTGTGAATGCGGCGATTGCGCTTTATCCGCATCCGCAGGAGGCATCGGCATCGCTACTCCGGAAATTGCAGGCGATGGAGACGGACTTCGGTCGTCGCCCCAAACAGATTCACAACGAGCCGCGGCGATTGGACCTGGATTTAATCGCGTATGATAACGAGATTTCGGTGCGACCGGAATTAATCCTGCCGCATCCGCGAGCGCACGAACGGCGATTCGTGTTGCAGCCGTTGAACGAGATTGCACCAGATTTAATTTTGCCGGGGCAACGGCAAACGGTGGCGCAGTTGCTTGCCGCCCTCATAACTAAAGAAATCACGGTTCGGTTGCCGGATTAACGCGGCCTCACGCAGTTACGCGAAGAGCGCAAAGAATCATTCACCGGTTCCAAATCCCTTCGTATCCTTTGCGCTCTTTGTTGAGGCTTACTGAAAAAGCCCGATTCAACTCCGGGCCGGTGGCCGGAAAAGGGCGATGAAAAACACCAGGATCGCTCCCGCAAAAATTGCCGGCATACCCCAGAGTGATTTCCATTGAATCGCTTTCAGTTCGGCTTTTCGTGCCGTAGCCATTTCTTCCGACGTAGTTTTCAGTGTGGTTTCAAGTGCGGCTTTTTCTTCCGGAGCAGCCGTGCTGATTTGCTCTTTCAATTTGGCGATCTCAGCCGATTTGGCAGCGACCACTTGAGCGGCGGCTTTGGAAACGTCGGGAGTATTACGCGCTTCAACTTTTGCCGCGACCTGGGCGCCAATCAGCATTCCCAGACCCAGCGTGAACAACACGAGTAAGCCTTGAGCTTGAGCGCGGACCTGTTTGGGCGCGGCTTGGTCGGTGTAAATTTGACCGGTGACGAAGAAGAAATCGTAACAGATTCCATGCAGCATGATGCCGAGGATGATCATCCAACGCACTTCGTCGGCGGCGCCAAAGGCGAACAACGCATAGCGGGTCACCCAGGCCAACATTCCCACGGCCAGCATCCATTTGACGCCAAGGCGCGCAAAGAAGAGCGGCATGACGAGCATGAAGAAGATTTCGGACATCTGACCGTAGCTCATGGTCTGACCGATGGGCAGGGCGGTCATTTCAACGATGCGACTGGTGATTTGATAATAGAACGCTAGCGGAATGCAGATCAGCGTTGATGCGATGAGAAACACCAGATAGGAACGATTTTTCAACATGACCAGTGCGTCGAGACCGATGATTTGTCGCGCGCTGACCGGGCCGGAAGTGGTCGGTGGCGTATTCGGCAGCATGAAGCTGAATAAGCCAAGAGCAGCACCTGCACCAACGGTCAGATAGAACATGCCGATGTTTGTATCAAAGCTCATACCGGTGATGGCTAATCCCGCGACGATCCAACCAATCGTTCCCAGGACTCGAATGCCGGGGAATTCTTTCTCCGGGTTGGTCATGCATTTCATCGCGATGGTATTCGTCAATGCGAGCGTTGGGAAATACGTCAGCATGTGAGCGAAGAAGAGCAGGTTGATGGTGCCGGGCGATGGGTTTGTCGATTTCATCACGGTGGTAGCGGCAAACATCATGGCCGCGCCGAGCAGATGCATTACGCCAAGAACTTTCTGTGCGGCGAAAAAGCGGTCGGCAATCATGCCGACGAAGAACGGTGCAATCATTCCGGCGATCGGTCCGACGGAATACATTGTGCCGAAGTCCTCCGCTTTGAATCCGATGGTGGCGAGATAATTGGGTCCCGTCACGTACCATGAGCCCCAGACGAAGAACTGGAGAAACATCATGACCGAGAGTTTGATGCGATTGGAAGCGTTCATCATGATGGCGCGAGCTTAGAGAGGTGCGGAAAACTCGGCAAGCGACGAAAACATGCCACGTTTATGTTTCGTAAGATCGTATCAAATCTGTTCGGATTTCTTATCGTTGTTTCCAGAGATGTTTCAGGGCTGAACCCAGTCCGGAAAATTTAAAGGTCGGGGCGATATATTTTTCGATGACGTAAAATGCGAAATAGTAAGCGCGACAGAAACTCCAGATGGTTAACACGAGCAGACCAGCCACCCGCCAGCCGGGATTTTCCGAAATCAGAAGGATGGCGGCGGTCAGGCCGAGAAACAGGAAAAGCATGCCCTTGAATTTAATCCAGGCGGCGCTCGTGAGTTCTTTCATGGCGGGATTCGGAGTGAAAGAAATGGCCGGTCAATTGCGAGTAAATTCCTGAAATGAAAAGAATGACAGCCGCTGCGTTGAATGGTAGATATTCGCATAGCCGTGTGGACCGAACTTGAGCAATCTGAATTGTCCCGCCTCGAGTCGGAGGCGATGGAAACGGTCAAGCCGGTAACGCCGAGAAAACCGGCGTTGCAGACGGTCCATCCTGAATTTGCGCCATTGCTCGAAACGGTTTTGCGTGGGACTCCTCCCGCGCCGCCGCCGCCAAAAAACGTTGAACCTCAATGGCAACACGGTTGGCCGATTCCCGCCACCATTTCACCGCAACCGGATGTGGCGCGCGCGTGTATTTATCTGCCGACGTTTGAAGAGGAAACGATTGTAACGGCGCGAGCGATAGCCGATCAGTTTCCCGCAGCAGAAGCGGAGTTTCGCGGTTTGCGCGGAAAAGTTGCCCGATTGGAAGAAGCGGAATTGCCGCACTTCGAACACGTGTTTCGGATTGCAGCGCGATTGGCGGGGGAGGCGAACGTCACGGCGACGCGTGATTATGATCAACTTTTGATTCTGACCGCGTGGTTTTGCATTCGTCCGGGTTCGGAAGGTTTCCTCGGTTCGTATCCGAAATCTCTGTTGTGTCCGCTCTCGCATGCCGCTCCGCCGAGTGCGTTAGAAACATTGACACCGACGAAACGCATGATCTTTGAGCGGCGTGCGCCGGTTTATCTGCGTTATCTGTTGGTCGAGCGGCTTGGTTTGCGGACATGCGCGGATTTGGAGAGCGCGGATTTGCGTCAGCTGTTGCGACGGGCGGGATTCCGATTGATTCGTGCGAGTGCCGTGCCGGAGTTTGCGTTCGCTGGTTGCACGCGCGGTGATGATCCGCCGGTGCGCCCATGGAAGTTGACGTTGCGGCAGGAACTCAGTGACGAACGCGCGGCGGAAATGTTGATTCAGGCAGCGTTGTGGCAAATCAAATACGGGCTGCGACTAGTCACGTGCGATGAGAACGGTCCGCGTTGGAA